>JAJTGU010000022.1 GCA_021297985.1 Rubrivivax sp.
GACGCTGCCGACCACCTGGCCTCGGTTGTTGACATCCCAGACCTGGGCCGCAGCGGCCCCGGGCGGCGTCAGGTCGATGAACTGGTACTCGGTGCCCTGGCTTGCGGTGGCGGCAAGCGAAAGAGCCATGCCAGCGATCAGCACGGACTTGTTTTGCATGGGTGTGATCCAACGGTCGTGTGGGGTTGCAGCCTGTAGCACCGGACGGCCGGCTCGTCGCAAGATGCGGTCGGAAGACTGCCCAAGCGCGCTGCTCCTGGCATCATCCCGCACATGGACAACATTCCCTCGACCCCTGCCACTGTCGCAACCCCTGGCACCGATGCTGCGATCGTGCGCATCGCGCACATCGTCTACGGACTGCATGCCATCGGCTTGGTCCTCGGCGCTTTCGGTGCCGCCAGCGTGCTCGGCAGCTTCCTGTTCGGCTGGCCGTCGATCATCGCCGTGATCCTGAACTATGTGTACCGCGGCGAGGCCCGAGGCACCTGGGTCGAGTCGCACTTCAGCTGGCAGATCCGGACCTTCTGGTTCGCGCTGGCCTGGGCCGTGGCAGTGGCGCTGGTGTCGCTGCCGCTGATGATGGTGCTGGTGGGCTTCGGCACCTGGGCGCTGGGCATGTTCGCGCTTGGCATCTGGGCCATCTACCGCGTGGTGCGCGGCTGGTTGCGCCTGAACGGCCGCCAGGGCATGCCGAGCTGACACGCCACGACGGGGCGCGGTGCTGCGAACAGCCCCGCCACGACAGGTCTGTTGGGCGGGTTCGGCGGCATTCGTGTGGCTGCCACCTCGCCTAGAATGCGCGACAACAGCGCGGGCAGCCCCCAGTCACTGACCGCGCGGTCGATTCCGACCCCACTTCACCCTTCGCACCTGGCGACTGGCGCGGGCGCAATGCCCGAACCGCAGGTTTGCGACACCGGCCCTCCGGGCCTGATCCACCCCATGAAATTCGACGAACTCGGCCTTGCCGAGCCGCTGCTGCGCGCCGTGCGCGACGAAGGCTACGACACCCCCACGCCGATCCAGGCCCAGGCCATTCCAGCCGTGCTCGGCGGTGGCGACCTGATGGCCGGCGCCCAGACCGGCACCGGCAAGACGGCCGGCTTCACGCTGCCGATGCTGCATCGCCTGGCCGCCGCTGGCACCAAGCGCGACGCCCGCGGCCGGATCGCGATCCGGGCGCTGATCCTGACCCCGACACGCGAGCTCGCCGCGCAGGTCGAAGAAAGCGTGCGCACCTACGGCAAGTACCTGCCGCTGACGAGCATGGTGATGTTCGGTGGTGTCGGAATGCAGCCGCAGGTCGACAAGCTTCGCAAAGGCGTGGACATCCTCGTCGCGACGCCGGGCCGCCTGCTGGACCACCACGGCCAGGGCACGCTGGACCTGCGCAACGTCGAGATCTTCGTGCTCGACGAGGCCGACCGCATGCTCGACATGGGCTTCATCCACGACATCAAGAAGGTGCTCGCGCTTCTGCCGGTCAAGAAGCAGAGCCTTCTGTTTTCGGCCACCTTCAGCGACGAGATCAAGGCCCTGGCCGACCGGCTGCTCAACGCGCCTGCGCTGATCGAGGTTGCACGGCGCAACGCAACGGCCGAGAACATCGCGCAGAAGGTCCACCCGGTCGGCCGCGAGCGCAAGAAGGAACTGCTCGCGCATCTGATCAAGACCGGCGACTGGCACCAGGTGCTGGTGTTCTCTCGCACCAAGCATGGCGCGAACCGCCTGACCGAGTGGCTCAACGAGCACGGCGTGACCGCCATGGCGATCCACGGCAACAAGAGCCAGGGTGCACGCACCAAAGCGCTGGCGGACTTCAAGAATGGCGACCTGCGCGTGCTTGTTGCCACCGACATCGCAGCCCGCGGCATCGACATCGACCAGTTGCCCCACGTCGTCAACTACGAGCTGCCCAACGTGCCCGAGGACTACGTGCACCGCATCGGCCGCACCGGCCGCGCCGGCGCCCAGGGCGAGGCGATCTCGCTGGTCTGCATGGACGAAGAAGGCTTCCTGCGCGACATCGAGAAGCTGACCAAGCGCACGATCGTTCGCGAGACCATCCACGGTTTCGAAGCGCCGAGCGGCGAGCGTGCCGAGCCCATCGTGCTTGGCCACCGCATGACCATTGGTGCCGGCGCGCCAGGACGCGGCGGTCGTGGCGGCGGCGGTGCGCGCAGTGGTGGGGGTCGGCCGGGTGGCGGTGGAGGCGGTGGAGGCGGTCGCCCCGGCGGAGGTGCGAGACCTGGTTCCACGGCGGGCGGCCGGGGCGGCCCGGCGCCACGCGGCCCGCGTCGCTAGACACACGCTGGCCGCCGCCTGACCTGGGGAGACCGTCCGGCTTCCCGAGATGCCCTGTCATCGGTCACGTTTGTCGCAGATACTGCGACGAAACGGGGAGGAGCATCCATGCGCCATCCGGCGGCTCGGCAGCCAGAAGACCAGGGCGTCGCCCGAATCCTCGTCTGCGGCCTGGACGCGGATCGTGGCCGAGATTGGCCACGGTCCTTCGGGGCCTGGTCGCTGCTGTTGCAGTTTGTGCCCTCGGTGGCGGAGCGCGAATCCGACCCCGATGGCTTCGACCCGGATGTTGTCGTTCTGGCCGGTCGTGCACTTGATGATCCTGCGGCGGCCGCCCGCGTACTGGGCGGATCGGGCCGGTGGCAGCGCAGGCCGTTCTCGGTGGTCGCCCTGGGTGCGAGTACCGCCCAGCAGGAGGCGCTCGCCTCCGAGGGGCTCTGGTGCAGCCAGGCCATCGCAGCCACGGCTGCTGGCGAAGACCTTGCGCGCGACCTGGCGCAGCAGGCGCAAGGATCGCAGATCGCCTCCAGCGGATGGCGGTCCATGATGGCGGACCAGCTGATGCAGCGCTCCAGGCTTGAAGCACTGGACGAGCATGCCATCGTCAGCACCGCCGACCTCCAGGGCACCATCACGTCCGTGAACGAGCGCTTCTGCCGCATCATCGGCTACGGGCGCGATGAACTGGTCGGAGCCAATCACCGCCTGCTCAAGTCCGGCGAGCATCCGGCCAGTCTCTACGCCGTGATGTGGGCCGAGATCAGCTGCGGACGCACCTGGCGGGGAACGCTTTGCAATCGACGCAAAGACGGCAGTCTCTATTGGGTCGAGTCGACGATCGTTCCGCTGCTGGACCGAAGCGGTTTGCCGATGTCCTACATCTCGATCCGGACCGACATCACCCGAACTGAAGGCCTCGCAGGCGTCGCTGGCCGCCAGCGAGTCGGCGTTGCGTGCCGCCAAAGAAGCCGCCGAAAGCGCCAACCGGGCGAAGTCGGAGTTCTTGTCGAACATGAGCCACGAGTTGCGTACGCCGATGAACGCCATCCTGGGCTTTGCGCAGCTGCTGCGGATGGACCGGATGGGCGGGCTCAGCCGTTCTCAACGAACCCAGGTCGACCACATCCTGCGGGGTGGCGAACACTTGCTGGCGCTGATCAACGAAGTACTCGATCTGGCCCGCATCGAGGCCGGAAAGCTGGAGCTGTCTCTGGAGGCTGTGGCCCCGGCGAGGCTGCTCGACGACTGCCTGCATCTTGTTCGCCCCTTGGCTCTCGGGCGGCGGGTCAGGCTGCATGACCCGGAAGCTCTGGCCGACCTCCCGGCCATGCAGGTCGACTACACCCGTGCCAAGCAGGTGATGCTCAATCTGCTGTCCAACGCCATCAAGTACAACCGCGAAGGCGGCAGCGTTCTGGTCACCGGGACCGCTTCCGAGGGGCATGTCCGGCTTTCCGTCCGGGACACCGGTGACGGCATTCCGCAAGCCAAGCATGGTCGGGTCTTCCAGCCGTTCCAGCGCCTTGGCAAGGAGCACGGACCGACCGAAGGCACCGGCGTCGGGCTTTCGATCACCAAGGGGCTGGTCGAACAAATGGGCGGGCGCATCGGCTTTGACAGTGAGCCTGGTTCTGGCACTGTGTTCTGGGTCGACTTCATCATTGCTGCCGGCCACCAGGGCGACGTCCCGGGTGCGGCGATTGATTCCGGTGCGATGCCGCTGGACACGACATCCAGGAAAGCCACGGTGCTCTACGTCGAGGACAACCCGGCGAACCAGCGGCTGATGGAGTTCATCCTTGCCGAGTTGCCGGAACTGCGCCTGGTGTGCCTGCACAGCGCCGAGCTGGCGCTGGCCTACGTCAAGGACGAGCTGCCAGACCTTGTGTTGATGGACCTCAACCTGCCCGGCATGGATGGCTTTGCCGCCTTGCAGGCGATCCGGCGCGACCCGCGTGCCAGCTCGATCCCGGTCGTGGCGGTGACGGCCAATGCGATGGAAGACACTGAGCGTCGAGGGCTTCGTGCCGGCTTCGCCGGATTCCTGACCAAGCCGGTTCGCGTCGACGAAGTGCTGTCCACCGTGCGATCGGCGCTGTCGATCGTGTAGGTCGGCCCGGCGGCCGGGTATCCGAGACGAAGCGCTACAGGCCCAGGCGGCCCAGCTCGCCCCGGCCCTGTCGGATGAGCACGGGCTCCTCGCCGCTGAGATCGACCACCGTCGTCGGCTGCATCGGGCATGCGCCCGCAGCAACGATGGCCGAAAGCTGCTTGCCGAAGCGCTCGCGGATCTCGTCGGCGTCGTTCAGCGGTTCGGATTCGCCCGGCGGTATCAACGTCGTCGCGAGAAGGGGTGGCCCGAACTCGGTCAGCAGAGCCTGTGTTGTGGGGTGGTCGGGCACGCGCAGGCCGATGGTGCGGCGCGACGGGTGCGACACGCGACGCGGCACCTCCTTGGTCGCTTCGAGAATGAAGGTGTAGGGCCCTGGCGTGCCGAGCTTGAGCAACCGGTACTGCCGGTTGTCGACCCGGGCGTAGCTCGCCAGCTCCGAAAGGTCGCGGCACAGCAACGTCAGGTGGTGCCGCTCGTCGACCTCGCGGATGCGCCGCAGCTGTTCGACCGCCGCCTTGTCATCGAGGCGGCAGACCAGGGCGTAGCTGCTGTCGGTCGGAATCGCCGCCACGCCACCGCCGTGCAGGATCTGCGCCGCCTGCTTCAGCAGTCGCAGTTGCGGGTGGGTGGGGTGGACGTCGAAGAACTGGGACACGCAACAGCCGTCGGCGCCTGGCTCAAGCCACCGCGACCGGGATCTTGCCGATGCGGGCCTGCCACTCCCGTGGGGCTGTGTTGTGCACGCTGGTGCCCTGGGCGTCGACCGCCACCGTCACCGGCATGTCGCGGACCTCGAACTCGTAGATCGCTTCCATGCCGAGGTCGGCAAAACCCACCACCTTGGCTGCCTTGATCGCCTTGGCCACCAGGTAGGCGGCGCCGCCGACGGCCATCAGATAGGCGCTCTTGTGCTTGCGGATGGCCTCGATGCCGGTCGGCCCGCGCTCGGCCTTGCCGATCATGCCGATCAGTCCGGTCTGCGCCAGCATCATCTCGGTGAACTTGTCCATGCGCGTGGCCGTTGTCGGACCGGC
>JAJTGU010000138.1 GCA_021297985.1 Rubrivivax sp.
CCCCGGCTCGGGTGGCTGCTCGGTTCGGGCTTGCGCCCGAGCCTGGGCCAAGGCCCAGGCCGTCGGCTTGCGCCGCCGCCTCGCAGAGCACCCAAGTGGGGCATCCGGCTCGACTCGTCTCTGTTGCTCTGATCCTCACCTCGCGGTGGACAGCCGTTAGCTGCTACGCCGTCCTGTGCAGTCCGGACCTTCCTCCAGTGCCGCCTTTCGGCGATCGCACCAGCGGCGGTCTGGCCTGCTTCACGGGGCGGATTGTCGGCCATGGACCGCCCGGTCCAGGCGAACGGTTCAGATCGACATCCGCGCCTTGACGCCGTCGGCCGCCATGTCGGCGCCGCGGCCGCGCATCACCACCGCGCCACGCTCCATCACCAGGTACTGGTCGGCCAACTCAGCCGCGAAGTCGAAGTACTGCTCGACGAGCACGATGGCCATCGTGCGCCGTTCGGCCAGGCGCCGGATCGTGCGGCCGATCTCCTTGATGATGCTCGGCTGGATGCCCTCGCTCGGCCCGTCGAGCAGCAGCAGCTTCGGCCCTGGCGCCCGCGCGCGGGCGATGGCCAGTTGCTGCTGCTGGTCGTCGGAGAGATCGCCGCCGCGGCGCTGCAGCATCTCCTTCAGGACCGGGAACATCTCGAACAGCTCGCCGGGCAGCGGCGTGCCGCCGGGCCGGCTGGCCAGGCCCATCTTCAGGTTTTCGGCCACGGTCAGGCGGCCGAAGATCTCGCGGCCTTGCGGCACGTAGCCCATGCCGGCGCGCACGCGGTCGAACGGTGTTGCCCGGGTCACGCCGGCCCCGGCCAGGCGCACCGATCCTTCGCGCACCGGGACCACGCCCATCAGGCTCTTCAGCAGCGTCGTCTTGCCGACGCCGTTGCGGCCGAGCACGACCGTCACCTCGCCCAGCCGGGCCTCGAACGAGACGCCGCGCAGGATGTGCGAGCCGCCATAGAACTGCTGCAGGTCCTGGACCTTCAGCACGGCGTCGCCGGCGGGTCCAGCGTCCAACTCAGCGGCCAAGGTAGACCTCCACCACGCGTTCGTCGGCCTGAACCTGGGCCAAGGGCCCCTCGGCGAGCACGCGGCCCTCGTGCAGCACGGTGACCTTGCGGTGGCCGGCCGCCAGCGTCGCCACGAAGTGCATGTCGTGCTCGACGACCATCAGCGTGTGCCGGCCCGCCAGGCCCAGCAGCAGCTCGGCGGTGCGGGCGGTCTCGTCGTCGGTCATGCCGGCCACCGGTTCGTCCAGCAGCAGCAGCTTGGGGTCCTGGGCCAGCAGCATGCCGATCTCGAGCCACTGCTTCTGGCCATGGCTCAGCAGCCCGGCGCTGCGGTGGGCCTCGGTGCGGAGCTGGATCAGCGTCATCAGCTCGTCCAGCCGGGCCGCTTGTGCCCCGTCAAGCCGGGCGCGCAACAGGTGGCGCACGCGGCGGTCGCCGGCGAGCGACAGCTCGAGGTTCTCGAGCACGGTCAGCCGCTCATAGACGGTGGGCTTCTGGAACTTGCGGCCGATGCCGACGGTCGCGATCTGCGCCTCGCTCATGCGCAGCAGATCCAGCGTGCTGCCGAAGCTGGCGCGCCCGCTGTCCGGGCGTGTCTTGCCGGTGATGCAGTCCATCAGCGTGGTCTTGCCGGCGCCGTTGGGCCCGATCACGCAGCGCAGCTCGCCCACGTCCAGGCTGAGGCTCAGCGCGTTCAGCGCCTTGAAGCCGTCGAAGCTGACGGTCAGCTCGTCCAGGTAGAGCGCCACGCCGTGCGTGAAGTCCACCTCCGCACCGAGCAGGCGGCCGTAGCTCGCGCTGCGCCCGCCGGAGCCACCCGTGCCCGATGCCGCGGCCCGTGCCAGCGCGGCGGCGTGGCGCTGGGCGCCAGCGCTGAGCAGATCGGGTGTCATGCCCGACCCCGCCGCAGCCGGGTCCAGACCAGGCGCGCCAGGCCGACCAGCCCCTGGGGCAGGAACAGCGTCACGGCGATGAACAGCGCGCCGAGGAAGAACAGCCAGAACTCGGGGAACGCGACCGTGAACACGCTCTTCGTGCCGTTGACGAACAACGCACCGACGATCGGTCCGATCAGCGTGCCGCGGCCACCGACGGCGGCCCAGATCGCCATCTCGATGCTCGCCGCCGGGCTCATCTCGCTGGGGTTGACGATGCCGACCTGCGGCACGTACAGCGCGCCAGCGATGCCGCACATCATGGCCGACAGCGTCCAGATGAAGAGCTTGGCCGCGACCGGGTCGTAGCCGCTGAACATGGTCCGGCTCTCGGCGTCGCGAATCGCCTGCAGGATCCGGCCGTAGCGGCTTTGCACCAGCGCGCGCGACATCAGGAACAGGCCCAGCAGCACCAGGCCCGACAACACGCACAGGAACACCCGCATGCCGGGCGTGTTGAGCGGAATGCCGAGGATGCGCTTGAAGTCCGTGAAGCCGTTGTTGCCGCCGAAGCCGGTCTCGTTGCGGAAGAACAGCAGCATCGCGGCGAACGTGAGCGCCTGGGTGATGATCGAGAAGTAGACCCCCTTGATGCGCGAGCGGAACGCGAAGTACCCGAACACGAAAGCCAGCAGCCCGGGCACCAGCACCACCAGCAGCATCTGCGCGACGAAGCTGTCCGACAGCGCCCAGTGCCACGGGAACTCCTTCCAGTTCAGGAAGACCATGAAGTCCGGCATCGGCAGCCGGTACTGGCCGTCGCTGCCGATCTGGCGCATCAGGTACATGCCCATCGCGTAGCCACCGAGCGCAAAGAACAGGCCGTGGCCAAGGGACAGGATGCCGGCGTAGCCCCAGACCAGGTCCATCGCCAGCGCGCAGATCGCAAAGCACAGGAGCTTGCCGAGCAGGCCGACGGCAAAACCGCCGAAGTGCAGGGCGCTGCCCTCGGGCACCACCAGGTGGGCCAACGGGATCGCGACCACGAGCAGCAGCACGAAGACCGCCACCGCGAGCCAGCCCTCCCGGGGCAGCAGGCGCGGGTGCAACGGCGTCAGGTCCAGCGGTGTCGCGTCTGGCGGCACAGGCGATGCGGGCACGGTCATGCTTCGACGTTCCGGCCCTTGAGCGCAAACAGGCCCTGCGGCCGCTTCTGGATGAAGGCCACGATCATCACCAGCACGATGATCTTGGCGAGCACGGCACCTTGCCAGCCTTCGAGCAGCTTGCCGATCACGCCCAGACCGAGCGCGGCATACACGGTGCCCGCGAGCTGGCCGACACCGCCGAGCACGACGACCATGAAGGCATCGACGATGTAGCCCTGGCCCAGATCGGGCCCGACGTTGCCGACCTGGCTGAGCGCGCAGCCGGCCAGACCGGCGATGCCCGATCCGAGCGCAAAGGCCAGCGTGTCCACCCGTGCCGTCGGCACGCCGACGCAGGCCGCCATCTGCCGGTTCTGCGTCACGCCGCGGACAAAGAGGCCGAGCCGCGTCCTGGCGATCAACAGCGCCATGCCGGCCAGCACCAGCGCGGCGAACACCAGGATCGCGAGCCGGTTGTAGGGCAGGGTCAGGTTGGGCAGCACGGCCAGCCCGCCCGACAGCCACGACGGGTTCTCGACCGCCACGTTCTGGGCCCCGAACAACGAGCGCACCGACTGCATCAGGATCAGGCTGATGCCCCAGGTCGCGAGCAGGGTCTCGAGCGGCCGGCCGTAGAGCCAGCGGATCACGCTGCGCTCCATCGCCGCGCCGACCAGCGCCGCGGCCAGGAAGCTCACCGGAATGGCGGCCACCAGGTAGGCGTCGAAGGCGCCCGGCCAGTGCGTGCGAAACAGGTTCTGCACGACATAGGTCGCATAGGCGCCGATCATCATCAGCTCGCCATGCGCCATGTTGATGACGCCCATCAGGCCATAGGTGATGGCCAGCCCCAGCGCCACCAGCAGCAGGATCGAGCCCAGGCTGATGCCCGAGAACAGCACGCCGGCACGGTCGCCCCAGGCCAGGCGTTGTTCGACCGTGGCCAGGGCGGCCTGCAGCGCGGCGCGAACCTCGGGATCGGTTTCGGCGCCCGGGGCCAGGCGTTCCAGCAGCAAGGCGCGGGTTGCAGGTTGCGGGCTGCCGGTCAGCAGGGCAGCCGCCGCCAGTCGCTTGCCGCGGTCGCTGGCCGAGACCAGCACACCCGCCTTCAGCAGCGCGATCTGGGTCCGCAGCTCGGGGTCCTTCTCTTGAGCCTCGGCGGCTTCGATCAGCGGCAGCTTGGCTTCGTCGGTGCCGTCCTTCAGCTCGACGATGGCTGCGGCGCGTTCGCGGCGGTCCGCCGAGAACAGCTTCATCGCCGCCAGCGCCGCCTCGAACTCGCGGCGCATCCGGTTGTTGTTGACGACGTCCTCGGCACCTTCGGGCAGTGCCGCGACCGCAGCACCGCTGCTGGCGTCGCGCACCGTGTCGCCCTGCACCAGGTAGGCCCGGCCGCCGGCGAGCTTCACCTCGTCGGCGAGCAGGGCCTTCAGAAAGGGCTGCAGGCTCGCGTCACGCCGCTGCACCGCCTCGGCCAGCGCGGCGAGCCGGGAGTCGCTATCGCCCGCAGCGATGCGCGCCGCCAGTTCGGCCGGCAGCGCATGGGCAGGGCCGGACGTCAGGGCGAGCAGCAGCGAGGCGAGCGCCAGAACCAAAGCCCAGGCACAGGCCCAGGTCCGGGCAAAGCCCTGAGCAGAAGCCCGCGGCCCTGCCCACGCCCGCAGGCGTGGGAGGGAGAAGCAGCGGAACACGGGTCGAGTTGACCGCGGTTTACTTCTTCGCCGCCATCACGGGCTCGTTCTTCTTGCCCTTGTTCTCGGCGATGTAGTCGCTCCAGGGGTCGGCCACCACCGGACCGGGAGTCTTCCAGACCACGTTGAACTGGCCATCGGCCTTGATCTCGCCGATGAACACGCTCTTGTGCAGGTGGTGGTTCTTCGGGTCCATCGTGCTCGTGATGCCCGACGGCGCCTTGAAGGTCTGGCCGTACATCGCGGTACGCACCTTGTCGACGTCGGTGCTCTTGGCCTTGGCGACCGCCTGGACCCACATGTTGAAGCCGATGTAGGTGGCTTCCATCGGATCGTTGGTCAGCGGCCTGTCCTTGTGGCCGGCGACGCCCTTGGCCTTGGCGTAGGCCGACCACTTCTTGATGAACTCGTCGTTGGCCGGGTTCTTGATCGACATGAAGTAGTTCCACGCCGCCAGGTGGCCGACCAGCGGCTTGGTGTCGACGCCGCGAAGCTCTTCCTCGCCGACCGAGAACGCCACCACCGGCACGTCGGTGGCCTTCAGGCCCTGGTTGCCCAGCTCCTTGTAGAAGGGCACGTTGGAGTCGCCGTTGATCGTCGAGACGACGGCGGTCTTCTTGCCCTCGCCGGCGAACCTCTTGATCTTGGCGATGATGGTCTGGTAGTCGGAATGCCCGAAGGGGGTGTATTCCTCCATGATGTCGGCGTCGGCCACGCCCTTGGCCTTCAGGAAGGCACGCAGGATCTTGTTGGTCGTGCGCGGGTAGACGTAGTCGGTGCCGAGCAGCACCCAGCGCTTGGCTGAGCCGCCGTCCTTGCTCATCAGGTATTCGACGGCGGGAATGGCCTGCTGGTTGGGCGCGGCACCGGTGTAGAAGACGTTGGCCGACAGCTCTTCGCCCTCGTACTGCACCGGGTAGAACAGCAGCGCATTGCTCTGCTCGAAGACCGGCAGCACGCTCTTGCGGCTGACGCTGGTCCAGCAGCCGAACACGGCGGCGACCTTGTCCTGGCTGATCAGCTGCTTGGCTTTCTCGGCGAACAGCGGCCAGTTGCTGGCCGGGTCGACGACCACCGCCTCGAGCTTGCGGCCGAGCACGCCGCCCTTGGCGTTGACCTCGTCGATCGCCATCAGCACGGTGTCCTTGAGCACGGTCTCGGAGATCGCCATCGTGCCGGACAGCGAGTGCAGGACGCCGACCTTGATCGGGCCTTGCTGGGCCCAGGCGGAAAGGGAGGTCAGGCTGCCCAGGCTGGTGGTTGCGGCGGCAGCGGGCAGGGTGGCAATGAGATCGCGACGCTTCATCGAACGGGTTCCCCTCGTGTTGGTGGCCCCGGGTTCGGAGCCGATTGACCATCGACGGCACGTGGTTTGCAATCGCCGTGCCACCCTGGCCCCGCCAACCTCAACCGCACCCGCCGATGGACCTGACCCCGCGCGAAAAAGACAAGCTGATGCTCTTCACGGCGGCCCTGCTGGCCGAGCGCCGCAAGGCCCGCGGCCTGAAGCTCAACGTCCCGGAGTCCATCGCCCTGATCAGTGCCGCCATGCTGGAGGGCGCGCGCGACGGCAAGACGGTGGCCCAGCTGATGGGCGAAGGCAAGACCGTGCTCACCCGTGCCGACGTGATGGACGGTGTGCCGGAGATCGTGACCGAAATCCAGATCGAGGCCACTTTCCCCGATGGCACCAAGTTGGTGACCGTGCACCAACCCATTGCGTGAAAGCGCTGTCATGCCGCCTCCCGGCGCACGGCATCGAGCACCCCCAACCTGAAGTGCACTGACATGATCCCTGGTGAGCTGCTGATCGACGAGTCCCTGGACGACCACCCCCTCAACCCCGGACGGCGCCGGCTGTCGATGACGGTCGCCAACAGCGGCGAGCGGCCGATCCAGGTCGGCTCGCACTATCACTTTGCCGAGACCAACGCCGCGCTGCTGTTCGACCGGCAAGCCGCGCGTGGCATGCGGCTGAACATCGCCAGTGGCACGGCAGTTCGGTTCGAGCCCGGGCAGGAGCGCACGGTGACGCTGGTGGACTACGCCGGTGCCCGCCAGGCCTGGGGCTTCCGCGGTCTCGTCAACGGGAGCCTGTGACCATGGCCGAAATCGGACGGCGTGCCTACGCCGAGATGTACGGCCCGACGGTCGGCGACCGCGTGCGCCTGGCCGACACCGGCCTCGTGATCGAGGTCGAGCAGGACATGACGCTGCGCGCCGGCGGTTACGGGGAGGAAGTCAAGTTCGGCGGCGGCAAGACGATCCGCGACGGCATGGGCCAGAGCCAGGTCGTCAACGGCCCGGGCCCGCACGAGGCACCGGACTGCGTGATCACGAATGCGCTGATCGTCGAGCACTGGGGCATCGTCAAGGCCGACATCGCGATCAAGGGCTGCCGCATCGCCGCCATCGGCAAGGCCGGCAACCCCGACGTCCAGCCGGGCGTGGACATCGTCATCGGCCCGGGCACCGAGATCATCGCCGGCGAGGGCATGATCGTCACCGCGGGCGGCATCGACAGCCACATCCACTTCATCTGTCCGCAGCAGATCGACGAGGCGCTGGCCTCGGGCATCACGACCATGCTCGGTGGCGGCACCGGGCCGGCCACCGGCACCTTTGCCACGACCTGCACGCCTGGCCCGGAGAACATGCACCGGATGCTGATGGCGGCCGAGGCCTTCCCGATGAACCTGGGCTTCATGGGCAAGGGCAACGCAACCCGGCCCGAGGCGCTGAGCCAGCAGATCGCCGCCGGCGCGATCGGCCTGAAGCTGCACGAGGACTGGGGCACCACGCCGGCGGCGATCGACAACTGCCTGACCATGGCCGAGGTCACCGACACCCAGGTCTCCATCCACTCCGACACCTTGAACGAGAGCGGATTCGTCGAGGACACCATCGCCGCCACCCGCGGCCGCACGCTCTGCGCCTTCCACACCGAAGGCGCCGGCGGCGGCCACGCGCCCGACATCATGCGTGTCGTCGGCGAGGCCAACTTCCTGCCCAGCAGCACCAACCCGACCATGCCGTACACGGTGAACACCGTCGACGAGCACCTGGACATGCTGATGGTCTGCCACCACCTCGACGCGGCGATCGCCGAAGACCTGGCCTTCGCCGAAAGCCGGATCCGCCGCGAGACCATCGCCGCCGAGGACGTGCTGCACGACCTCGGCGCGGTCAGCATGATGAGCAGCGACAGCCAGGCCATGGGCCGTGTCGGCGAGGTCATCATCCGCACCTGGCAGACCGCGCACAAGATGAAGGGCCAGCGCGGCACGCTGCCCCAGGACTCGGCCCGGAACGACAACTTCCGCGTCAAGCGCTACATCGCGAAGTACACGATCAACCCGGCGCTGGCCAACGGCATCGCACACGAGGTCGGCAGCCTCGAGGTCGGCAAGTGGGCCGACATCGTGCTGTGGCGGCCGGCGTTCTTCGGTGTCAAGCCGAGCCTGGTGCTGAAGGGCGGCTTCATCGCCGCGGCGCAGATGGGCGACGCCAACGCCAGCATCCCGACACCGCAGCCGGTGCACATGCGGCCGATGTTCGGGAGCTTCGGCCGCACGCTGCAGGCCACGTCGCTCAGCTTCGTCAGCCACAGCGCGCTCGACGCCGGCATCGGACGACAGCTCGGTTTGCAGAAGAAGCTGTCCGCGGTCCGCGGCTGCCGCACCGTCAGGAAGACCGACATGGTCCACAACAGCTGGCTGCCGACGATGGAGATCGATCCGCAGACCTACTCCGTGCGGGCCAATGGCGAGTTGCTGACCTGCGACCCGGCGACGGTGCTGCCGCTGGCGCAGCGGTACTTCCTGTTCTGACTTTCGCGGGCGTGACGCGCCAGTAACGGCCCGGGCTCAAGCTGTCGGATATCGGCCCCTGGGCCCTACCGACACCGCGAGCCTGCCATGCACGATGCCCCCAACGTCCCGTCGCGCCGCACCCCGATCCTGAAGTCGCTGTGGCGGGCATCCTCGGTGCTGCTGCCTTGCCTGCTCCTGGGTGCCCTTCCGGTGCACGCCGGCAACATCACGGCACTTGCGGCGCAGAACCTGATCGGCAGCGACGAGCAGACAAGCAGCGTGGACGTCGAGGTCTCCGCCAGCTTCGGCCAGGCGTCCGCGCGTGCGTCGCGGGTCCAGGTGTCCGCTTTCGCCAATGGCGCCGGGGCCGGGCCGCAGACGGCCTTCCAGTCCAGTGCCGGCAGCACATCGACCTATTCGCTGTGGGACATCGGCCGCAACCTGCCGGTCGCACCGGCCGATGCGATGGAGATGGAGCTGGACTTCAACTTCGAGCTCGTCGGAAGCCTGACCGTGGGATCCAGCAGCCTGTCATCGGCCAGCACGCGCTACGTCGCCGGACTGGATCCATCCAACGTCATCATCGTGAATCACCAGAGCGCGTTGACCGTCACCTATGGACCCGTGCCCGGCGGCCTGGACTACATCTTCATCGGCGACCAGAGCCTGTACGGCGGCTTCGTGCAGAGCTTCACCGCACGCCACGAAGGCGCACTGGGTGGCGCCATCACGATGGTCGTGTCCAACACCGCCTTCAACGCGGGCAATGCGCACAGCACGCTGACGCTGGCCTCGATCGGCCTGATCGGCGGCGCCATGCCACCGGGTGGCCTGGGCGTGCGCATCGACGAAACCGGTCTGATCATCCCGGTGTCGCCGGTCATCCCCGAGCCGGCCGCGATGCTGCTGATGCTTGCCGGCCTGGCGGCGGTGGTGCCCGCGGTGGCGTGGCAACGCCGTCGCCCGAGCTGAACGCTGCGAACAGTCCGGCGTGGGCCGGGTGGCGGCACCAGCCCGGGGCCCCGTCGGCCGGCAACTGTGGCGACACCTCGCCGCTCCACCAGCGCTGCGCCGCGGCCTTGACCTGCGCGGCCATCGTGCGCTTGCCAAGGGCGTGGGCAACGTGGTGGGCCAGGCTCAGCACCTCGGCCGTCGAGACGTACAGGTGGCGAACCGCGTCACGCTGGGCGAGCAGCCAGCGGACGTCGGCCAAAGCCGTGACCGCATCGCCGGCCCGCAGCGCCACGGCGGCCCGGCGCAGACGCACCAGGGCCGATGAGGCCGGTGCCGAGGCACTTTCGGCAACACCCAGCAGCAGGTCGAGCTGGCGCCGAGCCGCCGTCGCGGGCAGCACCACGCTGGCCAGCGCCAGGGCCCGCAGCTGCACGCCGGCTCGCGGCATGACGACGTCTGGCGGCAGGCCCGAGGCCGTGCCACCCGCCAGATGTTGCAGGTCCCACCACGCGGCGACGGCCCGGTCGGTGTCACCCATGACCTGCAAAGCCATCGCCCGGATCAGACCGCGGTTCAGGCGCCGGGTCAGCGCCGCCTCGACCGGCGCCTCGGTGGCCACGCAGGCCAGGGCGGCTTCGGGCCGGTTCAGGCGCAGGTGCCATTCGGCCTGCAGCTCGGGCACGATCCAGGCGAGCTGACTGTCCGGGGCTTGCGCCGGCCGGGCCGACAGTTGGCCCAGCCGCAGGAGAACCCCCTCGGCTTCGAGCAAGCGGTCGCATCCGATCAGTGCGATGACCAGGTTCACGTCGGCCAGCAGGGCCGAGTGTTCTTCGCCCATTCGCCGGTGCAGGTCGCCGGCCTGTCGGGCCATCGCGATGCTCTGCTCAGGGTCGCCAAGCGCGAGCTGCAGGCCGGACAGGCTGGACAAGGCCTGGGCCTCGGCCGCCACGTCGGCGGCCTGCCGTGCCCACAGACGCTGCTGCTGCAGGGCTTCCAGGCAAGGCCGAAGGCGGCCGGCGGCGTGCTGCACCAGCGCCCACTGGCTCCACAGCGTGGCCGCCCGCAGGGGATCGCTGACCTGACGCAAGGCGTCGAGCCACGGCGTGGCGACGCTCAGGGCTTGCTCGAACTGAGCGCGCAGGGCCAGTGCGGCGGCCAGCAGCAGGTGGGCCCGGAGGGTGTCGTCGTTCGCCGGGTCGGCCCCCGGCAGTTGCCAGAGCAAGGCCTGTCGGGCGGCGGCCTCGGCTTCTTCGGGGCGGTAGCCGTTCAGCGACACCTCGGCTCGCACCAGCGCCACCGCGCCCGCCCACTTCGGGCGGTTGCCCGCCTGGGCCGCGAGCCCGTCACAGGCCGTCAACGCCGCCTCCAGTCCGTCGACAGCGAGCACCGGCTCGATGGCCTCAAGCCGTGCCTGCAAGGCCGAATCGCCGTCGCCGGCCCGGTCCCAGGCGTCGGCAGCCTGACGCAGCAGGGCCAGACGTTCCGCACTGCGCCCCAGCTGGCGTGCCTGTGCCGCAGCACGCAGACTGGCGTTGGCCGCCAGAGCGTCGTCGCCGCCCAGCAGCGCATGGCGTGCCACTGCCGCAGCCGGTCCGCCGCAGGCGTCCAGCGCGTGGGCCAGCCGCGCATGCAGCGGCGAGCGCATCGGTGCCGGCCACCGGGCAAGCACGGCATCCCGCACCACGTCGTGCATGCCGCTGCCGGCCGTCAGCAGCTGGGCGCCGTGCAACTCGCCAAGAGCGGCCAGCAAGGCTTCCGGCCCGCGGTCCAGGCAGCTTCCGATCGCATCGCGCGGCAACTCGCCGGGCGCGATGGCGGTCAGCCGCGCGAGGGCCAGCCCCGTCGCCGACAGGCACTCCAGGCGCCGGTCCAGGACCGCCTGCACGCTGGACGGTACGGGCCAGCGCGTGGACTCGGCGAGTGCAGGCTGCAGGGCCAGCAGCTTGAGCGTTTCGAGCAGGAACAGCGGGTTGCCGACGCAGTGCTGCACCAGCCGCGTCTGCAAGGCCTGTATGGACGGTGCCGCGTCGGGCGACCCCGGCCAGCCGGGCAGGGGCCCCAGGCTCGCCAGCAAGGTGGCAGCGTCGGCATCGCTCAACGGGTCGAGGGTCAGCCACTCCAGGCGCGGGTTCGGCGGCATGGCGGGCGCGGGCAATCGTTCCGGGCGGCTGGCCAGGCCCCAGCGCAGCGGGCCGCTGGCAGCGGTCTGGCGCCAGATCAACTCGCGGCTGGCCTCGTCGGCGTGGTGCAGGTCGTCGACCAGCAGGCCTTCCAGTCCGCTCGCTGCAAGCGCCGCCAGAGCCATCTCCAGCGCCGCATTCAGCAGCACCGGCTGGCCGTGTGCGGCAGGGGCCGGCCCCAGTTCTGGCAGCAGTCGGGTCAGTTCGGCGCGAGTGCCCGGGTCCGGCAACGCGGCCAGCAACTGCTCCGGCGTGGCCGACCGCGACACCATGGCCTGGCGCAGAAGGCGTGCCACGACGCCGTAGGCCAGCGACTCGTCGCCGGGTCGCGCCGCGAGCCGCAGCACGGTGGGCCGCTGCTCCGCAAAGTCAGCCAGGAGCCGGCTCTTGCCCAGCCCGGAATCGCCGACAACGGCAAAGGGCCGCCCGGCCTGCCAGGCCGCGGCCATGCGTGCCAGCGCGCCGTCGCGGCCGACGAGCCGCGGTGGCCGCAGCAGCGCGGGTGGCAGCGGGCCTGCCAGGGCCTGGCCCTTGCCAGGTGTCGTCGCCAGCGCCTCGCAGTCGTCCAGCAGGGCCAGGGTTTCGGGGGCCGGGCGCACGCCCAGTTCCTCACGCAGCAACCGCTCGCAGCGCTCGAACGCGTTGATCGCCGCCGCGCGGTCACCGCGCTGGTGGTGCACCCGCATCAGCAGCCGCCAGCTGTGCTCGCGCAGGGGTTCCAGCAGCAGCAGCCGTTCGGCACCGTGCAGAGCGGCAGCAAGGCTGCCTTCGCCCAGGTCGTGCCAGGCGCGGCGGGCCAGACGGTCGAGCGCCTGCGCGGCGCAGACCTGCCGCGCGCGGTCGAGCCAGTCGAGTAGGTCGGCCGACCGTCGCGAGTCCGGCTCCAGGGTCACGGTCTGCAGGAGCGCCGGCAGCCTGCCGTCGGCAAGCTCGTCGGGGACGCCCGCGGCGTTGTCGGCCAGCGCCAGCGTGTCGCAAGCGATGCCGGCCGCGAGATGCAGCGTGGCGGCGTCTTCGCGGACCAGTTCGGCGCCGGCCTGGCGCAGCCGGAACAGACGCTGGCGCAGGTTGGCGTTGGCGCGTGGGGGTGGCACCTGCGGCCACAGCCAGGCGGCCATCTCGGCCCGTGGCTGCGGGCCGTCGAGCGCCAGCCGGGCGAGCAGCAGCGCGTCCTTGCCCGCCAGAGGCTGCCAGGCCGTGTCGGCCCCGGCCCAGGCCGGCTCGCCCAGCAGGCGCAGACGGGTCGGCCCGACGGCGGTCACCTTCAGCGCGGCTGCAGGTGCCGGCGCAGCCAGTCGGCGAACTCGGCTTCGCTCAAGGTGCCGGCGGCGAGAGCGAGCATCGCAATCACGCAGTCGCTGTCTGAGGCGTCGAGGCGGTGGCCGTTGAGAGCCAGAAACAACTCGACGGCAACAAAGGCGGTGCGCTTGTTGCCGTCGACGAAGGCATGGTTCCGCGCCAGGCCGAAGCCGTAGCTGGCGGCAAGGTCGGCTGCATCAGGCGTGCCGTAGGCCGCCAGGTTCAGGGGCCGGGCCATGGCCGAGTGAAACAGGCTCTCGTCGCGGGTGCCGGGCGCGCCCCCGTGTTCGGAAAGCTGTTCGTCATGGACGGCCAGCAGCACCTGCGCGCTGAGCCAGACCCACGACTGGTTGCTGCTCATTTGGCCAGCTCGCGAAGAACGGCCCGGCGATCCTTCATGATTTGACGCCCGATCGAAAGCTGCGCCTCGGTCTCCGGGTCGAACGGCGTCAGCCGAACGCCGTCGACCGAGTCGGTGACGAACACCGTGTCGCCTTTTTCGAGCTTCAGCCGCGCCAGGATCTCCTTGGGCAGGATGACGCCGACGGAGTTGCCGATCTGGGTGAGCTTGAGTGCGGTCATGGTCAACTCCGTTATAACGTCTGTAATACTAAACGTCTGCCGACCGCGTCACAAGCCATGCTGACCCTGAACAAACACATCCCCCAAGGCCGCGGTTTGGCGGCCGTGCTGCTCAAGCGGGCGGCCACGCTGGCGCTGGACTGGGACCAGCGGCAGAAGAGCCGCTTCGACGCGACCGACGACCAGGGCCGTGCGCTGGCGGTGTTCACGCCTCGCGGCACGGTGCTGCGCGGTGGGGACGTGCTGGTGGCCGAAGACGGGTCGCTGGTGAAGGTCGTCGCCGCACCTCAGGCCGTGCTGCGCATCACGCCCTGCCCCGCACACGGCCAGCCGACCGACATCGCCCGTGCGGCCTATCACCTGGGCAACCGTCATGTCGCCGTCGAGGTCCAGGCCGACCACCTGAAGATCGAACCCGATCCGGTGCTCGCCGACCTGATGCGCCGCATGCACCTGGACGTGGCCGAAGTCGCGCAGCCCTTCGAGCCCGAAGGGGGTGCCTATGCCGCCGGCGGACACAGCCATGGCCACGATCACGATCACGATCACGATCACGATCACCATCATGGCCACGATCACGATCATGGTCACGCCCACCACGACCACGACCACGACCACGGGCATGGCCACGTCCACCGCTGACGCCAACGCGCTGCTTCAACTGATGTGGCTGGCATCCCCGGCCCTGCCGGTGGGTGGCTTCAGCTATTCCGAAGGCCTGGAGGCCGCGGTCGATGCGGGTCTTGTCCACGACCGCGGCAGTGCCACCACCTGGCTGCGCGAGCAGGCCACGCTGGTGCTGGCGCGGTCCGAACTGCCGCTGCTGCATGCGGCCCACCTCGCCTGGCGGCAGCATGACGCGCCCCGGATTGCCGAGCTGAACGCCTGGGCGCTGGCCACGCGCGAGAGCGCGGAGTTCCGCCTGCAGACCGAGCAGATGGGCCGCTCGCTGCTGGAGTGGCACCGCCAGGGCCCGCAGGCCGGCGATGCCCGGCTGGCAACGCTGGCGGCACTGGTTCCGGCGCCGGCATGGCCGGTCGCCTTTGCGCTCGGCACGGCGCTGGCCGATGCCGGCGAGCGCGAGGCCCTGCTGGCGTTTGCCTTTGCCTGGTGCGAGGCCATGTCGCAGGCCGCCATCAAGGCGGTACCACTGGGCCAGGCGGCGGCGCGGCAGATGCTCGCGGCCCTGGTGGCCGACCTGCCGGGGCTGGTCGAGCAGGCCTTGGCCACGCCCGACGCGCAGCGCCAGGCCTTCACGCCGCTGCTGGCCATCCACTCCGCCCGTCACGAGTCGCAATACTCGCGCTTGTTCCGGTCCTGACTCCCACCGAAGCCCAGCCCCCACCATGAGCGTCAACGCAACCTCACGCCTGCACCACATCGCCGGTCGCACCAAGCGGCTGCCTCCACTGCGGGTCGGGGTCGGCGGCCCGGTCGGCTCGGGCAAGACCACGCTGGTCGAGAAGCTCTGCAAGGCGATGCGCGAGCGCTGGGACCTGGTGGTCGTCACCAACGACATCTACACCAAGGAGGATCAGCGCTTGCTGACCGTGGCCGGCGCACTGGCGCCCGAACGCATCCTGGGTGTCGAGACCGGCGGCTGCCCGCACACCGCGATCCGCGAGGACGCGTCGATCAACCTCGAGGCGGTGGACCGCATGCTCGCGCGCTTCCCCGAGGCCGACATCGTGTTCATCGAGTCCGGCGGAGACAACCTGGCCGCGACCTTCAGCCCCGAGTTGTCGGACCTGACGCTGTACGTGATCGACGTCGCCGGCGGCGAGAAGATTCCGCGCAAGGGCGGCCCGGGCATCACGCGCAGCGACCTGCTCGTGATCAACAAGACCGACCTCGCGCCCCATGTCGGCGCCGACCTTGGCGTGATGGAAGCCGACACCCGGCGCATGCGGCCCGACCACGCCGGTCGCCGGCCCTACGTGATGACGGACCTGCGCCACGACGAAGGGGTTGCACAGGTCGTGCGCTTCATCGAAACGCGCGGCCTGCTTGCCACCACCGCCGCTGCCGCCGGCTGAGGGCAAGGCGCCGCGGGGCTACTCGCGCACCTTGCCGCGCGAGGCCTTGACGTCCGAGCGGATCGCCTTGCCCGCGAGGCGCCGCTGGCGCGAGCCGTAGGTCGGTCGGGTCGCCCGCCGCTGGACCGGGGGCGTCCAGACCTCGGCCACCACCGCCACCAGCCGCGCCAGCGCGTCGGCCTTGTTCTGCTCCAGGCTGCGGGCCGTCTGGGCCTTGATGACCAGGCAGCCGTCCTTGTTCATCCGCTGGTCGGCCCGCGCGAGCAGCCGCTGCTTGACATCGTCCGGCAGCGACGAGCCGTGCACGTCGAAGCGCAACTGCACCGCGTTGGACACCTTGTTGACGTTCTGACCGCCAGGGCCCTGGGCCCGCAACGCACTGAACTCGACCTCGTCGGTCAGTGCCTGGGCATCGGGTGGGGGCGGGGCGGCGGACATGCTCGCAGTGTCATGCCTCGCAACCCCGGACGGGCGTGCCAGTGGTCGCGGGGCCCGCCCGGCTGGGTTCAAGTCATTGGATGAAGGGTCGATAAGAACGACTCGACCCCCGTGCCGACGCCGAAAGGGCAGCGTCTGCAACGGTGGGTCGCCATGACCCGTGACGCCAATCCCCGAACCCTCCAAACGCCGAAGCCGCCGCCGCCGTCGCGGCCGTCGCCTGCTGCGCCGCCGGCTCCAACGCAGCTGGGTGCTTGTGGCGCTGCTGGGCGGTCTCGGCACGTCGCTCGCGGCGGTCGGATCGGTGATCGTGAAGGCGGCGATGAATCCCGCTGCACCGAGCACCGAGGTGGCCGCAGGCGAGACCCGGGACGGCCCGCTGCTGCCGCTGGCCCATCCGCTGCATCAGCATCACAAGGCCCTGGCCCAGCAGTCGGGTGGACAGGCCTCGGCGGAGACCCTGACGCTGCGACGCAACTGCGTCTGGGGCAAACCGGGCGGGAATCCCTACCGGGGCAGCGTCGAGCAGGCGCTGCGCAGCGCGGCGCTGCCGGAAGCCGTGGTGCAGGACATCGCCCGTCAGGTGCGCGATGGCACGCCGGTCGAGCTTCTGGAAATCGGAACCGATGGCATCCGAGGACTGGACAGTGGCCGCGTCTTCGACGCCCGGCAGATCGCGATGACCTTCGGCATGACGCTGTGCCTGTCGACCCGGGTGAACTTTGCGCCCGGTCACGTGGAGCCGGCCGAGCTGTACGAAGCGCGCGACACCGATGGCCGCACGCTGGCCGTGATGGTGCCGCGGGTCTGCGGCAACGTCTCGGTGCTGAACCAGGCCGACGACGGCCCCGAGCTCGCGCTCAAGTCCGGGGCCGATGCCGACCCCGAGTGGCGCCGGATGCCTGCGATCCTTTACGGTCAACCTTGGGGTGGGGGCCGGTACACCGGTGGCGGCCACCATGTTGTGTCCGTGCCCGGGACGCTGTCGATCGCGCTGCTTGGGCTGGGGCTGATGGCCGGTTTGCGACGACTGGGCAGACACGGTCGTTGTTGAGTCGGGCCCGGCGGACGGCGTCGGGCCGCACTAGCATTCCTGGACCGGGTCCATCCGACCCGCAACGCCAGGAGAGTCCCTTGCACAGCCTTCGTTTGCCTCGCACCCGCATTGCCGTTGGCGTGGTGCAGCTCTTCGCCCTGGCGACGGCCGCGGCCCCAGGAGTCGCTTCGGCGCAGTCCGCTGCGCCGGCAGGTGCAACACCGGCAGCGGCCGCCGGGCCGGCACTGGAAACCATCGTCGTGACCGCACAGCGGCGGTCTCAATCGGCGCAGCAGGTCGGCGTGGCGCTCAGCGTGCTGTCGGGCGACGAGTTGGCCGCGCGTGGCGTGCGCAAGGTCAACCAGCTGCAGAACGAGGTTCCGAACCTGGAGGTCGAGCCCGCGTTCGGCGGCAGCCAGGCGCAGTTCCGCCTGCGGGGCGTGGGTTTCCAGGACTACGCGACCAACAACGCCGGCGCGGTGACGGTCTACGTCGACGAGGTCGCGTTGCCATTGCCGGTGCAGACGCAGGGCCTGCTGTTCGACCTGGAACGGGTGGAGGTGCTGCGCGGACCCCAGGGCACGCTGTACGGCCGCAACACCACGGGCGGTGCGGTCAACTTCCTGACCCGCAAACCGAGCAAGGCCTTCGAGGCGGGACTGAATCTCGGCCTGGCCTCGTTTGGCGAGAAGTCGGCCGAGGCCTACGTGTCCGGGCCGCTGTCGGCGAGTCTGCGCGGCCGGGTCTCGCTGGCCACCCAGCAGGGCGGTGCCTGGCAGAAGAGCCGCGACACCGGCGCCAAGCTCGGCGACAAGGACGTGTTCGGACTGCGCGCCCAGCTTGAACTCGATGCGACGCGTGACCTGAAGTTCAACCTCAGCGTCAACAGCGGACGCGACACCTCCGAAGGCCAAGGCCTGTACCTGTTCGTCGCCCAGCCGGCGGTGCCCGGCTACCCGGTGCCCAAGGCTGCCTTGCCGGCCGACCGCGACCGGCGGCTCGCCGGCTGGGGTTTTGCGCCCGCCTTCCTGGCCCGGTACGGCCAGCCGGCGGATGCCAGGCCCGGCCGCGACAACGACAGCAGCGGCGCGTCGCTGACGGTGAACTGGACGCTCGGCGGCCTGCGCCTGACCAGCATCACCGCAAGCGACCGCTTCCAGCGCCGCGAACTCGCCGACTACGACGGCACGTCGCTGCCGCTGGCCGAGACCTGGTTCGACAGCCGCAGCCGCAACACCAGCCAGGAGCTGCGCCTGGCCAACGCCGACACCAACGCGGCGCTGAACTGGGTCACCGGTGTCTATGCCGCCAACGAGCGGCTGGACGAGATCTACGCGTCGAGCTTCGCCAACAGCTTCGGCTTCCCGATCGTGCAGACGAGCTACGGCCAGAAGGTGCGCACCCGCAGCGTGTTCGGCCAGGTCGACTGGCGGCTGGTCGAGTCCTTGAAGCTCGTCGCCGGTCTGCGCCAGGAAAAGGAGGACCGCGAGCGGCTGAACTTCGCGACCGCGAGCCTGGCCCCGCCGATCCCGTTCAGCGGCCCGAGCAGCGGCAGCTTCGGCCACGACGAGACCTCGGGCAAGCTCGGCCTTGAATGGCAGCCCAGCCGCGCGCTGCTGGGCTATGCGTCGGTCAGCCGGGGCGTCAAGTCCGGCGGCTTCACGGCCTACAACACCTTCAACGAAACCGCGCTGACGCCGTTCAAGCCCGAGGTGCTGGTGGCCTACGAAGTGGGCTTCAAGGCCGACCCGAGCCCGGCGCTGCGCATCAATGCGGCGCTGTTCCACTACGACTACCGCGACATGCAGATCCTGGATGCGATCCTCGATCCGGCCACTGGCGCCACGGTCGGCAAGATCGTCAACGCGCCCAAGTCGCGCATCGACGGCATCGAGATCGAACTCGCCTGGAAGCCGAGCAGTGCGCTGACTCTGACGCAGTTCGTCGGCTACAAGGACGGCAAGTTCAAGCAGTACCGGGCGCTGAGCCCGGCGGCGGACCTGGCCGGGCAGCCGCTGTACTTTCCGCGCCTGAGCTACGGGCTCGGGGCCACCTATCGCTTCGAGCTCGGCGGCTACGGTGTCGCGGTGCAGGCCGACGCCGCCTACCGCGACAAGGGCCGCAGCTTCCTGAACCGCATCAACCCGGCCTACGACTTCAACACGCCGGCCTACTGGCTGGCCAACGCGCGGCTGGAGTTCGCGCCGCTGAAGGGCGCCTGGCGCGCCACCGTGTTTGCGCGCAACCTGTTCGACAAGGAGTACGACCTGACGCGCAACTTCTTCGACCTGCCGCTGCCCGCGGCGGCGGCCGGTGCGCCGCGCACGCTGGGTGTCAACGTCGCGTTCGAGTTCTGACGACGGCTCAGGCCCGGGCTCAGGTCCCGGCTCAGGCGTAGGTCTGCCAGGCCCGCCGCTCGGGGGCCAGCAGATGCGGCACGGCATTGAAGCCTTGCAGCGCGTGCCGCCGCGACGTGAAGTGGAACTCGCTGACCGCGCTGTTGCGGATGCGCAGGTTCAATTCGACCATCGCCTCGTCGGGCGCCTGCATCACCGCCGCCACGGCGGTGGCGATGGGCCCACCGCTGGACACCAGCAGCACGTCGCCCTCGCACTGCGACCGCACCAGGTCCAGCGCCTGCACCACGCCCGCTTGGAACAGGGGCCAGCTGGGCATGCCGACGGGCTCGGTGCGGCCGGCCATCCAGGCCAGCAAGGCTTCGCGCAAGGCACGGAAGTGCGCCCGGTGGCCATCGGGGCTGCCCACGGGCGGCAGTGGCGGGGCCCGGGTCTCCCGCATCCAGGCCATCACCAGGGCCTCGCTGTCGTATTCGTTCAGGCCCGGCAGCACCTGCGGCTCGGGCAGGCCCTGCAGGGCCGGGGCGATCGCGGCCAGTGATTGCTCGTGACGGCGCAGGCTACCCCGCAGCACGGCGCCGAAGCGGATGCCCTGAGCCGAGAAGTGCTCACCCAGCGCGGCGCATTGCTGCGCGCCGAGTGGGCTCAGGCGGTCATAGTCGGCGCTGCCGAACGAGGCCTGACCGTGGCGAACAAGATGCAAGGTTCCCATGGCGCTGCATTCTGGCGAGGCCCGGGCTCGGGGTTTGTCCCGCGCGCGACGGGTGATGGCCCAGGTTCGACGGCGACCACAATCCGCGCCTCTCCTTGCGCTCGTTCCTGCGCCTGCTCGGGTGCTCTCCCATGGCCAAGCTCTACTTCCGATACGCGGCGATGAACGCCGGCAAGTCCACCGCCTTGCTGCAGGCCGCCCACAACTATGAAGAGCGCGGCATGAAGGTGGCCCTGTTCACGGCCGCCCACGATGACCGCGCCGGCACGGGAACCATCGCCTCGCGCCTGGGGCTGGTTCGAAAGGCGGCCGGCTTCGGTGCGGACACTGTCTTCGAGCGCGCCGGTCTCGCCGACGACGTCGCCTGCGTCCTGGTCGACGAGGCCCAGTTCCTGAGCCGCGAGCAGGTGGTGCAGTTGCACCGCCTCGCCCAGTGCGACGGCATCCCGGTGCTCTGCTACGGCCTGCGCAACGACTTCCGCGGCGAGGCCTTCCCCGGCTCGGCGGCGCTGCTGTGCCTGGCCGACACGCTGGAGGAAATGAAGACCGTCTGCGCCTGCGGCCGCAAGGCGTCGATGAACATGCGACTGGACAGCAGCGGCCGGCGCGTCAGCGAAGGCGAGCAGGTGTTGATCGGAGGCAACGACCGGTACCGGGCCGTCTGTCCCTCGTGCTTCTACGCCGGGGCCGGTGCCGATGCGGCGAGCGCGCCAGGCTTGTTCGGCTGAGCGGTTCAGTCCGCCAGGCTCGCCGGCGCGCGATGGGCCATGACTTCGCCCATGCGGATCGGCCCGCCCGGCTGCCAGCCGGGGGCAAACGACAGCGGTCCGGCCGGGAACAGCAGCACCACGGTCGAGCCGAGCAGGAAGCGACCCATCTCGGCCCCCTGGGCCAGCGTGACCTCGGGCTCGCCCTTGCCGCCGTAGCGCCACTCGCGCACCTGACCGGGCCGGGGAGGGTTGACAACACCGTGCCAGACCGTCGCCATGCTGCCGACGATGGTGGCACCCACCAGCACCAGCACCCAGGGCCCGAAGGGTCCGTCGAACACGCAGACCACGCGTTCGTTGCGCGCAAACAGCCCCGGCACGCCCTGGGCCGTGGTCGGGTTGACCGAAAACAGCTCGCCGGGCACATGGATCATGCGCAGCAGCCGACCCGAGCACGGCATGTGGATGCGGTGGTAGTCGCGTGGGCTCAGGTACAGCGTCGCAAAGTGACCACCGTGGAAATGCGCCGCCAGGGCGCCGTCGCCACCCAGCAGCGCGGTGGCCGTGTAGTCGTGGCCCTTGGCCTGGAAGATGCGCTCACCGTGGATGGCGCCGAACTGGCTGATCGCACCGTCCACCGGGCAGATCAGGTCGGCACGCGCCAGCGGCCGGGCCTTGGGCTTGAGCGCGCGGGTGAAGAACTCGTTGAAGGTGGCGTAGGCGGCCGGATCGGGGTCCAGCGCCTCGCCCATGTTCACGCCGTAGCGGGCGATGAACCAGCGGATGACGCGGGTCGTGGCGGCGCCGCCGCGGGCACCGGCCAAGGCGCCCATCAACTGCGTCAGCGCCTGCTTGGGCAGCAGGTACTGAGGCAGGACCGACGAGGGTGGCAGCTGCACGGCGGAGCCGGTCTCAGCGGATCGGCGACAGCTCGTGCAGCGCCTTCACGGCGCCGGCACCGACCGCGGCCCCGAAGCGCTTGGCCAGCCGCTCGGCGACATTGGCCCGGGCGGTGTAGTCGACCACCTCTTCGGCCTTGATGATCTCGCGCGCCACGTAGTCCAGGTTGCCCAGGCCATCGGCCAGGCCCAGCTTGACCGCCTCTTCGCCGTTCCAGAACAGACCCGAAAACGTGTCGGGGGACTCCTTGAGCCGGGCTCCGCGCCCCTTCTTGACGACGTCGATGAACTGCTGGTGGATCTGCTCGAGCATCGCCTGTGCAAAGGCGGCCTGCTTGGGGTCGAGCGGACTGAACGGATCGAGCATGCCCTTGTTGCTTCCGGCCGTCATCATGCGGCGCTCGACGCCGATCTTTTCCATCAGGCCCGTGAAGCCGAAGCTGTCCATCACGACCCCGATGCTGCCGACGATGCTGGCCTTGTCGACGTAGATCGCGTCGGCCGACACCGCGATGTAGTACGCGCCCGAGGCGCAGACCTCCTCGACGACGGCATAGACCTTCTTCTTGTGCTTGGCCTTCAGGCGCAGGATCTCGTCGTTGACGATGCCCGACTGCACCGGGCTGCCGCCGGGCGAGTTGATGCGCAGCACGATGGCCACCGCGGCCGTGTCCTCGAAGGCCTGGCGCAGCGCCGACAGCAGCGCCTCGGCGCTCGCGTCGCTTTCGGGCCCGATCTCGCCGCGGACCTCGATGAGGGCGGTGTGCTGGGTCGCCGTGGGCGCCCCATGACCGGAGCGGCCCGACGCAAACAGCAGCCAGATCACCATCAGGACCAGGAACAGCCAGGCCAGGCGAAAGAAGATCCTCCAGCGCCGCTCGTTGCGCTGCTGGGCCAGCATCTCCAGCGCAAGTCGCTCAAGTGCGGAGCTGCCGATGGGCAATGCCGTGGCGGCGCCCGCAGGGGCGGGTTCCGGCAAAGGCCGAGGCGAGGGCCTCGAGGCCGGCGTCGGCGCCGGCGAGGCGGGTGCCGCATCCGGCCCGAAAGGGGGGTCTTGATCGTTCATGGCCGAGGCCAGGAGTGGCCCAAAGGGTGGGGCAGGATCAGTCGAAGGCGACCGGCTGCAAGTCGCGAGAAGGATACCAATACACCTGCCCGCTCGATTCGGATACCGCCACGCTGCGCAGCCGACCGCGGCCACAGGGCCCGCCGACGCAGCGGCCGTCGCGAGGCTCGTAGCTCGCGCCGTGGATCGAGCACAGGATCCAGCGGCGCTCCATGTCCAGGAATTCGCCGGGCTGCCAGTCCATCTCGGTGGGCACGTGAACGCAGCGGTTCAGATAGGCGACCACCCGTCCCTCGAAGCGCAGCGCGAAGGCGCGCTGCAGGCGGCCGTACTCCATCACGTCCCAGACCCAGGCGCGGCCCTTCTCTTCGAGCACGTCGCTGGCGCACAAGGGCTGGGCGGGCCAGGTCGGCGTCGCGTCGTCGTCGGGTGTGGGCGACGCCGGCTCAGGCATGGTCCAGCAGCCAGCGGTGCAGCTCGGGGGTCCCTCGCGCCACATGCAGCGGGTTCAGGCGGTGCAGCAGTTCGGCGTCATGCGCGCCGTGGGCGATGCCCAGGCTGGCAACACCGGCGTTGGCCGCGAGCTGCAGGTCGTGCGTGGTGTCGCCGATCATCAGCGTGCGCGCGCGCGGCGTGGCCAGTTCGTCCATCAGCTGTTCGAGCATCAGCGGGTGCGGCTTGCTCCTCGTCTCGTCGGCCGTGCGCGTGGCCTCGAACAGGCCTTGCAGCTGCGAGTTCGCAAGCGCCTCGTCCAGGCCGCGCCGACTCTTGCCGGTGGCCACGGCAAGCTTGTGGCCACGCGCCTTCAGCCCGTGCAGCATCGGCAGCGTGCCGTCGAACAGCACGACCTCGTGGGCGCTGGCGAAGTAGTGGTGTCGGTAGCGCAGGCCGAGCTCCGGGTAGCGCTCGGGCGGCAGTCCAGGCGCGGCATGGCGCATCGCATCGACCAGCCCGAGGCCGATGACATAGGCGGCGTCGGCGTCGCTGGGCACCGGTACATCGCAATCGCGGCAGGCCGCCTGGATGCAGCGCGCGATCAGGCCGGTGCTGTCAAAGAGGGTGCCGTCCCAGTCGAAGACGAGCAACTCGAAGCGTTGCGGTGCGGTCATGGCCGCGAGTGTCCGCGAACCGCGGCCGGTTCCAGCAGGCGGGCGCAATCCGCCGGCAGCGGCGCCTCCAGGCGCAGCCGTTCGCCGCTCGCCGGGTGCTCGACGCCGATGTGCGCCGCGTGCAGGAACATGCGGCCGAAGCCACTGGCCTTGGCCAGGGACTTGTTGGCCGCGAAGTCGCCGTACTTCGGGTCGCCGACGATCGGGTGGCCGTGGCTGGCCAGGTGGACCCGGATCTGGTGCGTGCGTCCGGTCTTGATCGTCACCGCCAGCAACGTCAGCACGCAGCCGCCCGGTCCGGTCAGGCGCTGCTTCACCCGCACCAGCGAAATCGAGCGCTGCGCCGCGTCGTGCCCGCCCTCGACGACGCGGACATGGCGCTCGCCCTGGGCGTCGAGCGTCTTCAGCAGCGGCACGTCGATGACCTTCAGCGACTCGGGCCAGGCGCCGAAGACCAGCGCGGTGTAGACCTTCTCCGTCGCCCGGCCGCGGAATTGGTCCTGAAGCGCCGTCAGCGCGCTGCGCTTCTTGGCCAGCAGCAGCACGCCCGAGGTCTCCTTGTCCAGCCGGTGCACCAGTTCGAGGAACCTCGCCAGCGGTCGCGCCTGGCGCAGTTGCTCGATGACGCCGAAGCTCACCCCCGAGCCCCCGTGCACCGCGACGCCGGCCGGCTTGTCCACCGCGAGCAGATGCTCGTCCTCGAACAGCAGCGGGAACTCGCGGGGCGGCACCCCGGTCGTGTCGCGCGGCTCGGCCATGCGCACCGGGGGCACGCGGATCTCGTCGCCCTCGGCGACCCGCGTGTCGGCGTCGGCTCGGCCCTTGTTGACGCGCACCTCGCCGCTGCGGATGACGCGGTAGACCCAGGTCTTGGGCACGCCCTTCAGGCGCTTGACGAGCCAGTTGTCCAGCCGCTGGCCGGCGCTTTCGGCGTCGACGACAAGCCGCTGCACCGCCGGCACGGCGGCGCCCGGAGCGGCACCTATAATCCGCCGATCCACTTCAGGGCTTGTGAGCACTTGCTCGCGTCATCGCGGTCAGGATATCAGGCGCCCGAAGGTGGAAATGTCGGGACGGCGGGCCATATTGACCTGGCGCTCCTCCCGGCCCCAGTAGATGCAACACCGGGCCAAGCCCCGCGGTGCAGCGCGATGGTCGCTCTGCAGGCGCGTGCCGCTCAGTGGCAGAGCAAACGAAGAAGAACCCGCCAACCGGTGGCGCGCGTGTATCGCACGCTGCCGAGGCCACGACCGAACACCCCCGCTGTGACCGCACCCATCAGGCTCCCGGCCGCAGCACCCCTCCCCCGCCCCCGACGCGACCCGCGGCTCTCTCCCGTGTCCACATCCCGGTCCCCGCACCCCGTCTTGAGGCCCCGGCTAGTCGCCGGAGAGGCCCGACGTGCTGCAACGCTGCGCAACGATGCGCGGCGGGGAGGCCCGGTGGATGCGCCTGCCGCGCGGCCCGGAGGCTGGCGAGACTCGCCACCGACACCGGGCTGACACCTCGGCCGTGGCGCGGCGATCCCGCGCTCGGCCACCCGTCCAGCCTGGGGCCAGGAGCGCCGTCGCGCCCGGTTCCGTTCTTCGTTTCTCGTGCATCGCCGATGGATGCCACGCCGCCGCCGGCCCGCCGGGCCTGGTGCGCAAGGAGAGACGATGAAACGCATGTTGATCAACGCCACGCAGTCCGAAGAGCGGCGCCTGGCGATCGTGGATGGCCAGAAGCTGCTGGACTTCGAGACCGAGCTTGAAGGTCGCGAGCAGCGCAAGGGCAACATCTACAAGGCCGTGATCACGCGGGTCGAGCCTTCGCTCGAAGCCTGCTTCGTGGATTACGGCGAGGACCGCCACGGCTTCCTGCCGTTCAAGGAGATCTCCCGCATCTACTTCCGTGACGGCACGGACGTGCGCAATGCCAGGATCGCCGACGCGGTGCGCGAGGGCGACAGCCTTCTCGTGCAGGTCGAGAAGGAAGAGCGCGGCAACAAGGGCGCGGCGCTGACGACCTTCATCAGCCTGGCCGGCCGCTACCTGGTGCTGATGCCGAACAACCCGCGCGGCGGTGGCGTCAGCCGGCGCATCGAGGGCGAGGACCGCGAGGAACTCAAGGAGAACCTCGAGCAGCTCGACTACCCCAAGGGCATGAGCCTGATCGCACGCACCGCCGGCATCGGGCGCAGCGCGGCCGAGCTGCAGTGGGACCTGAACTACATGCTCAAGCTCTGGGACGCCATCGATGGCGCGGCCAAGGCGCTGACCAAGCCTGAGCTGATCTACCAGGAAAGCACCCTCGTCATCCGTGCGATCCGCGACTACTTCTCGGCCGACATCGGCGAGATCCTGATCGACACCGACGACATCTACGAGCAGGCGCGGCAGTTCATGGATCACGTGATGCCGGACAACGTGCATCGCGTGAAGCGCTACCGCGACGATGCACCGCTGTTCAGCCGCTTCCAGATCGAGCACCAGATCGAGACCGCGTTCAGCCGCACCGTGAACCTTCCCTCGGGTGGCGCGATCGTGATCGACCACACCGAGGCCCTGGTCGCCGTCGACGTGAACTCCGCGCGTGCCACCCGCGGCGGCGACATCGAAGAGACCGCCACCCGGACCAACCTGGAAGCCGCCGACGAGATCGCGCGGCAGATGCGGCTGCGCGACCTGGGCGGGCTGATCGTCGTCGACTTCATCGACATGGAAGAGAGCAAGAACCGGCGCGAGGTCGAGCAGCGGCTGCGCGACGGCCTGCGCTACGACCGTGCCCGCGTGCAGTTCAGCTCGATCAGCAAGTTCGGCCTGCTCGAACTGAGCCGACAGCGACTGCGCCCGGCGCTCAGCGAGGGCAACCACATCACCTGCCCGCGCTGCAACGGCACCGGCCACATCCGCGACACCGAGAGCAGCGCGCTGCAGATCCTGCGCATGGTCCAGGAAGAGTCCATGAAGGACAACACCGCCGCCGTGCACGTGCAGGTGCCGGTGGAGGTGACGAGCTTCCTGCTCAACGAGAAGCGCACCGAGATCACCAAGATCGAGCTCAAGCAGCGTGTCACCGTGCTGCTGGTGCCGAACAAGCACCTCGAGACGCCGAACTACAAGCTCGAGCGGCTGCGCCACGATGACCCGCGGCTGGAGGGCCTGCAGGCCAGCTACACGATGGTCGAGGAGCCGGACGACGAGGTCGGCATCACGCGCCGCCGCGACACCAGCAAGGACAAGGGCCGTGGACGCCAGGAGCCGCTGATCAAGGGTGTGCTGCCCGACAGCCCGGCGCCACCGGCGCCAGCACCAGCGCCGGTCGCGGCGCCTGTGGTCGCGGCGCCGCCGGTGGTGGCCGCGCCGGCCGCGCCCGTCGCCATGCCGCCTTCCGCCGCACCGGCGCCCGCTGGCGGTGGTTTCTTCGGCTGGGTCAAGA
>JAJTGU010000323.1 GCA_021297985.1 Rubrivivax sp.
CGCAGGTGGCGCTCGAGCTGGTCACGGAACTGCGCGGCGCGCTGGCACAGGAAGCGGCGGTCAGAATCGGTGGATCGATACATGGGCCGGACTCTAAAAAGAGCTTCGGCGACCACGAAGTGAGAAGTTCGGCTTTCGATATGCGTGATGGGTGGATGAGGGCTCCGGTGCTGCTGCTGGTCGTGGGCCTGTCCTTGGTCGGTTGTCAGACCGCGCCGGTCGCGCCGGTCCTGCCAACAACGCCGGTTGAGGCCGGGGCCGCGGCGAGTCCGAAGCCGCTGGGGCCTGACGGGCCTGCAGTCCTGGCCCCCGCTCCGCCACCCGCCGTGCTGGCTCCGCCGAAGCCGCCGCCGCGGCCGCCGAAGATCGGCCTGGCGCTGGGGGGCGGCGCGGCCCGCGGTTTTGCACACATTGGCGTCATTCAGGTCCTCGAAGAAGCCGGCCTGAGGCCCGAGTTCGTCGTCGGCACCTCGGCCGGCAGTCTGGTGGCGGCGCTCTATGCGTCGGGCAAGACACCGGCCGAGATGGCGGCGCTGGCTCTGGCGATGGACGAGGGCGCGATCACCGACTGGGCCTTCCCGTCACGCGGCCTGATCCGCGGCGAGGCGCTCGCGCGCTGGGTGCGCGACGCCACCGGCAACCGCCAGATCGAGGCCATGCGGCTGCCGCTGGGCATCGTCGCAACCGACCTGGACAGTGGGTCGGCGATCCTGTTCCGGCGTGGCGACGCCGGCACCGCGGTGCGGGCGTCGAGCGCCGTGCCGGCGGTCTTCCAGCCCGTGAAGATCGGCAACCGGGAGTACGTGGACGGCGGGCTGGTGTCGCCGGTGCCGGTGCGCTTTGCGCGGCAGATGGGGGCCGAGTTCGTGATTGCGGTGGACATCAGCTCGCCACCCGACGGCAACGCCACCGGCGACCTGATGAAGATGCTGCTGCAGACCTTCGCGATCATGGGCAGGAGCATCAACGCCTTCGAACTGAAGGAGGCCGACGTGGTGCTGCGACCTTCTCTGGCGGGAGTGGGCAGCGCCGACTTCACGGCTCGCAGCCGTGCGATCCAGGCCGGGCGGGAGGCCGCGCTGAAGCAGTTGCCTGAGATCCGGGCCCTGTTGGGGGTGAGGGCCGTGGCGCAGCATTAACCATTTGGTTACTCGGGGACTGATTGTTCGTTGATAAAACTAGACGGTCGCTTATGCGACTACCTAGTCACCTTCGAACAGGAGTTCACCGATGTTCCAGACCATGCGCCGAGCGCTGCTGCTCAGCACCGCCTTCCTGCTCGTTGCTTGCGGCAGCGACGACGACCACCCGGCCCCTGAGCCGCAACGATCCAATCTGGCGCAGACCGCCACCACGGCAGGGCTGACCGCGCTGGTGGCTGCGGCCAACAAGGCGGGGCTGGTGCCGACGCTGGAGTCGCCGTCGACCAACGTGACGGTGTTCGCGCCCAACAACACGGCGTTTGGCAACCTCGCCACAGCGCTGGGCTTTGCCAGTGCCGACGCCCTGGTTGCGGCGCTGTCGCCCGCGACGTTGCGAAGCATCCTGGAGTACCACCTGGTGGCCGGGCAGCGCGACGCCGCCGCCCTGACGACGGGCGGCGCCACGCAGAACTCGCTCTACACCTTCGAAGGCGCTGCGGCACGGCTGGGCATCGTCACCAGCGGCGGCGTGCAGGTGCGCGACGCGGTCCTGACCAACGCCCGGGTCGTCACGGCCGACGTGCGGGCCAGCAATGGCATCGTTCATGTCGTCGACAAGGTTCTGGTGCCTCCCGGCGTGCTGAACATCGTGCAGATGGCGCAGGCCAACCCCGACTTCAGCAGCCTGGTCGGTGCCGTTGCGGCTCGAGGCCTGGTACCGACGCTCTCAGGCGCTGGCCCGCTGACGGTCTTTGCGCCGACCAATGCCGCCTTCACCGCGGCCGCGGCCACCATCGCGACACTGACGCCGGATCAGGTGAGCACGGTGTTGAGCTACCACGTGCTGGCGACTCAGGTGTTGTCCAGCGGCATCCCGTTCGGCACGCCGGTGACGACCTTTGCCGCACCACGCACGATCACGATCACCGCCGGTCCGGCCCCCGCGATCGCGTCGATCGCCGACAGCACAGCCGTGCCTGCGGCCATCGTCGCGGTCGACATCCGGGCCAGCAACGGCGTCATCCACGTCATCGACAAGGTGCTCATTCCCAGCCCGCTGTAACGCGAGCGGCCATGAAAAAGCGGCCCCGTGGGGCCGCCTTGTCGTTCTGCGGGGCGGATCAGGCGGCGCGCTTGCGGCTCGGCGCTGCGCTGGCGGCCTGCTGCGTGGCCTTGACGGCCGTGTTGGCCATCGCGGCGAAGTTGGCCTCGGCCACTTCGGTGGCTTGCTTGGTGGCCTTCTGAACGCTCTCGAACGCGTTGTTGGCCGCGGTGACAGCCGACTTCATCAGGGAGACGGCGTTTTCGCTGCCGGCCGGCGCGTTCTTGACCGCGGTGTCGACCAGCGCCAGGACCTTCTTCTGGCCATCGGCGAGGGTGGCTTCGGCGACCTTGCTGACTTCAGCGTTGGTGCCCGCGACGATGTCGTACAGGTGGCGGCTGTAGGCGGCAGCCTTCTCGGCCGCGGGCTGCATCATGCCGGCTTGCAGGGCCAGCAGCTCTTGCGCGTCCTTGACCGACAGGGCGGCCTGGGCGGTCTCGGCGGCTTCGGTCAGCGAGGCCTTCGCGACCTGCATGTTCAGCTCAATCAGCTTCTCGACGCCTTCAAAGGCCTTGCTCGACAGGCCGAAGAGGGTCTCGACTTGCGCCTTCTGGGCGGCGACGAACTGGTCGGTGTTGAAGTTCATGGGGATCTCCTGGTTTCAAGGTGGGACGTGGATCGGTCTCTGGGTCTGTAGCGCTTTGCTGCGCTGCAACATGGATCGAAGAATAGGCCCGACCGAACCCGATTGCAAGTGTTTTCTTGTGCGGTGCAGCAAAATTGTTGCAGCGCAACAAGGCTGTCGCGTCGATCGCCGCAGGACCGGCACGGTGGGTCCACCAGAATCCGGCCCGGTGCTTGCCTTTCACTCCGACACCTTTGTCCTGCCGCTGCCGGCTGGGCATCCGTTTCCGATGCCCAAGTACCGACTGCTGCGCCAGTCGGTCGAGCAGGGGCTGCCGGGCATCCGGCTGCGCGATTGCGAGCCCGCGAGCGACGGCGAGCTCGCGCTGGCTCACGACCCGGCCTGGATCGCGGCGGTTCTCGAAGGCACCACCACCGAGGCCCAGCAGCGAGAGATCGGGTTTCCGTGGTCCGAACGCATGGTCCAGCGCGCCCGGCGCTCGGTCGGCGCGACCATCGCCGCGGCCCGCTGCGCCCTGATCGCCGGCGAGGGCGTGGCGGCCAACCTGGCCGGCGGCACCCACCACGCCTATCCGCACAAGGGCTCGGGCTACTGTGTCTTCAACGATGTCGCCGTGGCGGCACGGCTGATGCAGGCCGAGCACCACCGCGCTCGCCCCGGCTCGCCGCTGCTGCGGGTGCTCGTGATCGACCTCGACGTGCACCAAGGCAATGGCACGGCGGCCATCTTTGCCGACGACAGGACCGTCTTCACTCTGTCGCTGCACGGGGCGCGGAACTTCCCGTTCCGCAAGGAAGCCAGTTCGCTGGACGTGGAGCTGCCCGACGGCTGCGGCGACGCCGAGTACCTGGCTTCGCTCGACACCGCCCTGTCGCAGGCGCTGGCCTGGGCCGATGCCCATGCCGCAGCAGGCGCACCCCTGATGGCTTTCTACGTCGCCGGCGCCGACCCGCACGAAGGCGATCGGCTGGGCCGTCTGAAACTCACGTTCGATGGCCTGGCAGCACGCGATGCGCGTGTCTTCGCGGCGCTGCGCGCGCAGCGGATTCCGGTGGCGGTGAGCATGGCGGGCGGATACGGTCGCGACCTCGCCGACACCGTGGCCGTCCACCATCAGACGCTGGCACTGGCCTTCGGGTCCTGGCAGCGCTGGTCGGCGCCAGAATCGACCTCATGACCGACCCCACCCGTGCCGCCCGCCCGATGCCGAGCCGGCGCAGCGCCTACCCCGCGCTGCGCCCGATCACGACCCGCTGGATGGACAACGATGTCTATGGCCACCTCAACAACGTCGTCCACTACAGCCTGTTCGACACCGCGGTGAACGGCCACCTGATCGAACAGGGCGGCCTCGACATCCACCACGGCAGCGTGATCGGCCTCGTGGTCGAGACGCGCTGCCACTACTTCGACAGCCTGTCCTTCCCGCAGACCGTTTGGGCCGGGCTGAAGCTGCTGCACCGCGGCCGCAGCAGCGTGCAGATCGAAGTGGCGCTGTTCGGCGGCGAAGCCGAACGCGCCGCAGCGCTCGGCCGCTTCGTGCATGTGTACGTGGACCGCGAGACGCGCCGCCCGGTGGCCGAGCTGCCGATGGCGCTCGCCGAAGCCCTGGATCAACTGAAAGCTGCTGCATGAGCGAACCCACCTCTGGCGTTGATCGCGCCGCCATCGTCGACGCCGCCATCACGAGCCGCCGCTCGGTGCGCGCCTTTCTGCCGACCCCGGTGCCGCGGGAGACCGTCGAGCAGATCCTCTCAGTGGCCTCGCGCGCCCCGTCCGGTACCAACACCCAGCCCTGGCAGGTTCACGTGCTGACGGGCACCTCGCTGGCGCAGCTTTGCAACGCCATCGTCGCGGCCTACGACGACCCCGAGGAACGCGCCCGTCACACCGAGGAGTACGCCTACTACCCGACGGAATGGGCCAGCCCCTACATCGACCGCCGACGCAAGGTCGGCTGGGACCTGTACGGCCTGCTCGGCATCGCCAAGACGGACAAGGCGCGCATGCATGCCCAGCACGGCCGCAACTTCCGCTTCTTCGACGCGCCGGTGGGGCTGATCTTCACCATCGACCGCATCCTGCAGCAGGGCAGTTGGCTCGACTACGGCATGTTCCTGCAGAGCGTGATGGTCGCGGCAAGAGGACATGGGCTGCACACCTGCCCGCAAGCCGCCTTCATGCAATGGCACCGCATCATCGCGGCACACCTTGAGCTGCCGGCCACGCAGATGGTCGTCTGTGGCATGGCGCTGGGTCACGCGGACCCGGATGCGATCGAGAACACCCTGGTCACCGAGCGTGAGCCGGTCTCCGGGTTTGCCCGGTTCCACGGGTAGCTTCAGGGTCAGGCCGCGTTCAGCGGCGCTTCCTAGAATGCCCCCACTCGAAAAGGGGCATGACGATGGCTTGGGCAGACCGCGGGCGCGCCCGCGCGCTACATGGCTTGGCGATGGGGCTGATGCTGTGGCCGGCTGCGGGTCAGGCGGCCGCGTTTGACGGTGCTTCGCTGGCGCCTTGGTGGGGCTTGCCATTTGCGGGCGTCCTGCTGTCCATCGCGCTGATGCCCCTGCTGCTGCCTCGCCTGTGGCACCACCACTACGGCAAGATCGCGCTGGGCTGGGCGCTGCTGTTCCTGCTGCCTTTTGCCGCCCTGCACGGTCCGGGCGTGGCGGCGCAGGCGGCGGTCCACACCCTGGTCGCCGAGTACGTTCCGTTCGTGGTCCTGCTGGTCGCACTCTTCACCGCGGCCGGTGGCATCTATGTGCGCGGCAACCTGCACGGCAGTCCCGCTGTCAACGTGGCGTTCCTGGCCATCGGGTCGGCACTGGCCAGCGTGATGGGCACCACCGGAGCGGCGATGTTGCTGATCCGGCCGCTGATTCGCGCCAACGACAACCGCAAGCATGTCGCCCATGTCGTGGTCTTCTTCATCTTCACGGTGGCCAATGCCGGTGGGTCGCTGACCCCGCTGGGCGATCCGCCGCTGTTCCTGGGCTTCCTGAAGGGCGTGGACTTCTTCTGGACCGCGCGCCATCTCGCGCCGATGACGCTGTCCTTGATCGCCACCTTGCTGGTGGTCTTCTTCCTGATCGACAGCTGGTACTACCGCCGCGAAGGGGTCATGCCTTCGGATCCGACGCCTGATGGTGGCGAGCGATTCGGTCTTGAAGGTGGCATCAACGTGCTGCCGCTGGCCGCGGTGGTGGCGCTGGTGCTGATGAGCGGACTCTGGAAGTCCGGTGTCGAGTTCGATGTCTTCGGCACGCCGGTGGCGCTCGAGAGCCTGGTGCGCGACGTCCTGCTGATCGCCGTCACCGCGCTGTCGTTGGCGATCACGCCCAAGGGCGTGCGCGAGAAGAACCAGTTTTCCTGGGCGCCGATGCAGGAGGTCGCCAAACTCTTCATCGGCATCTTCCTGACCATGGTGCCGGTGCTCGCCATGCTGCGTGCCGGCGAAGCCGGTGCCTTTGCCGCGGTCTCCCGGTCCGTTGTCGATGCGGACGGACAGGCGCTGCCCTGGGCCTATTTCTGGTTCACCGGGGGGCTCAGTTCCTTCCTGGACAACGCTCCAACCTACCTCGTGTTCTTCAATCTGGCCGGGGGCGACCCGGCGGTGCTGATGACCACCGGAGCGGCGACCTTGACGGCCATCTCCGCCGGTGCCGTGTTCATGGGCGCGAACACCTACATCGGCAATGCGCCGAACTTCATGGTCAAGGCCATTGCCGAGGATCGAGGCATCGCCATGCCCAGCTTCTTCGGCTACATGGCCTGGAGTCTTGCCGTGCTGGTGCCGATTTTCGGCATCATGACGTGGGTCTGGTTCCTCTAGAGGTCTGCCCTTGATCCACCGCCCCCGCGTCCTGGTCGCCCGTCGCATCCCGACCCACACCCTCGAGCGTCTTGCGCAGCACTTCGAACTCGAGGTCAACCCTGACGACCAGCCGTTCCCAAGAGACGAGCTGATCCGTCGCCTGGCCGACAAGCACGGCGCGCTGACCACCGGCAGCGAACGCATCGACGCCGAGGTCCTGGCCGCTGCACCCGGGCTGCGGATCGTCGCCAACATGGCGGTGGGCTTCAACAACTTCGACGTCCCGGCTTGCACGGCCGCGGGCGTCTGGGCGACCAACACGCCCGACGTGTTGACCGAGACGACGGCCGACTTCGGTTTTGCGCTGATCCTGGCCACCGCGCGCCGCATCACCGAGAGCGAACACTTTCTGCGGGCCGGGCACTGGAACCGCTGGAGCTGGGACATGTTCACCGGCCCGGACGTGCACGGCGCGACGCTGGGCATCCTGGGCATGGGCCGCATCGGCCAGGCCATTGCGCGCAGGGGCGTGCACGGTTTCGGCATGAAGCTGATCTACCGCAACCGCAGCCGCCTGCCGCTCGAGCAGGAGGCGGCGCTTGGCGCCCGTTTCGTCGACAAGGACACGCTGCTGCGCGAAGCCGACCACCTGATCCTGGTGCTGCCTTATTCGTCCGAAAGCCACCACAGCATCGGTGCTGCCGAACTGGCGCTGATGAAGCCGACGGCCACGCTGGTGAACATCGCGCGTGGCGGCATCGTCGACGATGCGGCACTCGCCGTGGCGCTGCGCGAACGGCGCATCGCCGCCGCGGGCCTGGACGTCTTCGAAGGCGAGCCCAAGGTCCATCCCGACCTGCTGGCGTTGCCGAATGTCGTGCTGACCCCGCACATCGCCAGCGCCAGTGTCGCGACACGGCATGCGATGGCCGACCTGGCGGCCGACAACCTGATCGGCGTGCTGGCCGGCAGCGGCCCGAAGACGCCGATCGTGGCCGACATCTCGCCGCGAATGCGGCCTGCATGAACCCGGCACCCGGTGCCGATCCGGCGCCTCGGCGCGGCCGTCTGATTGCCGCCCTGGTTGCCGGTCAGCTCGGGTTGCACTCGGCGATGGCCGGCTTGCGCATGGCCGCGCCGCTGCAACTGCTGGATGAAGGTCTGGGCCCGACCGCGGTGGGCGTGCTGCTGGCGCTGTTTGCCGCTGCGCCCGTGGTGTTCTCGCTGCACGCCGGGCGCATGGCCGACCGATATGGCTACCACCGGCCGATCCGGCTGGCGGTGGCGGTGTCGGCCATCGGCCTCCTGTTGGCGTTGGCCACTGCACTGGCCTTGCAATGGCGCTGGATCGACGGGCCGCATCGGCAGGTCTGGCTGTATGCCGCGCTGTGCGTCGCCGCGGCCTGCACCGGCACGGCGACGAACACTGGCATGCTGACCATCCAGCGCGCCGCCGGCACGATGGCGCGGGACGACACCGAGCGGGTGCGCATCTTCAGCTGGCTGGGCATCGGCCCGGCGTTTTCGAACGTGCTGGGGCCCGTGGCCGTGGGACTGACCATCGACCTCGCGGGTTATGCCGCCGGCTACGGTCTGCTGCTGGCGCTGCCGCTGGCCACCGTGATTGCGGCGCGACGCGTACCCCCAGTGCCCGGGCGCGCCGCGGCGGCGGGAGACGCATCGAGACGGGCCTGGGATCTGTTGGGCCACCCCCCGCTGCGCCGGCTGATCGTCATCAACGCCTTCCTGTCGAGCTGCTGGGACGTGCACACCTTCGTCGTGCCGGTGCTCGGCCACGAGCGCGGCTACTCGGCCAGCACCATCGGCCTGATCCTGGGCGCGTTCACGCTGTCGGTGACGGTGATCCGACTGGTGATTCCCTGGCTGGCGCATCGCCTGCAGCCCAAGAGCGTGCTCGTGTCGGCCATGCTGGGAACCGCGCTGGTGTTTGCGCTGTACCCGCTGGCGCCCAATCCCTGGGTGATGGGCCTGCTGGCGCTCTGGCTGGGCGTGCACCTGGGCTCGGTCCAGCCGATGCTGCTGAGCCTGATGCACAAGCTCACACCCGACGGCCGCCATGGCGAGGCCCTGGCCCTGCGCTCGATGGCGATGAACGCGTGCAGCACCGCAATGCCGCTGGCCTTCGGCGCGGTCGGCGCTGTGCTCGGCAGCGCTGCGCTGTTCTGGGTGGTCGGCGGCGCGGTCGGACTGGGCAGCACGCTGGTGCGGAAGCTGCCCGATCAGGGCGCGAAGCGCTGACCTCGTACCGTCCGCGTGGGGTCGATCAGAACCGGATCCCGGTGGGGGGCGGGGTCGGGTCTGGATCCGGTTCGGGCGGGGGGACAGCCTGCGGCGGCAGCGGCGGTGGCGCGACCGCCGCGGGGCGAGTCGCGCGTTCGGCCAGAGGCGTGGCGACCACGGCGGGCCAGCCGCGCGGCAGACGCGACTCTCGCGGGTAGCCCGCAGCGTCGAGAAAGGCGGCCCAGTCGGTCGAAAACCCGCGCAGGGTCTGCGTGCCAATGCTCAAGGCCGGGACCGTGCGGGCACCGGTCAGGCGTTCGAGGGCGAGCACGTCGTCGTCGCTGGCGACCCGCCTCTCGCTGTACGGCACGCCGCGTTGCTGAAGCAGCGCACGCCCCTCGGTGCACGGCGCACATTCAGGAGCGCTGTAGAGAACGACCGGATGACGCTGTGCCGCCTGACGCAACTCGGCAGGCAGTGTTTGCAGGTTGGGGCCCGTCGACGGGGCGTTCCCCGGGGCCTCGGGCGCTGAGGCGCCCGCGCGGCCCATGGGGACGACACGCGCACTACCGTCGGTCGGGGCTCGGTCGGTGTAGGTCACCCGGCCATCGGGGTGAACCACCTTGTAGAGCGCCCAGGCTGCAGGCGGCGCAGACAGCGCCACAACGGCTAGGACGGCGAGGACGGCCTGCGCCAGCGGGCGAACCGTGCAGTGCAGGAAGGAAGGGATCATGGCCGCGGAATCTACCCCCGAGAGCAGGCGGTCTCAAGGGCCGAATCGTTGGCCATCCGTGACTTCAGGCCGCGGCGGCTTGGGCGTCGTGCAACCCTTGGTGACGAAGCATGGCGTCAAGTGTCGGTGCGCGTCCGCGGAAGGCCTGGAAGCTGTCCATCGCCGGGCGACTGCCACCGACCTCGAGCACCTGCTCGCGCCAGCGAGCGCCCGTGGCGGGATCGAAGATGCCGGCTTCCTCGAACGCGCTGTAGGCGTCGGCCGACAGGACTTCGGCCCAGGCGTAGCCGTAGTAACCGGCCGCGTATCCGCCGTCGAACAGGTGGCTGAAGCTCACCGCATAGCGGATGAAGTCCGGCGGGGCCGCGGGCGAAAGCTCGGCCGCCACGGCGCGTGCAAGCTGCAGGGCCCCGTCCGGCGACGCGCGATGCTCGGGCTCGACGTGCAGAAGCATGTCAAACAGAGAGAACTCGCAATGCCGGATCAGCGCCAGGCCGTTGCCGAAGTTGCGTGCCGCCTTCATCCGGTCAAACAGCGCTGTCGGCAGCGGCTCACCGGTTTCGACATGGCCTGAGAGCCCGGCAAGCACTTCGTATTCCCAGCAGAAGTTCTCCATGAACTGGCTCGGCAGCTCAACCGCGTCCCATTCGACCCCGGCAATGCCCGAGACCGCGTAGTCGTCGACCCGAGTGAGCAGGTGGTGCAGGCCATGACCGAACTCATGGAACAGCGTGACCACGTCGTCATGGGTCAGCAGCGAGGGGCTGCCGGCGGTCGGCGGCGCGAAGTTGCACACCAGATGCGCCACCGGTCTCTGCAAGACCGCCGTGTCGGGGCGCTGCCAGCGCTGACGGGCGTTGTCCATCCAGGCGCCAGGTTGCTTGCCGTTGCGTGCGTACAGGTCCAGGAAGAAGCTCGCAATGACCTCGCCGCCGCGCAGCACCTCGTGATGGCCGACGCTGGCGTGCCAGGCGGGCTGGGGCGCCTCGCGGATCTGCACCCCGAGCAGGCGCTCGATCAGCGCGAACAGGCCGGTCACGACCTTGGGTGCCGTGAAGTACTGCTTGACCTCCGTGCTGCTGAAGGCATATCGCTGCTGCTTGAGCTTCTCGGAGACGTAGGGCCGGTCCCAGGCCTGCAGATCGGCGATGCCGCACTCGCGTGCCGCGTGCTCGCGAAGCTCGGCGAGCTCTCGTTCGGCGAACGGTCGCGCGCGTCGGGCCAGGTCGCGCACAAAGCCGGAGACCTCGGCCGGGCTGCGTGCCATCTTGGTCGCCAGCGAAACGTCGGCGTAGCTGGGGTAGCCCAGAAGCTCAGCGGCCTCGGCCCGCAGCTGAAGCATCTCGTGAACGATCGCGGTGTTGTCGAGCTCGGCCGGACCCAGGTCGCTGGCACGGGTCTGGTAGGCGCGGAACAGGGTCTCGCGCAGGTTGCGGTCGGCCACGAACTGCAGGACCGGGATGTACACCGGAGCATGCAAGGTCAGCTTGTGGCCTTCGTGTCCATCGGCCGCGGCTGCTTCTCGTGTCGCGGCCAGGATGTCCGCCGGCAGCCCGGCAAGCTGCTCGGCGCTTGCGTAGTGGGCATAGCCATCGGTGGCGTCCAACACGTGTTCGCCAAAACTCTGACCCAGGTCGGCCAGCCGTGACTGGATCGCTGCGAAACGCTCCTTGGCCGGCCCTTGAAGTTCAGCGCCGCCCAGCCTGAATGCCCGCAGCGCATCGGCGAGCACCTTGGCGCGCACCTTGTCCTGCGCGCTGGCCGCGGGTTGCCCGACACGCGCGGCCGCCATCTGCTTGTACTTGGCGTAGAGCCGCTCGTCGCTGGCCAGCGAAGTGAAGAACTGGGTCACGCGCGGCAGGTTGTCCGCCACGGCTGCACGAAGCTCCGGGGTGTCTGCGACCGCGTGCAGGTGGTTGGCACGGCCCCAGGCCACGGTCAGCCGTTCGACCGGCACATCCAGCGCCCGCGCCATCGCGTCGTAGTCGGCCGGCACGGCGTCGCTGACGCTGTACTCAAGTGCCGCCTGGGCGTCGGCCAGCAGCACATCCAGTGCGGGAGCCAGGTGTTCGGCGCGGATGGTGCCAAAGCCGACCGAATCGGGATCGGCAAGCAGTGGGTTGGAGGTGGTGTTCATGCTTGTCCTTCGAGTCGTTCCAGTCGTTCGGCGGCGTCCACCGTATTCGAGAGCAGCATCGTGATGGTCATCGGCCCGACCCCGCCGGGCACAGGGCTGATCCAGCCGTCGGGGCCCAGGGCGTTGCGGACCGTGCCGAAGTCCACGTCGCCACAGAGTTTGCCGTGCTCGTCGCGGTTGATGCCGACATCGACGACCACCGCGCCGGGCTTGACCATCTCAGCCGTCAGCGTGTTGCGGCGGCCGACGGCGGCCACCACGATGTCGGCTTGGCGCGTGTGCAGGCCGATGTCGACCGTGGCGCTGTGGCAGACGGTGACCGTGGCATGGGCTTGAAGCAGCAGCAGTGCCATCGGCTTGCCGACGGTGTTGCTGCGACCGATGACGACGGCATGCTTGCCACGGATCGGCACCCCCGTGCTCTCGACCATCTTCAGGCATCCCCAGGGCGTGCACGGCCGCAGGCCGGGCAGGCCGGTCGTCAGCTCGCCGGCCGACAACACCGAATAACCGTCGACGTCCTTGTCGCTGCGGATCGCCGCGATGACCTTGTGCGGGTCGATGTGTCGGGGCAGGGGCATCTGCACCAGGATGCCGTGGATCGTGGGGTCGGCGTTCAGCGCCGCGATGCGGTCCAGCAGGGCAGACTCGGCGAGGTCTGCCGGATAGCGGTCCAGCACCGAATGCAGGCCATGCTCGGCACAGGCCTTGACCTTGTTGCGCACGTAGACCGCACTGGCCGGGTCGTCGCCGACCAGCACCACGGCCAGACCCGGTTTATGGCTGCGGGCACCCAGGGCGGCGGCGCGGGTGGCCAGTTCGCCCCGCAGGCGTTGCGACAGGGCGATCCCGTCGATGAGTCGGGCGGTCATGAGGTTGTCGGGCGCTGAAACGTCAAAGGCCGCGTGCAAGGCGGCCTTCGGAGGGTGTTGGGATGGGGACGGTCAAGCCTTGGCAGGAGCGCCGAGCGCGATCTTCAGCAGGTCGGCCACGGTATTGGCGTTGAGCTTTTCCATGATGTTGGCGCGATGCGCCTCGACCGTCTTGATGCTGATGCCAAGGTCGTCGGCGATCTGCTTGTTCAGCCGGCCGGCGACGATGCGTTCAAGCACCTGGGCTTCGCGGGTGGTCAGGCGACTCAGCAGCGCGTCGCGGCTGGCCTGCTCCTGATGCTGGCTGAAGGCAACCCGGGCCTGATCGAGCATGCGCTCGACCAGTCGCAGCAGTTCCTCTTCCTTGAAGGGCTTCTCGATGAAGTCCATCGCACCCTTCTTCATCGTCGTCACGGCCATCGGCACGTCGCCGTGGCCGGTGATGAAGACCACCGGCAGCGGACTGCGGCGCTCGATCAGGCGGTCCTGGAGTTCCAGGCCGCTCATGCCGTCCATCCGGATGTCGGCGATCAGGCAGGCGACCTCGCGCGGATCGAATCGCGACAGGAAGGATTCCGCAGAGTCGAAGCACTTGACGCGGTAGTCCTTGCCTTCAAGCAACCACTGCAGGGAGTCGCGAACGGCCTCGTCGTCGTCGACGACGTAGACCGTGCCTTTTTTGGGGATCAGGCTCATGCAGGACAGACCGGTGGAGAAACAGCGGGAGGGCGGTGCACGAGCGCTTCAGCGAACGCCGAGCTCGGCGGCTTGGGTGGACCCTGGATCGGCAGCGGCGGCGTCGCTGCGAGTGGACGGGTCCACCGGAATCGTGAAGGCAAAACGGCAGCCGACAACGGAGGCGGAATTGTAGAGGTTCTCGGCCCTCATCCTGCCGCGGTGCGACTCGACGATCGAGCGGCAGAGCGACAGTCCGATGCCCAGACCCTCGGGCTTGGTGGAGAAGAAGGCCTCGTAGAGCCGGGCGATGACCTCCTCGTTCAGGCCGGGGCCCATGTCGGTGACGCTGAACTCGATCACGCCCCCTTCCTCGGGGGTGTGGCGCGGGACGACCCGCAGCTCGATGTGGCGGCGCTGCGGCGGCAGCCGGGCGGTGTCGATGGCTTCGGCGGCGTTCTTCAGCAGGTTGAGCACGACCTGCTCGATCAGGATCGGGTCGACCATCAGCAGCGGCAGCCGCTGCGCGACGTAGGCGTGGATCGCGACATTGCGACGCCGAAGCTCGATGCCGGCGAGCTCCACGGCGTCGTCGATGATCTGCCGCGCCTGCGAGGCCTGGCGCTGCGGCTCGCTTCGCTTCACGAAGGCGCGGATGCGATGGATGATCTGGCCGGCACGTTCGGCCTGACGCGCAGTCTTCTTCAGCGCCGCGACCAGGTCGTCCTTGGCGATCGAGTCGGCGTCCACGCGCGACACCATGCCGTTGCAATAGTTGGTGATCGCCGTCAGCGGCTGGTTCAGCTCGTGCGCGACCGAACTCGCCATCTCGCCCATCGTGACCAGGCGGCTGGTCACGGCGGCCTTTTCGGCCTGGGCGGCGGCTTGCTCCTCGGCGCGGAGGCGGGCGGTGATGTCGGTCGCGATCAGCATCTGGGCCAGCCGCCCGTCGGTCCACTGCAGGTAGCGCGAGCGCACGTCGAACCACTTCCCCAGGGGCGGCACGTAGACCTCCCGCGGCGCGCCCGCGGTGGAGTCGGTCATGGCTTCGGTCGGCAGACCGGACATCGGGTCGACGTCATCGGCCTCGTCCTCCACGGCTGCAGGCGCAAACGGCGCGCTGGCGCTGCTGCCGGCCAGTTGCGCGTGGCCGCGTGCGTCGCCGCCGAACCAGAGTCGGTAGCTCCGGTTGGCGAACAGCAGTTCGCCCTGGGCCACCGAAAGCACCGAGACGCTGGCATCCAGGCCTTCGAGGACGGTCGTGAACCGCTCGTGGCTGGCCGAAAGCTGATCGCGGATGCGCTTGGCCTCGGTGATGTTGGTCATCGAGGTCATCCAACCGGTCTGCTGGCCCTTGGGGTCGATCAGCGGGCTGACGTACATGCGGGCGTCGAAGGTACTGCCGTCCTTGCGCTGGACCTTCACCTCGATGCCGGCGGCCGGGCTGCGGCCTTGCAGTTCCTGTTGCAGCAGGCGCAGGTTCTCGTCGACGCGGTCCGGCGGCCAATAGGGGTACGGCGGCATCAAGCCCACCAGATCGGGAGTGGCGTAGCCGGTCATCTGGCAGAACGCCGCGTTGACGTAGGTGATGCGGCCTTCCAGGTCCATCGCGCGCATGCCGGTGGGCATGGAGTTCTCCATCGCGCGTCGAAAGTTGGTCTCTTGAATCAGCGCGCCCTGGATCTGGCTGCGCCGACGCATGTGGCGCCAGGTGCCGAGCAGCATCCACACGGTCAGCACC
>JAJTGU010000095.1 GCA_021297985.1 Rubrivivax sp.
AGGACACCACCGGCCAACGCCGCCATACGCTGCACGTCAAGGACCTGACCCAGGACCGGTTGCTGCCGACCCAGGTGCGTGGCGTGCTGGAGAGCGTCGCCTGGGCCAACGACAACCGCACGATCTTCCACATCCGCCAGCATCCCCAGACCCTGCAGACCGGGCCCATCTGGCGCTGGCGCATTGGCGGGCCGGCGGAGCAGGCCGAAGGCAAGGTCCTCGACGAAGCCGACCCGACGCTGTTCGCCGGGCTGTCGCGCAGCGCCTCGGGCCGCCACATCCTGCTGCACCTCGACAGCGAGGACACCAGCGAACTGCACAGCGTCGACGCCGACCGGCCCGAGTCCCCGGCCGTGTTGCGCGTGGCGCGGGCCGATGGCGTGCGGGTCCATGCCGACCACATCGGCGACGCCTGGGTGCTGCGCAGCAATCGCCAGGCGCCGGACTACGCGCTGTGGGCCGCCAGCGATGCCACGCTGGCCGACCCGCGGACGTGGCAGCCGCTGAGGCCGCACCGACCCGGCCGCAAGCTCGAACGCTTCGTGCTCAGCCAGTCCGGCGTGGCCTTCGAGGAAGCCGCCAACGCCGAACCGGCGGTGCGCTGGCTGGCGCTGCCGCGGCTGGCCGTGGCCGGTGTCGCACCTGTGGAGCTTGCCGCAGCGGCCTCCACCCCCGGTGCCGAGTCCGCAGTTGGAGGGCAACCCGGCCACACGGCCCGGCTGGACGAAGAGCCGCAGGACCCGCGCGCGCGCCATCTGCGCTGGACGCTGAGCTCGATGGTCCTGCCGAAGACCACCCTGGACCTGGACTTGGCGAGCGGTGCGCAGGTCCAGCGCAAGCAGGAGCGGATCCCCGGCTTCGACCCGAAGCTGTACTCCAGCGACCGACTCTGGGTCGTGGCGCGCGACGGCACCCGGGTCCCGGTGACGCTGGCCTGGCGGCGCGACCGGGTGGCCCAGGACGGCCAGGCGCCGCTGCTGGTGCGCGGCTACGGCGCGTACGGCCTGAGCTTCGACCCGGAGTTCAGGCCGCAACGGCTGTCGCTGCTGGACCGCGGCTTCGTGCTCGCGATCGCGCACGTCCGGGGTGGGTCCGAACTCGGCGAGGCCTGGTACGCCGGGGGCCGGCTGAAGAACAAGCGCAACAGCTTCACCGACTTCATCGACGCCACCCAGGCCCTGATCGACGCCGGCTGGGGTGCGCGCGACAAGGTCTTTGCCGAGGGCGGCTCGGCTGGGGGGCTGCTGATGGGCGTGATCGCCAACGAGGCGCCGCAGCTCTACCGCGGCATCGTGATGCAGGTGCCGTTTGTCGATGTCGTGACGACCATGCTCGACGAGAGCCTGCCGCTGGTGGCACAGGAATGGTCGCAGTGGGGCGACCCGCGTCACGCCGAGGACTACGCGCTGATGCTGGCGTATTCGCCGTACGACCAGTTGCGCGCCCAGGCCTACCCGGCGATGCTCGTGACCGGCGGTCTCTGGGACTCGGAGGTCTCGTACCACGAGCCGGCCAAGTACGTGGCCCGGCTGCGTGCCCGCAAGACCGACTCGAATCCGTTGCTCTTCCATACCGACCTGGGCGCCGGACACGGCGGCGCCTCGGGCCGCTACGCAGGGCTGGCCGATGTGGTGCGCTGGACCGTCTTCCTCATCGACCTGGCGCAGGTGCAGGGTCCGTCGCGCCTGGCACCGCGGCGCTGAGCCGCTGCCGTTCACGGTCCAGGACCTCGGCGAACTCGGCCACCGCCAGCGCGTAGTAGCTTGAGCGGTTGTAGCGCGTGATGACCCAGAAGTTCTTCGTCGCGACCACGTCGGTCGGCGACGTGTCGTAGCCGTTTTCCAGCCTCACAAAGGCCAACGGCCCGGTCCCGAAGGGCCGCCCGGGGCCAACCTGATCGGGCAACAGGCGCACGCCCAGCGCCGTGAGCCGTTCCGCATCGAAGCTGGGTTCGATGTCGGGCGCCAGCAAGATCGACAGCGCCGTGGGATTGGCGGGCGGATCGACCGCCATCTGGACCGCCAGGCCCCGCTGCCAGCCATGGTTGACCAGAAAGTGCGCGACGCTGCCGATGGCATCGGCGACGCTGGCTCGCAGGTCGATGTGGGCGTCGCCGTCGTAGTCCACGGCATGGCGCAGCAGGCTGCCGGGCATGAACTGCGGCAGGCCCAGGGCGCCGGCAAACGACCCGCGCACCGACGCCGGATCCAGCGACTCGCGGTGGGTCCAGACGAACAGCGCCTCCAGTTCGTCGCGGAAGAACGCGCTGCGGTCGCTGCGCCCGGTCGGAAAGGCGAAGCTCAGCGTCACCAGGGCATCGATCACCCGGAAGTTGCCGACGATGCGGCCGAAGTAGGTCTCGATGCCGATGACGGCGACGACAACCGCCGCGGGCACGCCGTACTGGGCCTCGGCGCGCGCCAGCAACGCGGCATGCTGCTGCCAGAAGGCCAGGCCGGCCGCGGTGCGCTGCGGCTCGATGAAGCGCGCCCGGTAGGCGGACCAATTCTTGGCCTGGCCGGCCGGTGGGGGCATGACCAGGCGCTGGACAGCGGCCAGCCGGCGTGCCTTGGCAAGATGGCCCCGGATCCACAGCGCCGGGATGCCGGTACGGGCGGCCACATCGGCGGAGAAGGCCACGATGGCCGGTGTGAGGCCGAAGGCCCGGTCGGCACCGCGCGCAGGGGCCTTGGTCCGTGTACGGGTATTGGCCTGGGCCACGCCTGGGGTGAAGGTGGCCGCCAGCGCCGCCAGCGACACGAGCGCCTCCAGGAAGCGGCGCCGCGAGCCCACAGGGGCGCAAGGGGGATCGGATCGGGACATCGACCGCGATCTTGGCATCGAAACGGCTCGCCGCCCCCGCGAGCTGGGGGTCGGATTCATGCGCGGGACCCTGCTGCGCTAGCGCTGCGCTAACGGTGGCTGCGCAAGATTCAGGCGTCGCCTTGCTCTTGTCCCCCACTCCACCGAAAGCCCGTCATGATCCCGATGCGCACGACCCTGCCCCGGCTGGCCCTGGTTTGCAGCCTTCTCGCCAGTACCGCCACCCAGGCCGAACAGGGCGTGGACTTCAGCGCCACGTTCACCGACTTCACCGGCTGGAGCACTTTCGGCAGCGCCAGCACCGAGACTTTTGCGCCTGGCAACGGCTTCATCTACAGCCTGCTGACGCTGACCCAGACCGGCACCGGCGACCAGGCCGGCAGCGGCTTTGCCCAGGAGGCGCTGGCGCTGGACTTCAACCAGAGCTTCCGCTTTGCCTTCAACTGGTACATCCCGGTCTACGACAACATCGGCCTGCGCGGCGACGGCCTGACCTTTGTGCTGGCCACCGCGCCAGGACTGGGCGGCGGCGGATCGGACCTGGGCTACGGCGGCCTGTCGGGGCCCAGCGTCGCCTTCGCGATCGACACCTTCAACTTCGATGACGAAGCGCAGTCGCCCAGCGTGCAGATCCTCAGCAACGGCTCGACGACGCCACTCGCCGTCACCGAAACCGGCCTCGGCGACGACATCCGCGACCCGAACTTCCAGTGGTTCGCCGAGTTCGTCTACACGCCGTCGGGCGACAGCAACAACACCGGCACGCTGCTGGGCACGATCTGGCACATCAACCTGGGCAGCTTCAGCGTCGAGACGGCGGTGGACTTTGCGGCGCTGGACATGGCCGGGGCGCCGATCTACTACGGCTTCACGGCCGGCAACGGCGCGGCCATCGACGGCCACATCATCACGTCGGCGGTGCCCATCCCCGAGCCCGGCACCTGGGCCCTGATGTTGGCCGGCATGGCCGTGCTGGGCTTTCGTGCCCGCAACCTGGCCCGGTGCTGAACCCGATCAGCCCAGGCCGGCAGCGAGGCGCCTGAATCGCCACCACCAGCCAGCAGGCAGCCGCGGGCGTCCTGCTGCCTGGCCGTAGCGTGCTTCGTCCAGTGCGTCGAGCATGGCGGCCAGTTCGTCGCCACGCTCGCCCAGCGTGCTGCGGACCCGTTCGGCGCGACGGCGCGGCGGGTCGTGGGCGGCGACCTCGACGCCGAGCCTGCCGAGCTGGCGGCGCACCCGGCGCTGCAGCCGTTGCCATGGGTCCTGGCGGCGGCGGTCCCAGGCGGCCCAGGCGGCACCGGCCAGCGCGGCGGCGCACAGCAGCCCGATCAGCACCCGGCCGACGTCGGCCGCGTCCGGCGTCTTCCAGCCCAGCCACTGGAGCAGCGAGAACTGCCGCTCGCGCGAGTAGTTCAGCACCCACTGGTTCCAGCGGTTGTTGACCGCCTCCCAGGCCCGGCGCAACTGCTGGGCCAGTTGCGGATGGATCGCGCGCATCGCACTGCCCACGACGCCCGGCGCCGGCACCAGATTGCGGCTCGCGTTGATGCGGTCGGGCGCCACCGCCGCGGTGGGATCGACGCGGACCCAGCCCTCACCGGCCTGCCAGACTTCGGCCCAGGCATGGGCATGCAGGTTGCGCACCACGTAGTAACCGTCCAGAGGATCGGGGTCGCTGCCCTGGTAGCCGGTGACGATGCGGGCCGGCACGTCGAGCGCCCGCATCACGACGACAAAAGCCGCCGAGAAGTGCTCGCAGAAGCCGGCCTTGCGGTCGAGCCAGAACTCGTCGACCACGTCCCGGCCGTAGGCGCCGGGTGCCATCGTGTAGCTGAATCCACCGCTGGCGATGTGGGCCAGCACCGCCTGGACCAGCGTGCGCGCGTCGGCGTCCTGCAGCCCCGGTCGGGCACGCAGATCGGCCGCCCACTGCAGCGTGCGCGGGTTGAAGCCGGCCGGCAGATCGACGTAGTCGCGCAGGCCCAGCACCGGGCGCAGCGGGCCGTGCTGGTGGGTCGGGAAAGCCGTCACCTCGACGCGGATGCGGTCGGTCAGTGGCCGGTCGAGCTGCCACTGCGCGTCGGGCCGCATCGCGGCGCCCCAGCCCTCGATCTGCGGCGCCAGGCCGGGCACGTCGGGGGTCAGCTCCAGCAGCGGCAGTACGGGCAGGCGGTTGGGCTCGACCGTGATCTCGTAGCGCAGTCCGGGACCGAAGATGCGCGGCTCGGCACGCGGGCGCTGGCCGACACCGAAGCTCGGGACCAGGCGCGTCCACTCGCGGCCGTCGAATGTGGCGAGGACCGGGCCGCGGAAGTACAGCTGTTCGGGCGGTGGGGGTGGCCCGGCAAAGCGCAGCCGCAACGCGACGGTGTCGTCGCTGGCCAACTCGGCCACGGCGCCCAGCCGCATCGAGCCCGACAGGCCGGTCCGGCCCAGAGCGTCGTCGGGCAGGCCCCACAGCGGCCCGATGCGCGGGAACAGCACGAACAGCAGCGCCATCAGGGGCACGCCCAGCAGCGCGGTGCGCGCCGCGATGCGCGCCGCCAGCGCCAGCGGTGGCCGCCCGACCGGCAGATGCGCCAGCACCAGCGCCGCGAGCAGGGCCCAGACCGACGCCAGGATCCACAGCGCGACGAGCAAGGACTGCGAATACAGCAGCTGGGTCAGCACCAGGAAGAAGCCGAGGAAGAACACCACCATCGCATCGCGCCGGGCGCGCAGCTCCAGTGTCTTCAGCGACATCAGCACCACGAGCAGCGTGACACCCGCGTCCTTGCCCAGCAGAGTGCCCTGGCTCCACCAGGTCAGCAAGGACGCCAGCGCCAGCAGCGCGACCACCGTCCAGCGGGGTGGCAATGCAGCCGCCAGCGCGGCCAGCCGGGCCCGCCAGGCCAGCAGCACCAGCGCCATCGCGGTGCACCACAGCGGCAGGTGCATCAGGTGCGGCGCGACGATCCAGGCGATGGTCGCGAGCAGGAACATCGTGTCGCGGGCCTCGCGCGGCAGGCGATGCCAGGCCGGCGCACCGTAGCGCTGCCACGGCGTGGGTGAGGCGATCGGAGTGGCGGTGGCCATGCTCTTGCTCACCCCGTCGCTCACCACGTCGCCAAGGCGTCGAGCTGCGCCCGGCGCGCCGCCTCGCCCAGCGCCGGGGGTCGCTCGACACCGGGCAGACGCAAACCGCTGGCCAGCCCTTGCGACTGCGCCTGCTCGACCCAGGCCGCCATCCGCGACAGGCGTCGCTCGGTGTCGCCACCGCTGGCAGCCGCCCATTCCAGCCACAGCTCGCGAGCACCGCTGCCGGCGGTCTCGCGGCTGACGAGCTCGCCACTCTTGGCGACCTTCTTCCAGACCACCTGGCGCATCGTGTCACCGCGTCGCCAAGGGCGTACGCCGTCCCACTCGCCCCCCTGGCCCTGCAGCACCGGGCGTGTGTCGCCGGCCGCGGAACTGGCCAGCGGCAGCGGCGGCGCCGGTTGCTCCGGCGCGGGCCAGGCGAGCACACGCAGCGCTGGCCGCCAGACGGTCCAGGCCCTGAACAGCCCGAACGGGAACACCGTGGCCACGACCAGCGTGGGCACGGCATGCCAGCCGCGTCGGGGCGGCGTCAACGCCAGATGCAGGCTCTGCTGACCGCCGGCGGGCACATCGCACCAGGCACTGGATTCGCCATGGGCGGCCGGATCCTCGAAACGCAGCTCCAGCCCATGGCGGGCACTTCGGCCCGGGTTGTCCACCACCACTTCCAGAAGCACCGGTTGGCCGGCGAATCCGGGCCCCGCGGGCTTGAGGTGCAGGGTCAGGCCGCGCAGTGCGCCGTGCGTCGTGTGCATGGACACCAGGCCCGCTCCGGCCAGCAGGAAGGTCAGCGCATAACCCAGATTGAGCTGGTAGTTCAGTGCCGCGAGCAGCATCACGATCAACGTGGCCGCAAAGGTCAGCCCGGCACGGGTGGGCAGGATGTAGACGTTGCGCTGGCCCAGCGTCCAGCGGTCGGTCAGCGGCAGCCGCGACAGCCACCAGCGGCGCAGCCGTGCGCGTGGCGACCAGTCGTCCCAGGCCATGGCGGTTGTGCGCGCGTGGGTCAGGACACCGGCGTCGCCGCCAGCATCGCCTGCACCTGCTCGACCGGCCCGCGGCCGGAGCCGGCCAGCGGCGTCAGCCGGTGGGCGATGGCCTGCGGCAGCATCGCCTGCACGTCGTCGGGCGCGACATAAGGCCGACCCGACAGCAGCGCCCGCGCCTTGGCCACGCGCAGCAGGGCGATGCCGGCGCGGGGCGACAGACCTTCGGAGAACCAGCGCCCGCTGCGGGTCTCGGCCAGCAGCGCTTGCACGTAGTCGAGCAGCGGGTCGCTGGCGCGCACGGCCAGAACGGCCTGCTGCGCCGCCATCAGCTCGGGCGGCGTCATCACGGGGGAGAGAGCAGCCGCCTGGGCGCGCTTGTCGCCGCCGGCCAGCAACTGGCGCTCCGCAGCCCGGTCGGGGTAGCCCAGCACGATGCGCAGCAAAAAGCGGTCGAGCTGGCTCTCCGGCAGCGGGTAGGTGCCGATCTGGTCGCTCGGGTTCTGCGTCGCGATGACAAAAAACGGCTTGGGCAGCGCACGGGTCAGGTTCTCGACGCTGACCTGCTGCTCTTCCATCGCCTCGAGCAGCGCGCTTTGCGTCTTCGGCCCGGCTCGGTTGATCTCGTCGGCCAGCAGCACCTGCGCAAACACCGGCCCGGGGCGGAACACGAACTGGTCCTTGGCGCGCTCGAAGACCGAAACGCCGATCAGGTCGCTGGGCATCAGGTCGGCCGTGAACTGCACGCGGCGAAACTCGAGCCCGAGCGAAAGCGCCAGCGCGTGCGCCAGCGTCGTCTTGCCGACGCCGGGAACGTCCTCGATCAGCAGGTGGCCACCGGCCAGCAGGCAGGCAACGCAGTCCTCGACCTGGGCCCGCTTGCCGACCACGATGGTGGAGATCTGGTCCACCAGACGGTGCAGTTGCTGCTGCAGGGGAAGCGCCCCTGGAAGGTTGTTTTTGTTCGCATCGTTCATGGCGCATGACCATACCGCAGCGCGACCGCACCCGGGCACCAGCGGCACAATCCCCGACACGCCGTCACCCCGAATCCTCCTGCCGCGATGTCCACTGCCGTCTACACCCATGCCGACTGCCGTGCCCACGACATGGGACGCGGCCACCCTGAATGCCCGGAGCGCCTGGACGCGATCCTCGACCACCTGCGGGCGCAGGGCCTGGACATGGCCCTGGCCTTCGAAGACGCGCCGCTGGCATTGCCCGAGCAGATCGACCGCGCCCACGCCGCCGCCTATCGCGGCGAGATCACCGAGTTCATGCGCGCGATCGCCGCCGACGAGGACCCGGGCGCGCACCGCGGCGTCGATGCCGACACCAGCGCCAACCGCGGCACGCTGAATGCCGCCTACCGCGCCGCCGGTGCCGCCGTTGCCGCCACCGACGCGGTCCTGGCCGGGCGCTACGCCAATGCCTTCTGCGCCGTGCGCCCGCCCGGCCACCACGCCACCCACGACCAGGCGATGGGCTTCTGCTTCTTCAACAACGTCGCCGTCGCGGCCCGCCATGCGCTGGACGTGCACGGCCTCGAGCGCGTGGCGGTGATCGACTTCGACGTGCACCACGGCAACGGCACCGAGGACATCGTCGCCGGCGACGACCGCATCCTGATGCTGTCGTTCTTCCAGCATCCGCTGTATCCATACAGCGGCGATGTGCCCAAGGGCCCGAACATGCTGAACCTGCCGATGGCCCCTTACACCCGCGGCCCGGCGGTGCGCGACGCGATCCGCGAGCACTGGCTGCCGCGACTGGAGGCGTTTTCGCCGCAGATGATCTTCATCAGCGCGGGCTTCGATGCCCACCGCGACGACGATCTCGGTCAGATGGGCCTGGTCGAGGCCGATTACGCCTGGATCACCGAACAGCTGCTTGACGTCGCCGAGCGCCACGGCCAGGGCCGGATCGTGTCCTGCCTCGAGGGCGGCTACCACCTGGGCGCGCTGGCACGCAGCGTTGCGGCGCACCTGCGGGTGCTGGCCGGCGTGGCTTGACCGCCAGGCCCACGAGACGATGACAAGCCTGCCCAGGCCGGCCACGGTGCCGGAGGACTTCGGCGCCCTGGTCGCCGCACTGACCCAGCGCACGGTGCTGATCGAAGCCGCTCTTCTCGCGGCCGGGCTGCTGCTGGCCTTCGGCATCGTCCGGGCGATCCGGGGCCCGGCCGGGCGCGCCGAAACGACCTCGATCTGGTTCGGCATCCGGATCGTCGACGGCGTGCTGTTTCCGGTGCTGGCCCTCGGGCTGGCCCTGCTGACGCGCTGGCTGCTGCGCCATTACGTGCCGGCAGTGCCGGTGGCGCTGTTCAAGCTCGTGGTGCCGATGCTGGTGTCGCTGGCCGTGATCCGGCTCACGGTCCAGGTGCTGCACAGCGCATTCCCGAGCTCGCAGCTGATGCGCGTCGTCGAGCGCAGCGTGTCCTGGCTGGCCTGGATCGCCGTGGTGCTGTGGATCACCGGACTGTTGCCGCTGCTCCTGACCGAACTCGACGCCATCACCTGGAAGGTCGGCAGCACCTCGATCAGCGTGCGCAACCTGATCGAAGGCGTGATCGCCGCCGCCGCGGTGCTGGTCGGCGTACTTTGGCTGTCGGCGGCGATCGAGTCGAGGTTGCTGAAGGGCGCCCAAGGCGCTGGCGAGAGCTTGTCGCTGCGCAAGATGGGCGCCAATGCGGTGCGTGCGCTGCTGTTGTTCGTCGGCCTGATGCTGGCACTGTCGGCCGCCGGCATCGACCTCACGGCGCTCGGCGTGCTGGGGGGCGCCGTGGGCGTGGGCATCGGCCTGGGTTTGCAGAAGCTGGCCGCGAACTACGTCAGCGGCTTCGTCATCCTGGCCGAACGCAGCATGCGGATCGGCGACATGGTGCGGGTCGACAACTTCGAAGGCCGCATCACCGACATCACCACCCGCTACACCGTGATCCGCGCGCTCAACGGCCGCGAGTCCATCGTGCCCAATGAAATGATGATCGTGCAGCGGGTCGAGAACAACTCGCTGGCCGACCCGCGAGTCGCCCTGACGACCGTGGTCCAGGTGGCGTACGGCAGCGATCTCCCGAGGCTGATCCCGCTGCTCACGGATGCCGTGCGCCAGGTGCCGCGGGTGATCGCCGATCCCGGGCCGGCCGTGTTGTTGACCGCCTTCGCGGCCGACGGTCTGGAGCTGACGGTCAACTTCTGGATCGCCGACTCCGAAAACGGGGCCGTCAACGCAAGGTCGGCCGTGAACCTCGCCCTGCTCGCGGCCTTGCAGCGCGAGGGCGTCGAGATTCCGTTTCCGCAGCGGGTGCTGCACGGGCCGGCTCCTGCCACCCTGGTGCCGCCGCTCAACGGCGATGCAGCTCGATCGCCCCACCCGTCAACACCTTGAAGGCATCGGAGTAGATCCACGCCACGGCCGCCGGCCGCTGCTTGACCGCCGCGTCCAGGAAGGCCAGGCCAAGGTCGGCGTACCACAGGCAGTGCGCGACCTGGTTCAGCGCCGGCCGGCAGCCGTCTTCGATGCCGCCGTCGTTGTTGCCCAGGTTCACCGTCGCGTGGTTGGCGATGCCGGTGCGGTCCCAGGCCAGCACCTTGCCACCGGGCATCGCGCTCAGCCAGGGCAGGCCCCGCGCCGCGGTGGGCGCCACGTCAGGCCCCATGTCGTTGCTGCCGCTGTTGAACAGGAACGGGCGCTCGTCGATGCGCTGCAGGCCGGCGGCCTGGAAGCCGCTGTTGTTGCTGGTGCCTGAGATGTAACCCGGCCGGCGCGGCGCGTCGGCAAAAAACGCGACCACACCCGGCACCGCGGTGGCCGGCAGCGTCACCCCGTTTGCGAAAGGTCCGACCGGCTCCCAGCGCTGGTTGGCACCGGCAATGTTCATCACCGCCTGGGTGCCGCCGCTCCAGCCGCCGATCACCAGCTTCTCGCGGTCGAAGCTGCCGCTGAAGTCGGCCGGCATCAGCGCCCGCAGCACGCCCAGTCGATCGGCGACATGCGCCACGTTTTGCGGCCCGTACAAGTGCCAGCCGGTCCAGATCCGGCAGGCGTCACGTGGCGTGGTCGCCGGGTCGGCGTCGATCAGCGCGGCGGCGGTGACGCCGACCCGTGTGCAATCGAGCAGTTGCGCCGCAGTCAGCGCCGCGTTGTCCACGGCCAGCCGGCCGACGTGGACCACGACGTAGCCGGCTGCCGCGAAGCTGCGCCCGCGGCGCTCGCTGCTCTGCTGGCCGCGACTCACCGGGATGCCCGGCGGGATCACGTTGACGATGTTCGTCGTCGCGCCGCCGTGGCTCCAGATCACCACCGGCAGCGGCCCCTGCGCGCCGATCGGGTAGCGGATGCGCACCGGGATCGGATGGTTGTTGCGGCCGGTGTCGATCAGCACCCGGTCGACCTCGCCAACCGAGTAGGCTGCGGCCGGCAGGTAGCTGCACGTGACAGGCGCTGCGGGCTGACAGCCGGGTGGCAGTTGCAGGGCTTGCGCACTGGCCAGATTCGGGCACAGAACGACCGCGGCCAGGACAAACCTGGCCAGCAAGGGGCGGGGGGACGGGATCTTCATGTCGGCTCTCCTCGATCAGGGTGAGCCGAATGGTCGGTGGGGCATGGCCTTTGCCGCCGCCTGGCCCCTACCTGGATGCGACAGTGCCAGTACCCAATTCGCTTCGCCCGATGTCCTGCGGCGGAAGGAGGCGCTTCAGCGGTAGCGCGACATCCCGAGTTGCGAGACGTCGATGTCGGGCGCCTTGCCCGAGACGAGATCGGCGATCACGCGACCGGTGCCGGCGGCCATGGTCCAGCCCAGCGTGCCATGGCCGGTGGCCAGCAGCAGGTTCTTGACCGGCGTCTCGCCAATGATCGGCGTGCCATCGGGCGTCATCGGCCGCAGGCCACACCAGAAGCTCGCTTTTGACACGTCGCCGCCGCGGGGGAACAGGTCGCTGACCACGTGCGTCAGCGTGCCGCGGCGAGGCTCACGCAGGGCCAGGCTGTAACCCGCCAGCTCGGCCGTTCCACCGACACGGATGCGGTCCCCGAGGCGCGTCACCGCGACCTTGTGGGTCTCGTCCATCACGGTGCTCTCAGGCGCACCCGCGGCGTCCACGATCGGCACCGTGATCGAGTAGCCCTTGACCGGGTAGACCGGGATGTCGATGCCGACCGGCTTGAGCAGCATCGGCGAAAAACTGCCCAGCGCCAGCAGCACCTTGTCGGCCTTCTTCAAGCCGCCGGAGGTGAAGACACCGGTGATCTCGCCACCGCCGACCTGCAGGCTGTCGATCCGGGTGTCGAAGCTGAACTTCACGCCCAGCGCCTTGGCCATCTCGGCCAGCCGGTTGGTGAACTTGAAGCAGTCGCCGGTTTCGTCGCCAGGCAGTCGCAACGCGCCGACGAACTTCTCTTGGGTCAGTTTCAGTGCCGGCTCGACGGCGCAGAAGCCGGCGCGATCCAGCACCTCGAAGGGCACGCCGTACTGCTTGAGGATCTCGACATCGCCCCCGATGCCGTCGAGTTGCTGCTGGGTCCTGAACAACTGCAGCGTGCCTTGGGTGCGGTCGTCGTAGGCGATCCCGGTCTCGGCACGCAGTGCCTTCAGGCAGTCACGGCTGTACTCCGCGATCGGCACCATGCGGCTCTTGTTCAGCGCATAGGCGCGTTCGGTGCAGTTGGACAGCATGGCCAGGCCCCAGCGCCACATCGCCGGGTCGAGCAGCGGCCAGATCACGAGCGGCGAATGCGTCATCAGCATCCACTTGATCGCCTTCAATGGCACTCCGGGCCCGGCCCAGGGTGCGGAGTACCCGGGCGAGACCTCGCCAGCATTGGCAAAACTCGTCTCCAGGGCTGGCCCGGACTGACGCTCCACGACCTCGACCTCATGCCCGGCACGCGCCAGGTAGTACGCCGAAGCCACACCGATCACGCCACCACCCAGCACCAGAACCTTCATCGCGGACCTGCCCCTCTTGGCTTCGATGGCGGACCACTGTAGTCGCCCCCTGACCGACGACTTGCTGCGTTTTCCCGGAGAATCTCCGAATGAATCCCGCTGCTCCCGCCCCGCGCCTGTCGATGACTCAGGTGCTGATCTGCGGCGCCCTGATCGTCACCCTGAGCATGGGCATCCGCCACGGTTTCGGCCTGTGGCTGCAACCCATCACGAGCGATCGCGGCTGGACCCGCGAGACCTTCGCCTTTGCGCTGGCGGTGCAGAACCTGGCCTGGGGCCTGGCCGGTCCGGTCGCTGGCATGCTGGCGGATCGCTTCGGCGCCTTCCGCGTCCTGCTCGGCGGCGGGATCCTGTACGGCGTGGGCCTGGTGATGATGGGCCTGGCAACCTCCGGACTGGCGTTCACCGGCAGCGCTGGCCTGTTGATCGGCATGGCGCAGGCCGGCACGACTTACGCCGTGATCTACGGCGTCATCGCCCGCCAGGTCGATCCCTCCCGACGGTCGTGGGCCATGGGCGTGGCAGCCGCTGCGGGCTCCTTCGGCCAGTTCTTGATGCTGCCCGTCGAGAACTGGCTGATCGGCAGTTTCGGCTGGCAGAACGCCCTGTTCGTGCTCGGCTGCCTGGCACTGGCCATCGGTCCGCTGGCGTTGGGCCTGCGCGAGCCCAAGGCCGCCGCGAGCACCGGTCCCCAGCAGAGCGTGACTGCGGCGCTGAAGGAGGCCTTTGCATACCCGAGCTTCCGCTGGCTGATGGCGGGCTACTTCGTCTGCGGATTCCAGGTCGTGTTCATCGGCGTGCACCTGCCGAGCTACCTCAAGGACAACGGCCTGGGCACCGAAGTGGCGACGATGGCACTGGCATTGATCGGCCTGTTCAACGTCGCCGGCACTTTCGCTGCCGGTGTCCTGGGGGACCGGATCGCGAAGAAGCATCTGCTGTCAAGCATCTACATCGCCCGCGCCGCCGTGATCGCCATCTTCCTGGCCGTGCCGATCTCGCCGTGGAGCGTCTACGTCTTCTCCGCCGTGATGGGGCTGCTGTGGCTGTCCACCGTGCCACCGACCAATGCCATCGTGGCCCAGATCTTCGGCGTGCGCTACATGGGCATGCTGGGGGGCATCGTGTTCCTGGCGCACCAGATCGGCTCGTTCCTGGGGGTCTGGCTCGGTGGCCTGCTCTACGACCGCACGGGGAGCTACGACGTGGTGTGGCTGATCGCGATCGCACTGGGGGTCGCCGCTGCGCTGGCCAACCTCCCGGTGCGCGAGTCGGCCATCGCGCGCGCCGAGCCGCAGGGAGCGGACTGATGCCGCGCCTGGCACTCCGGCTCGGCTCGGCGACGCTTCTGGGGGCGCTTGCCGCGTTGACGTTTGCCGCCTACCTCGAGCCCGACTTCGCTTTCGCGGTCGCCAGCCGGGTGTGGGGCTGCTTCTGACATCCGAACCGGCTTCGCCCGCCCCGTCGCCTTGGGTGCAGCGATTCGCGCACCTCTGGCCTGCCGGCAGCAAGGTTCTGGACTTGGCGTGCGGCAGCGGACGCCATCTGCGTTGGCTGGTCGGGCAGGGCCTGTGCATCACCGGTGTGGATCGCGACGCCGAGGCCCTGGCGCCGCTGCGTCCGCTGGCGGAGGTTGTGCTCGCCGACCTCGAAGGGGGTCCCTGGCCACTCGCAGACCGCACATTTGACGGCGTCGTGGTCACCCACTACCTTTGGCGGCCGCTGTGGCCGCGGATCCTGTCCAGCCTGGCCGATGGTGGCGTCCTGATCTACGAGACCTTTGCCGACGGCCAGCAGCACATCGGTCGCCCGTCGCGTCCGGAATTCCTTCTCCAGCCCGGGGAACTCCTGCGACTCTGCGCAGGTCTGCGCATCCTGGCATTCGAAGACGGCTACGAGCCGACGCCCGGAAGCCCGGATCGACCTGGCCGCTTCGTGCAGCGCATCGTGGCCGTGAACGCCGCCCCCGGGTCGTCCCGTCGCCTCGCTTTGGGCCCGGTATCCGGCCGCTAAAATCGCCAGCTCGTGTTCTCCAATCGTCCGCAACCCCCATGACCCCGATCACCGGCAGCATCGTCGCCCTGGTCACACCGATGCTGGAATCCGGCGCGATCGATTGGGACGCCCTGGGCGGGTTGATCGACTGGCACATCGCCGAGGGCACGGACTGCATCGGGGTGGTCGGCACCACCGGCGAATCACCCACGGTGACGATGGACGAGAACCGCGAGTTGATCGGCTATGCCGTCCGGCGCGCCGCGGGCCGCGTGCCGGTGATGGCCGGCACCGGGGCCAACAGCACGGCCGAGGCGATCGAGCTCGCCGAACATGCCAGGAAGGTCGGCGCCGACTGTCAACTCTCGGTCGTTCCGTACTACAACAAGCCTTCGCAGGAAGGCATCTACAGACACTTCAAGGCCATCAGCGAGGCGGTGGACTTGCCGCTGGTGCTGTACAACGTGCCCGGCCGCACGGTGGCCGACATGCACCCCGAGACCACGCTGCGTTGCGCAACGCTGCCGGGCGTGGTCGGCATCAAGGAAGCGACCGGCGACATCGGCCGTGCCGCCTGGCTGATCAAGCACGCGCCGCCCGGCTTTGCCATCTACAGCGGCGACGACCCGACCGCGGTCGCGCTGATGTTGCTTGGTGGCCATGGCAATGTCAGCGTGACGGCCAACGTCGCACCGCGCCTGATGCACGAGATGTGCGTTGCCGCGATCGAAGGCGACGTCCGCCGCGCCCGTGCCCTGCACCTGCGTCTGCTGCCCTTGCACCAGCAACTGTTCTGCGAACCCAGCCCTGCACCCGTCAAGTGGGCTCTTCACCGCCTCGGCCGCTGCGAGCCGCATGTGCGTCTGCCATTGGTGGCGGCCAGCGAGAACTGCCGCGCCAAGGTCGATGCCGCGATGACCGAGTCCGGCCTGTCCTGACCACTCGCTTCAGTCCCTGAACCACCGCCACGTGCGGCCCGCTGGGCCGTGCAGATCCAACCGCCGCTCCCTCCAGCCCTGCCGACCGTCTTGCCGACCGAACCGCCCGTGAAATCTGCTCCCCGCCTTGCCCTGGGCTGTACTGCCCTCGCCGCCCTGATGTTCGTGTCGGGCTGCACCGTGTTCTCTCGCGACGGCGTCGACTACAAGGGTGCCGCTGCCAAGACGCGCCCGCTGGAGATACCGCCCGATCTGACCCAACTCGCTCGCGAAGGGCGATTCCAGTCCACCGGCGGCGTGGTCAGCGCCGCAGCAGCAGCGACCGCGCAGCCAGGCGGTGCGGCAACGGGCGCCACCCCCGCAAGCGCGACCGTTGCGCTGCAGAGCACGGCCGACATTCGCATCGAGCGCCGCGGCACGCAACGCTGGCTGGTGGTGGACCGGACGCCGGAAGCGCTGTGGCCCCAGCTGCGCGAGTTCTGGGAGCGCAACGGCTTCACACTGAACATCGACAGTGCCGCCACCGGCGTGATGGAAACCAACTGGCAGGAGAACCGCGCCAAGCTGCCCAGCGACGCGATCCGCAACACTCTGGGTCGGGTGCTCGGGAACCTCTGGGACTCGGGCGAGCGCGACCTCTACCGGACCCGGCTCGAGCGAGGCGAAAAGGGCAGCGAGATCTTCATCAGTCACCGTGGGCTGAGCGAGGAATACAGCGGCCCGCAACGCGAGCAGACCGTCTGGCGCAGCCGCCCGGCCGACCCCGAGCTCGAAGCTGAGATGCTGGCACGGCTGATGGTGGCGCTGTCGCCCAGGAGTGCGGGTGCAACCACGGCCGGCGCCGGACCTGCATCAGCCACTGCTGCAGCGTCACCAGCGGTGGCTGCGACACGCAGCACCATCGCGGCGGTGCCGGACGCGCCTGCCCGTGCGCGTCTGCTTGAAAATGGTCAAGCGCTCGAAGTCGACGAGACCTTCGACCGCGCCTGGCGCCGCGTGGGACTGGCATTGGACCGCGGTGGGTTCACGGTCGAGGACCGCGACCGGGCCAACGGCCTGTATTACGTGCGCTATGCCGATCCAGCGCTGGCCGGCAAGGAAGAGCCCAACTTCTTCCAGCGCCTGTTCGGCGCGGAGACGCCGCAGGTCGCGGTGCGTTACCGCGTGGCACTGAAAGCCGACGCCGGCAAGACAACGGTTCGTGTGTTGACGTCAGCCGGCGCTGCCGAAGCCGGCGAGAACGGCAAGCGCATCGCCGCGCTGCTGGTGAACGAACTGCGCTGATTCCCAGCGGCCGGGGCCGGACACCAGAGGCCCCGCAAGACCACGCAAAAAAGCCGCCCGGAGGCGGCTCTTTCTTGTCTACCAGTCGGCAAGCCCGGCCAAAGCCAGGCCCGAACCGGAAGCTGGATTACTTGCCGACGGCCGAAGCGGCAGCGGCAGCGGCGCCGGTAACGGCAGCGCCTTGCACAGCGGAAGCGGCACCGGCAACAGCCGAAGCGGCGCTGGCAGCAGCATCAGCAACGGGGGCCGGGGCCGGGGCAGCGGCGGGAGCCGGAGCCGGGGTGGGTTCCGGCTTCTTGCCGCAAGCGGCGAGGGCAACGGCGGCAACCAGGGAGGCCAGCACGAGAGACTTGTTCATGATTCGATCCTCGGGAGTTTTCAAGGGTAGGGGCGTATGTACATCTGGGCCATCGTCGACAACTCTCGGAAGACCCTCCTCAGAGGCAAGAACCCTGCGGCCAGTGGCCCTGTTGCGGCTCCTCTGACGGAACGAAACATGCACGGAGCGAGTTCTGCTCAGCCCATAAGTATAGCCCGGGACAGGTCGACCCCCGTACATTCCCTAGAGACCCAGCACTTTCACCGCTCCAGCGTCTCCGGACCGTTGCAAGGACGCATCAATCGACTGCAGCAGCCGGGCCGCCTCGCGGGGCGAGGTGCCTGCCATGCCCCGCCACGGATCACGCTCGTGCAGCCAGGCCCAGGGCCCACCTTCGGCGGCCACAAACTCCGGAACGCGGCCTCCTTCGTCTTCGGCAACGCTGCGGATCGCGATCGCGTGCATCCAGTCTCGGCGCCAGGTCTCGAAGCGCGGACAGCGTGACAACCAGGCGGCGCCATCGCCTGACAGCAAGACCAGGCTGCGGCCCGGTCGCTTGAGCCAGGGCACCAGCACTGAAGTCAACTCGGCGCGGTCCCAAGGCCAGGCCTCGAAGTCCGGGCTCGCCGCGACCAGCCGACGCCCCTTGCCTGCGGCCGCAGTCGCTGCGAGCACGACCTCGGCCACGGCATCGGCCCAGGCCGGTGCGCCAATCACGGCACGGGATGCATCCGGACTCTCCATTCGACCTCCTTGTTGTCCGTTCAGTTTGCAGGTTGGGGATGGATCTCGTGCACCCAGCCGTCGATCCACCATTGATACACCACGGCGCGAGCACCGGCGCTCAACCGACGGCACTGCGCGGCGTCCAGCCCGCGCGTGTCGGCCAGCCGCTGCATCAAACCGGCATCCCGACCGGCCGCGTGCAGCGACTCGCCGTTGACAAAGACATGACCGAAACGGTCGTACAGCATGCGCGTGCGCCGATCCAGGCGCAGCGCAATTCCGTCCGGCAAAGTTGCTGGCGCCGGGTCCAGGGCATCGAACCAGACCTCGCGCTTG
>JAJTGU010000100.1 GCA_021297985.1 Rubrivivax sp.
CGAGCACGAGATTCATGCTGACGAAATCGCCGCAGATCTCGGGCTTGCGGTCGCGGATCGTCACCCGATCGCTGTCCACGAGGCCGTGCTCGGCCAGGATGCCGCGCGCATCGGTGTTGATCACGACACGGTCGATGTCGCCCACGCTCAGCAGCGTGTCGAGGATCCAGCGGAACAGGGGCTTGCCGTTGAAGTCGCGGAAGTTCTTGCCGACGACGCGCTCGCTGTTGGCCTTCATCGGCAGCAATGCCACGATCTTGTCGCTCATGGTCGGGTACTCCTGGTGATGTCGTGGGCGCCTGCACCGCGGGACAGCGGGCGCAGGCTCGAATGGATGTCAGCGAGGGAAGTAGTAGCGTTCCTTGGCCGCACGCGAGACCTGCCGATGCGCGCGGTTGCCGCGCCACGCGCCCCAGAACTGGCAGACGCGATAGACCACGACATCGCCAAGCGTCCGGCCCAGCTTGCGCTCGCCCAGGGCGGCCCCCCAGTCGAGCAGGATGGCGCTGGCGGCATAGCGCACTGCATCGAGCAGTCCGATGTGGACCTCGGGCATGATGTGTCGCAGCGCGATGGCCTCGCGCTCGAACCGCCGCTTGACCTGGCGCCAGCTTTCGTCATGCAGGTGGTAGACAGCAGCATCGGCGACATACGCGATCCGCTGCCCTTGGGCCACGAGCTGCTTGGCCAGGTGCATGTCCTCCAGCCCCGTCAGCTCTTCATCGAAAGGTGTCTGCTGCCACGCCGAGCGCAGCAGCGCGGCATTGGCGTTGTTGCAGAAGAAGCCCTGTTGCGGAACCTGGCTGCGCGGCGGGAAGTACTTCGCGAAGATCTGGTGCTCGCTGAAATGCGTGCTCGTGTCGCCGACCTGGCCGCCATAGCTGTAGACGACACCGTCCACGCCGAGAGGCGCCACCAGCCGGGCCAGCCAGTGCGGATCGCGCGGGATGCAATGGCCGCTGACAAAGACCAGCGCCTCACCCTCGGCCGCCTTGCAGCCGACATTGAGCGAACGGCCGAACGAAAACTCGTGCTTGGCGATCGTGACGATCCGGCAGCCGTGCTGGCGGGCAATGTCGAGGGTCCCGTCGGTCGACCCGCTGTCCACGAGAACGACCTCGCAACCGTGACCGGCCAGGGACTGACCAGCGATGGACTCAAGCAGCGCGGGGAGGTGTCGGGCTTCGTTGAGTGTGCGGATGACAACGCTGACGAGCATGGCTCATCCAGCGGCCACGCCCCCGCGCAATGACGCGGCGCCGATGAACAGACGCTGCGCCTCGGGCGTCAGCTGTGGCAACAACTCGGCCATGAACTGCTTCTGCACCGCGAACCCCTGAGCCGGGTTGCGCGAGATGTTGGAGATGCGGAACAGCACGCCATCGGGAATCAGCCCGCGGGTGCCGTACTTCAGACGGGCCACGTTCTGCTCGTACCAGCCGCGAGCGATGTCGTCGCCGATGCGCATCCAGTACGTCACCGGCTCGACGCGCGGCCCGAGCACGCCCACCAGATGCATGGTCGGGATGCTGACGACGCCGAAATTCCAGTCTGCCTTGCGCAGATCGCCGATGCGGAAACCCTGCGCCGAATAGCAGACCTCGGGCTTGTGCAGCTGCAAGGCCCGCGACTGGTTGGCCCCGTAGGCGATCGACAGCATGATGCGGTCGCCCTGCGGCGACACGAAGGTGCGCGCCAGGGTGCGGTCGTAGATCGTGTTGAGCATCTGCGCCACTTCCGGCGACAGCGCCAGCGGCACGGTGTTGCGGTCCAGGTCCCAGCGCCCGAACCGTTCGGGAATCAAGCGCTCGAGATCGGGCATCTGCGACTCGGACGTGACCTGAAGCTTGGGCATGCCCAAGACCGCAGCACCTGAAGTCGCAGCCATCAGGCCGCCCAGGACAATGGCGCGGCGCATCGGCTCCGGGCCGGTCGGCGCACCGCCGGAAGCAGTGGATGCAGTCAGCGTCGTGGCGTTCATCGCAAGGTCCTCGGTCGGAATCAGGCCGCGACAGCCTCGGGTTTGCGCTTGAAGAAGAGATTCAGCAGCGAGTCGGTGGCCAGGATCAGCACCAATGCGACCATGAACAGGACCATGCCCGCAAAGTCGTGCACGAAGCCCTGCCCGGCTTCATCGCCGAAGTGAAAGGTCACGAGCACCAGGATCATCACGCGGATGATGTTGGCGAAAAACGAGATCGGGATGACCAGGATCGCCAGGACGACGTTGCGCGCCACCGACTTGTAGTTCATCAGGTTCATGTACAGCAGGCCCAGCGCCTCAAGCGTGAACATGCTGTTCAGCCCGGCGCAGGCATCGGCGACCAGCAACTGGTACGGACCGACCGACAGGATGACGCCGGTTCTCGCGACCGGATAGCCGACGGCGTAGAGGATGGCCTCCGCGCAGTAGCTCACCGCCATCTTCAGTGGCACCGTCACGATCTGCACCAGGACGCTGGGCAGCGGGACCATGAAGATCAGGAACAGCAACGGGAACAGCATCAACCGGACGGCAGCCCAGCCCTTCATCCACAGGAACAGGCCTCCCAGGATGAAGATCTTGGAGGCCACCTCGAAGGTGTCGAGCTGCTGGGTGCGCCCGACAAAGTAGAGCAGCACCCCGAAGAGCAACGCCAGGGAACCCGAGATCTTGGCCGGCTGGTCGGCCAGCGCCAGCAGTTCCTCGCGCTTGCGCCACATCAGCCAGAGGCTGACGACCAGGATGATGGGACCGTGGCCCTGCTCGTCGCTGACCCAGACCGTCCGCGACAGCATCAGCCACGTCGGGACATACAGTGCCAGCAAACCCAGGACCAGCGGCGCCAGCCACCAGGCCCGGACCGCCGAGAGTCCGGGCATCGACATCTTCGGCGGCGTGCGCGAATCCAATGCGGGTGTGCTCATGGCGGTGCTGACCTCGAAAACGTCGACAGGTTCAGTGTTCGTTGAAGACCACGCCCGCGACCTTGGACCGCATGTCGGTCAGCGCCGCCAGCAGTTCCTGCAGGGCCGCGAGGCGCGAGCTGTCCTTGCGCGCGACAACCACGCAGGCGCCGCACTTGCTGGCGATCACCGCGCCATCGGAGCCGTGCACCGCCGCCGGGGTGTCGACGATGACGTGGTCGAACTTGGACGCCAGTTCCTTGAACAGCAGACCGAACGCCGGCCGCTCGATCAGCTCCAACGGGTTCGGCGGCGTCGTGCCGCTGGCCATCACACAGAGGTCCGGCACGGCCGCAATCTGCTGGATGACGTGGGTCTCGGCACGCCCGGACAGGATTCCGGACAGGCCGGGAGCCAGGTTCAAGCCGAACAGGGCGTGCACGCCCGGGCTGCGCAGGTCGGCGTCCACGAGCAAGGTCCGTCGACCCAGTTGAGCCAGCGACACCGCCAGGTTGGCGGCAAACCAGGTCCGCCCGTCCCCGTCGTCGGCACTGACAACGGCCACCGCGCGCTGGGTCGGGTCGCTGAACACGCGGGCCAGCAGCTGGCTGCGCACGCCGCGCACCGCCTCGGCCTGGTTGCTGAAAGGCTGGTTCAGCGCAACCAGCTCGGGGCTGGTGGTGAATCGCTCGCCCGGAGCGTAGGGATAGTGGAACTGCTGCGACAGCGCAAAGAGGATGTCGTCCTTGCTCACCAGGCCCAGCGCCAGCGCGGCTTCGCCGAAGCGGACGCCACGATCACGCTGGTGCTTCAGGATCTGCTCGACCTGCTCGGCCGACAGTTCACGCAACTCGGACAGGATGTCGCCGATGCTGCGGTCGCGCAAGTCAGCATCGGCCGGCTCGTTGGCACCCAGGGGCGCCGAGCGCATCTGTGCGCTGGCCTCGATGACCGAAGTGGCGTCGGGAACGGAGTCGCGGAACTTGGCCATCTCAAGCGCTCTTGGTGTTGTTCGGCAAGGCGCCGAGGATTCGGTTCTGCAACTGTGGCGTCTTGCCTTTGCTGCCGAAGAGGCGGTTCTTGCGCGGCCGCGGCAGCGTTCCGAGCATGGGTACGCCCAGCAGGTCGGAGATGTCGCCCGAAGCCCGCAGACGGCGGTCGAACAACTCACGCACCATGACCGCGACCAGCCCCAGGATCGACCCGAGAAGCACCGCCAGGATCATGTTGAGCACGGTACGCGGCGCCGAGGGCTGCAGCGGAGGCGCTGCACCCGACAGCACGTTGATGTAGCTCATCGTGGTCTGGCTCTCCAGGCTGGTCTGGGTGAAGCGCGCCTGGACCGCCTCGAAGGCACGCTGGGCGCTCTCGACCTCACGCATCAGCACCTGGGCCTCGTCGCGAGCCGCCCGCATCCGAAGCACTTTGCCGCGCTGCTCGGCCAGTTCCGCCCGCAGCTTGGTCTCGCGGGACTGGTTGATGGTGTTGGACACTCCCACACCGCCCGTGACCTTGCGGGTCTCGGCATCGAGCCGGGCCTGCGTTTCCTTGATGTTGGCGCGCAGTTCCACCACCTGCGGGTGGTTGTCGCCAAGCCGGGAGTGGAGCTCCTGCAACCGGGCCTCGGCGCGGGACAGATCGACCTTCAGGCCGCCGAGCACGGCGTTGTTCAACACTTCCTGCATGCGGTCGGACTGGGCGCCTGCAGCCTGCACCTGGCGACTGGTCGACTCGGACGCGATCGCCTGGATCGCCACCAGCTGCGAAGACAGCTCGTTCAACCGGGTGTTCTCGATGTCGAAGCGCTCGTCGCTGGCGAGGATGCCGTTCTCCTTCTGGAAGGCGCTGAGCTTGTTCTGGGCGGCTTCGAGCGCGTCACGCGCTTCTTTCGAACGCGAATCGAAAAACGCCGAGTACTGGCGCGCCGGGTCGACGCGAAGCTCGAGCGTGGTGTCCATGTAGGCCTGCACGATCGCGTTGGCGATTCCGGCCGCCGCCGACGGGCTCTCGGCGCGGAACGACACCGCGATGACGTTGGACTCCCGGGAGGGCCGCACGTCCATCCCGTTCTGGATCAGGTTGCCGAGCCAGACCTCGATCGGCACCGCACGCTGGGTCTGTTCCTCCCACTGCTGGCGAAAGCCTGGGGACTCGTTGAGCTTGAGGTTGCGCACGACGCGCTGGGCAACGCGGTCGCTGGTCATCACGTCGATCTGGGTCGCGATGATCGACGGCACGGCAAAGCCCTGGAGCAAGGTGCCGGCAATCGGATCCGGGCGAACGTCGACGACCACCGAAGCCGTTGCCGTGTATTGCTTGGGCAGGAACAGGCTGACCGCCAAGGTACCCAACACGACAGTGGCGAGGATCGACAGGCCGAGCCACTTGCGGGCGCGAAGGATGGCGAGGAACTGACTGAAATTCATGACAACTACCTTTTCAGGCGATTCAGAACAGACTCTCGCGCACGTACACGACGTCACCGTCGCGCAGCCTGTCGCTCATGCCGGGCACGATCACCTCGACCTTGCCTTCTTCGCCCTTGCGGTGCACGCGGATGCCCTTTTCGGTTCCACGCTGCGTCAGGCCACCCCCGGTGGCAAGCGCCTGCATCAGGGTCATCTCGCGTTCGAGCCGCAACGGGCCAGGGCGCTGGACTTCGCCGTAGATGTAGACGATGGGCTGGCGGTCGATCCAGATCACGTCGCCGTTCTGGATCGTCACGTCCTTGGACCGGCCGCCGGCGGCAAAGACGCTCGGCAGGTCGATCTCGGTGCGGAACGGCTGGCCATTGCGCGTGCCGGTGACGACGATGGTGTCGGCACCGCCGCCCGTGGCGCCGCCGGCCAGCGCGAGCAGGTCGGTCATGCGCATGTCGGCGAGTTCCAGCGGGTAGCGGCCCGGGCGGTTGACCTGGCCGAGCACGCTGGCCTGGCTGCCGCGGACCTGGAGCACGACCATCGTCACCTGCGGGCTGCGCACGAAGTTGCCGTTTCGCAGACCGTCGGCAATCAGCTTCTCGGCCGCCGTCACCGAGAGGCCTCCGATGCGGATCGAACCGAGCAACGGATAGCTGACGACACCGGCCTCGGTGATGCGGGTTTCGAGCGTCAGGTCGGGGTTCTGGAAGACCGAGATCCTGACCACGTCGCCCGATCCGAGCCGGTACTCCGACTGCGCTGCGGCATTGGCTTGCGGCGCCGCCGGCTGGGCGTTGGCGGTGCCGACAGCGATGGCGGCCAATGCCACCGATGCGCCAACGGCGACGATGAACGAACGGAGGGACGTCTTGCGCTGCATCACTTCTTCAACCCCAGACCTTTGCTGATATCGGCTTCGCTCATTCCCGGCGCGCTGGCTGCAGGTGCAGCGGGCGCCGACGGAGCGGCAGGCTTGGCCGCCGCGGCCGATGCCGCTGCTTCCGCGAACTTGCCGACGTACTCGATCTTGGCTGCCGCGCGCATGGCCTTGACGTCGTCTTCGACCAGCTTGCGCCGGCGTTCGTTGACGATGAAGGCCTCGATCGCCGGGCGGGCCTGTTCGAGCGTCACGGGCTGCATCCGGCTGCCGGCCAGCACGATGACCTGCATTCCGGTGGCCGTGGGCACGACCATCGCCTGACCATCCTTCATGCGCGCGAAGGCATCCAGGCTGTTCAGCGGCAACTGCTCGGCGGCACGCACCGCCTGGTTGCCGGCGAAACGGATGTCGTTGGCTTTGAGGTACTCGACAAAGTCCTGGATGTTCTTGGCCGCGCCGAGACGCTCGCGCAACTCGGGCACCTGCTCCGGCTTGGCCTCGATGCCGATCTCCTGGATCTGGTAGATGCGACGCTCGCGGAACAGTGCCGGCTTCTCGTCGTAGTACTTCTGGATCTCTTCAGGGCCGGGCTTGGGGGCGGCCTCGCCGAGCTTCTCGAGGTAGGCCCGCGAGATCACCTCGCGGCGCGCGGCTTCGAGCTGCTGCACCACGCGCGGATCGCGGTCGAGCTTCTGCTCCTCGGCCTTCTGCAGTGCCAGTTGCTGGTCGATCAGGCGTTCCAGCACCTGGCGGCTCGCGGCGTCGGCCTGCTCGGGGCGAAGGTTGCGTTGCTGCTGGAGGACGAAGTTGATCTGGTGGACGGTGATCTCGTCCTTGTTGACCTTGGCCGCCGTCTGGCTGGCGGCCTTTTCCTTCTTCTCGCCGCCACACCCCACGAGGACCACGGCCGCCGCAACCACCGCGAGAGGCAGACAACGGCGCAAGCCGACCTTGGAGATGCTGATGCTCATGTTCATGGGTGCGGAATCCTCGTGGGTCAGGTCGGTCGGCGCTCGGCCGCTGCGTTGCGCGACGACAAACGGGCAACGCTTCTGCCCTGTCTGGCTAAGCCGACGAGTTTAAGGGCTGCACAGTGACAACTCGCTTCGCTCGGCCCTTGGCTCTGGGGGGCCGCCAGCGGCACAAGTTCACACCGCGGTCACGAGAGTGACTGGACGCGCGCCAGTTTCCAGCCTCGACCGCTGGCCTTGACGTTGGCCAGCAACCAGAGTTCGCGAAAAGGCGCTGGGGCTTGCTGTCCGCTCTCCCGTATCAGCCCGGAGAACTCCACGCTCGCGACAAAGGCCTCTTGCATTTCTTCCAGCCCCAGCAAGCGGGCATCAAGCGACAGGACCTCGGTGCGGTTGGACTCCTGTCCACGATCGTCGAGCTGCACTCGCAGTTCGGCCAGCAGAGGCCCGGTCGTCAGCAGGCCAAGCGCACCAAGATCGGCACGGTCCCAGGCCGCCTGCATCTGCACGAAACTCTGCCGCGCCACGCTCAGGAAATCAGCCAGGTCCGCCGCGGGCCGGCGCCGGGCCGCTCGGCGCTCGGCCACACGCCGCCGAAGCCGGGTCAGCCGATTCAGCACTTGATCCCCACGTGCAGCGCCACGATGCCGCCGGCCAGGTTGTGGACATCGACATGACCGAATCCAGCGACCTTCATCATCGACTTCAGTGTGGCCTGATCGGGGTGCATTCGGATGCTCTCGGCCAGATAGCGGTAGCTGTCGGCATCGCCGGCGATCCATCGCCCCAAGGCCGGCATCGCGGTGAACGAGTACCAGTCGTAGGGTTTGGCCAGCACGGGCGCAGGCTTGGAGAACTCCAGCACCAGCAGGCGGCCGCCAGGGCGCAGCACACGCGCCATTTCGGCAAGCGCAAGCTCCTTGTGCGTCATGTTGCGCAAGCCGAAAGCCACGCTGGCCAGATCGAATCGCCCACTCGCAAACGGCAAGCGCTCGGCGTCGGCCACAGCAACCTCGAGCACGGAACCGGCATCGATCAGCCGGTCACGCCCAGTGCGCAGCATGGCCTCGTTGATGTCCGTCAGGACGACACGCCCACTCGGGCCCACCCGGGGAGCGAACGCCAGGGCGAGATCGCCCGTGCCCCCGGCGATGTCCAGGATCTGGTCACCCGGGCGTACGTTGGCAACGGCCACCGTGTAGGCCTTCCAGGCACGGTGCAGACCCAGGGACAGCACGTCGTTCATCAGGTCGTAGCGCGAGGCGACCGAGTCAAACACGCCGCGCACCTGGCGCGCCTTCTGTTCTTCGTCGACCGTCTTGAATCCGAAGTGCGTCTGGGCCATGGGGTCGATTCTGGGTGAGTTCCGGCGGGGGATCAGTGCCCGTGCGATGCGCAGCCGCCGCCGCCTGCCAAAGGCATCGGATCGTCGCGGAGTCGCCCGGCTTCGGCGAGACGGCGCTCGTAGCGCTGCCACAACTCCGCCTGCTCGCGGCCGAGGCGATACAGGTAGTCCCAGGAAAAAATGCCACTCTCGTGGCCGTCGGAAAACCTGGGCTGGACCGCGTAGTGCCCGACCTGACTCAAGGCAACGATCGAGACCTCGCGCTTGCCGGTCTGAAGCACCTCCTGACCAGGGCCATGGCCCTGGACCTCGGCCGATGGCGAGTAGACCCGCATCAGTTCGAAAGGTATCCGGAAGTTCGCACCGTCGGCGAAACCGATTTCGAGCACCCGCGACGCCTGGTGCACCGTCACGGCAATCGGCTGCGAACGGGCCGGGACTGGCGCTTGGGCGACGGCATTCATGAGGGCGGCAGGCTGGGCCTGAATCGAGGTACTGCGGGCACAGTGTATGCACAGGCCCGGAAAGCAAAAAGCGGTGCAGAGCACCGCCTTGTTTCGAATGGGGCCGCAGACGCGCGGCCCGAGGCAGCCACTCAGCCGCGTTGGCGGCGGCGCATCGCCAGGAAGCCCACGGCGCCGATGCCGGCGATCATCATCGCGTACGTGCTGGGCTCGGGGATCGGCGAGGCGGACGCGATGAAGGCGTACGCACCACCCACGAGGCCCGTGGCCGTGCCGGTGACGGTGTAGTAGTAGCTCGAGCCGCCCACCAGCGTGACGTTGTTGACCGAAGAGGACGTACCCGGCGTACCCGATGCGATCAGGGTGTTGCCGCTGTCGAACAACGACACCGTCAGGTTGCGGATGTCGAGAAGGCCCTGGAGCTGGATCGACACGGCGCTGGCCGAAGCCTGGTCGCCGAGCATCGGGAAGACGAAGTTGTAAGTATCCGAAAACGAACCCAAGGCGACACTCGCGGTGTTGGAGTACACCAACGGAGCCAGAGGCATCGTGCCGATGTTGTAGGTCACGGCCATCGACGAGGCAGAACCCGCGACCAGGGCGACGGCGGCGGCAATGTGCTTGAGGTTCATGGCTTTGACTCTGAGTGGGACAAACGGACTACACGGTGACCCAAGTATGCGGGATGTTGCGCTGCGGCATATCCCCCTTGATCCGGGGGATGGGCCGCGATTCCTAGACCAGCACCCGTTCGATGCCACCCTGGTTGGCGCGGTGCACGAAGTCCTCCAGCCAGGTCTCGCCCAAGATCTTGCGGGCCATCTCGACGACGATGTAGTCGGCCTCGAGCAGGCCGTTGGTCAGGTCGCCCTCATAACGCTTCAGGCCCTGCAGGCAACTGGGGCAACTGGTCAGGATCTTGATGTTGGCCTGCGCCGCCGCGGACTGCCCGGCCAGCCTGGCGCGCAGCGCCTGTTCGCCTTTCTTCAGTTCTTCTTCCTTGCGGAAGCGGACCTGGGTCGAGATGTCCGGCCGGGTCACCCCCAGCGTACCGCTCTCACCGCAGCAGCGCTCGTTCTTCAGGACGTTGTCGCCGACCAGGGCCTTGACGGTCTTCATCGGATCCTGCTGCTTCATCGGGCTGTGGCAGGGGTCGTGGTACAGGTAGCCCTCGGCATTGCCGTCGAGGCGGATGCCCTTTTCGAGCAGGAACTCGTGGATGTCGAGGATCCGGGCGTTCGGGAAGATCTCGTCGAACCGGTAGCCCTGCAACTGGTCGAAACAGGTCCCACAGCTGACCACAACCGTCTGGATGTCCAGGTAGTTCAGCGTGTTGGCGACGCGGTGGAACAAGACCCGGTTGTCGGTGATGATCTTGTCGGCTTTGTCGAACTGACCACTGCCGCGCTGCGGGTAGCCGCAGCACAGGTAGCCCGGCGGCAGCACGGTCTGCACGCCGGCATGCCAGAGCATCGCCTGCGTCGCCAGGCCGACTTGGCTGAACAGCCGCTCCGAGCCACAGCCCGGGAAGTAGAACACCGCCTCGGTGTCTGCCGTCGTCCGCACGGGGTCGCGCACGATGGGCACGTAGTTCTTGTCTTCGATGTCGAGCAGAGCGCGCGCGGTCTTCTTGGGCAGACCGCCCGGCATCTTCTTGTTGATGAAGTGGATCACCTGCTCCTTGATCGGAGCGGCGCCCAGCGTCGCCGGGGGCGCGCCGGTCTGCCTCTTCGCCAGTGGCTTGAGCAGGTCGTGCACGAAGCGCTGGGCCTTGAAGCCGACGTCGACCATCGCACTGCGCATCAGCTTGATGGTCTCGGGGTTCGTGGTGTTGAGAAAGGCCATCGCCACGGCGTTGCCCGGACGGAAGCTCTTCTGGCCCATCTTGCGCAGCAGGTTGCGCATGTTCATCGACACGTCGCCGAAATCGATGTCCACCGGGCACGGGTTGGCACATTTATGGCAGACCGTGCAATGGTCGGCCACGTCCTCGAATTCCTCCCAGTGCCGGATGCTGACGCCGCGCCGGGTCTGCTCCTCGTACAGGAAGGCCTCGATCAGCAGCGAGGTCGCGAGGATCTTGTTGCGCGGGCTGTACAGCAGGTTGGCGCGGGGAACGTGGGTCGCGCAGACCGGTTTGCACTTCCCGCAGCGCAGGCAGTCCTTGACCGACTCCGCGATCGCGCCGATGTCGCTCTGCTGCATGATCAGCGACTCGTGACCCATCAGGCCGAAGCTCGGTGTGTAGGCCGCACTCAGGTCGCCCGCGCGAGCGTCGACCGCCACGGCACGCAGCAGCTTGCCCTTGTTGAAGCGGCCATCAGGATCGATGCGGGCCTTGTAGTCGGCAAAGTCCTTCAGTTCGGCGTCGCTCAGGTACTCGAGCTTGGTGATGCCGATGCCGTGCTCGCCGCTGATCACGCCGTCCAGACGTCGCGCCAGCGCCATGATCCGCGCCACCGCCTCGTGGGCGGTCTGCAGCATGGTGTAGTTGTCGCTGTTGACGGGAATGTTGGTGTGCACGTTGCCGTCGCCAGCGTGCATGTGGAGCGCGATCCAGACCCGGCCTTTGAGCACACCCTTGTGGATGCGCCGGCATTCGTCGATCAGGGGCGCAAAGGCCACGCCGGCGAACATCGCCTGCAGCGGCTTGAGGATCTGCACCTTCCAGCTGGCCCGCCAGCGGCCGTCCTGCAGCATCGCAAAGCAGGTCTGGCCCTCGACGTCGGGCTGCGGCACGTCGAGCCCATCGTGCCAGTGCTGCCACAGCGCCCTGACTTCGGCGAGCAGGGCCTGTGCCTGCTGGACACGGTCCTCCAGCAGCTCGGCACTCGGGATCTCGCCGGCGTCGTCGCTGCGTCCCAGCGGGAGGTTGCCGCGGCGGAAGAACGCCAGCAGCGCATCGGCAAGCTCGAGCTTGTTGCGCAGCGAAAGCTCGACGTTGATGCGCTCGATGCCCTCCGTGTACTCGCCCATGCGGTGCAGCGGGATGACGACGTCCTCGTTGATCTTGAAGGCGTTGGTGTGACGGGCGATCGCCGCCGTGCGCTTGCGGTCGAGCCAGAACTTCTTGCGCGCCTCGGCGCTGACCGCGACAAAGCCCTCGCCGTGGCGACTGTTGGCAATGCGCACGACCTCGCTCGTCGCCCGCGCGACCGCGTCTTCGTCGTCGCCGACGATGTCGCCGATCAGCACCATCTTGGGCAGCCCGGCAGTGCCGCTGACGCCCTGGGTCAGCGCACGCTTGCTCTTGGTCGTGTAGCCCACCGCCTTGAGGTAGCGGTCGTCCAGGTGCTCCAGGCCGGCCAGCAGGACGCCCTGGTCCTTGAGCGCAAACAGGTGGTCCTTGATCTCGACGATGCTCGGCACCGCCAGGTGGGCGCTGCCGAAGAACTCCAGGCACACCGTCCGCACGTGACGCGGCATGCGGTGCACGATCCAGCGTGCGCTCGTGATCAGGCCGTCGCAGCCTTCCTTCTGGATGCCGGGCAGGCCGGCCAGGAACTTGTCGGTGACGTCCTTGCCCAGGCCCTCCTTGCGGAAGACGCGGCCGGGGATCTCGAGCACTTCCGTGCGCTGGAGCTTCTTGCCCGTGGCGTCGAAGTGCCGAAGCTCGAACCGGGCAACTTCGATGTCGTGGATCTTCCCGAGGTTGTGGTCCAGCCGAACCACCTCCAGCCAGGTCGCGTCGGGCGTGACCATCTTCCAGCTTGCGAGGTTGTCCAGAGCCGTGCCCCAGAGAACCGCCTTCTTGCCGCCGGCGTTCATCGCGACATTGCCGCCGATGCAGCTCGCCTCGGCGCTGGTCGGGTCGACTGCAAACACGTAGCCGGCGCGCTCGGCGGCGTCGGCGACACGCTGCGTCACGACGCCCGCTTCGCTGAAGACGGTGGCCACCGGCTCGGCGACGCCCGGCAGGGCCATCATCTCGACTTCGCTCAGCGTCTCGAGCTTCTCGGTGTTGATGACCGCGCTCTTCCACGTCAGCGGCACCGCACCGCCGGTGTAGCCGGTCCCGCCACCGCGCGGCACGATGCTGAGGCCCAGTTCGATGCAGCCGGCCACCAGGCCAGCCATCTCGGCCTCGCTATCGGGGGTCAGCACCACGAACGGCATCTCGACCCGCCAGTCGGTGGCGTCGGTGACGTGAGACACACGCGAAAGGCCGTCGAACTTGATGTTGTCCTTGGCCGTGCGACGACCGAGCACCCGGCGCGTGGCGCGGCGCAGCGCAGCGACCTCGTCGAAGCGTTCGGCAAACGCGTTCACGGCCAGGCTGGCGGCGCCCAGCAGTTCGCCGACAAGGCCGTCGCGGACGGCATCCTCGCCGGGCGTGCGGCGCTTCTGCACCTCCCGCAAGCGGTGGTGCAGCGCCTCGATCAGCTGCTTGCGCCGCTTGGGGTTGTCGAGCAGGTCGTCTTCGAGGTAGGGGTTGCGTTGAACGACCCAGATGTCGCCCAGCACCTCGTAGAGCATGCGTGCCGAGCGGCCGGTGCGGCGTTCGCCGCGCAACTGCAGCAGCAGTTCCCAGGCGCGCGCCCCGAGCAGCCGGATCGCGATCTCGCGGTCAGACAGCGAGGTGTAGTTGTAGGGGATCTCGCGCAGGCGGACCGCGGCGTCGTCGGCGGCCGCGGCGCGGTCGGCAGCAATGGCGGCGGGGATCGGCAGGGCTCGGGGGGCGTTCATCAATGACTCAGGGGGCCCAGCACGTGGCAGCGAGGGTTAATGCTAGTCGAAGGCCTGAAAGGCCCTTCGACGGACGAACGCGGCATTGAACGGGCTATCCCGGATTGCGGAAAAGGTCGTGCGCCGCGAAAAACGCAACTGTCACGAAGCGCGCCAACACTCAAGGCCACTTCGCAACCGTCCGGCCGGTCCCGTGACGGGACTGTGACAGCCGAGCAGACCCCAAGACCGAGGAGAACTCATGCAGACATCGTCTTCCTTCCTGACACTGCGCCGCGCCGTCGTTGCGGCCGTGCTGGGCGCCGCTGTCGCCCTGCCCGCCACAGCCCAGCAAAGGCCAATCGAGATCCAGATGTGGATGGGCCTCACGGGTCAGGGTGGCGAGCTGCTCACGCGCTTCGGCGAGGACTTCAACAAGACCCAGAACGAGTACCGCGTCGTGGTCTCGTTCAAGGGCCAATACCCCGAACAGCGGGCCGCCGCCGTGGCGGCCTTCCGCGCCGGCAACCCACCGCACATCATGCAGATGTTCGACGCCGGCAGCGGCGACATGATGCACGGCAAGGGTGCCGTGGTGCCGGTCAGCGAGGTGTTCAAGCGCTCCGGCATGCAGTTCAACCCGGCCGACTTCATCGCCCCGGCCCGCGGCTACTACGGGCTGCCCAATGGCGAGCTGCTGAGCATGCCGTTCAACGTCAGCACGACGGTGCTTTTCTACAACAAGGACGCCTTCAGGAAGGCAGGCCTCGACCCCGAGAAGCCGCCCCAGACCTGGCCGCAGCTCATCGACGCGGCCAAGAAGATCCGCAGCACCAACGCTGCTGCCTGCGGCTACACCACCACCTGGATGGCCTGGGTGATGCTCGAGCAGTTCAGCTCGCGCCACAACATCGCCTTCGGCACCAAGGGCAACGGGCGCGGGGGTGTCGACGCCTCGCTGCAGCTGGCCAACAACAAGCTGCTGGAACGCCAGCTGCAGACCTTGGTGGACATGCAGAAGGACAAGAGCTTCGACTACGGCGGGCGCAGCAACGACGCCGCCGCCAAGTTCATCAGCGGCGAGTGCGCGATGCTCACGCAGAGCTCCGGCGGGCTGGGCGCGATCGCGCGCGATGCCAAGTTCGCGTTCGGCACTGCGCAGATGCCGCACTGGCCCGATGTGAAGGGTGCGCCCTACGCCACCACCATCGGCGGCGCCTCGTTGTGGGTGTTCAACGCTCCCAATCGCAGCGCGGCCGAGTTCCGCGGCGTGGCGCAGTTCCTCAGCTTCCTGGCCAGCGACAAGGTCATGACGGAGTGGGCCAAGACCACCGGCTTCCTGCCCGCCACCAACAGCGCCTTCAAGGCGATGCAGGATGAGGGCTTCTTCGCCAAGAACCCCGGGCGTGACGTGCCGATCCTCAGCCTGATCAGCGCGGCCAAGGGCGACAACACCAACGGCTACCGTTTCGGCCGCTGGACCGAGATCCGCGACGTGTTCCATGAAGAGGTCGAGAAGACCCTGCAGGGCCGCCAGACTCCCGCCGATGCGCTGCGCAACACCGAGCGCCGCGGCAACGCGCTGCTGCGCGCCTTCGAGCGCACCGCGGGCTGATCGCGAGCGCAGCCCGAGCCCGAACGGCGGCCCTGAAGCGGCCGCCGCTTCGTTTGGGCGAGCCCCCATGGGCCGCCTGGACGTAGCATCGCTTCGGCATGCAACGACGAGTCGTCTTTCCGCACAAACTGCTGCCCTGGCTGCTGCTGGCTCCGCAGCTCGTGGTGACGCTGGTGTTCTTCTACTGGCCCGGCGGCCAGGCGCTGTACATGAGCGTGCTGCAGCAGGACCCGTTCGGCGCCAACGTGCAGTTCGTCGGCCTGGAGAACTTCCGCCTCGTCTTCGCCGACGAGGGCTACTTGCAAGCCTTCTGGCGCACGCTGTACTTCTCGTTCGCCGTCACGGTGCTGGCGATGGTGCCGGCGCTGGTGCTGGCGGTGATGGCCGACCGCGTCGTTCGCGGCTCCGTCGCCTACACCACGGCGATGCTGATCCCCTACGCCATCGCCCCCGCAGTGGCCGGCGTGCTGTGGCTGTTCATGTTCAACCCCTCCATCGGCGTGCTGGCCTGGTGGCTGAAGGCGCTGGGCGTGGACTGGAACCCCACGCTGGATGGCTCGGACGCGATGTGGCTCGTGATCCTGGCCTCGGCCTGGAAGCAGGTGGCCTACAACTTCCTGTTCTTCCTGGCCGGGCTGCAGAGCATCCCGAAGAGCCTGCTGGAGGCCGCCGCGATCGACGGCGCACGGCCGATGCGGCGCTTCTGGACGATCATCTTTCCGCTGCTCTCGCCGACCACCTTCTTCCTGCTCGTCGTGGGGCTCGTCTATGCCTTCTTCGACACCTTCGGCGTCATCAGCGCCGTCACCCAGGGCGGGCCGGCCGCGGCCACCGAGACCCTGGTCTACAA
>JAJTGU010000305.1 GCA_021297985.1 Rubrivivax sp.
CCTGGCCGACGTGGTGCAGGCCGCGCGCGCGGTGCAGCGCAGTGCGAAACCTCAGAAGCTGGGGCTGGTCGTCATCGACTACCTGCAGCTGATGAACGACGAGGGCGAGACCCGGGCCTATGAGCTGGCGAACATCGCCCGCGGGCTCAAGGCCATGGCCAAGCGGCTGGACTGCGTGGTGCTGCTTCTGAGTCAGCTCAACCGCAAGGCCGACGAGACGAACACCCCGCCCCGACTGGATCACTTGGCCGAGTCCGGCGCCATCGAACAGGCCGCCGATGTGATCGGTCTGCTCTGGCGTGAGGCGCGCCGCAACCCGCGGCCAGACAACCTTCACGCCGCTCAGCTTGAGCTGGTCAAGAACAAGAACGGCGCGACCAGGACCGTTCGCCTGTTCTTCGACGGGCGGACGCAGCGCTTTGCAGATGCGGCGCAGGAGTACTAACCATGCAGCTGAGCATCAAGACCAACTTCCCCGACGTCCAGCGCCAGTTGGAAGGGCTGCGGAAGGACGTGGCGACCAAGGCCACAGGCCGGTCCTTGAACCGCACGATGGAGCAGGCCAGGACGCAGATGGTGCGCCGCATCACGGCAGAGTACGACATCAAGGCCGGCAAGGTCAGGGAGAAGCTGCGGATCAATCGGGCTCGCCTGACCGGTGGGCTGCTTGAACTGGAGGCCAGCCTCGAAAGCCAGACCAAGGGCGGCAGGCGCTCGGTCAACGTCATCAACTTCAGCCCGCGGAAGGTGGCAGGCGGCGTGACCATCAAGGTCCGGCGCAACGGCCAGCGCAGGCTGATCCGCGGGGCGTTCATCGCCAACAAGGGACGCACGGTCTTCGCCCGGCAAGAGGGCACGAGGATGCGGTCGCGACGCTGGGGTGGCCAGCACGGCGAGCAGATCGAGCCCGTGCAGACCATCGACGTGCCGCAGATGTTCAACGCCAGGAAGATCCGCGAGGCGGTGCTGGCGGCGATCCGCGCGCGCTTCCCGGTGATCTTCCAGCGCGAAGTTGCCTTCGAGCTCAGCCGCTGGGGTGCGCGATGAGCCGCCTCAACTGGCTCGCGGGTCCCTCTGGAGCCCTCCTGACGCGGGTACGAATCGACCGCGAGATTCGACTGTTCAACGAGTTTTGTAGGGGGGTTGTGCGGTGACCCCTCAGGTGCCCGTCAGTCAGGCATTGTTCGGTGAGGCCGTTGGCATCAGTCAACAGGCCGTCAGCGAGCTGGTGCGTGCTGGAGTTTTGGCCGAAGGCGGCACGGCGGCCGAGTGGTTGCTGGCCTACTGCGGCCGACTGAGGGAGCAAGCTGCCGGGCGTTTCAGCGAAGGGCCGCTCGACCTGGCGCAGGAGCGTGCTGCACTGGCCCGCAGCCAGCGCGAGGGCAACGAGATCAAGAATCAGGTACTGCGTGGCGAGTACGCCGCCGTGACCCTGCTGGCCGAAGTGCTCGCGAGCGCCAGCCAGTCCGTCGCCGACCGATTCGAGCATTTGCCCGGTCTGCTGCGCAAGACCATGCCCGACCTACCGCAGCCCGCGGTCGACCAGGTGATGGCCGTCATCGCTGCCGCACGAAACGAGTGGGCGCGTGCGACTGCTGAGCTGGTCCGCGAGTCCCTATCCGTGGTCGACGATGACGCCGCGCCGGATTTCGAAGATGAGCCGCGCGCCGACTGAAACGCAGCGAGCGGTGCATCAGGCCGTTGTGTCCGGCCTGGCGCCGCTTCGTGCCGAGCCTCCGATGTCACTCAGCGAGTGGGCCGCCAAGCACTTCCGGCTTTCGGCAGAAAGCAGCCACAGCCAGGGCCAGTGGGACGCCTACCCTTTCCAGCGCGGCTGGATGGACGCCTTCAGCAATGACGCCATTGCCGAGGTGACCGTGCGCAAGTCCAAGCGCGTCGGCTACACCAAGACCCTCCTGGCGTTCATCGCCTACAACGCTGCGCACCGCCGGCGCAAGCAGGCTCTCTGGCAGCCAACGGACGACGACCGGGACAGCTTCGTCAAGGCTGAGGTCGACCCCATGCTGCGAGACGTGCCGGCGATGGCGCCGGTGCTGCTGAAGGGCAAGGACGACACCCTGAAGCTCAAGCAGTTCATGGGAAGCGTGTTGCACACCCTGGGCGGCAAGGCAGCGCGGGCGTACCGGCGCATCACCGTGTCCGTGGCCATGCTGGACGAGGCCAGTGCGTTCGACACTGTTGTCGAGAAGTCGATCGACCCGATCGAGGGCGCGCGCGGGCGATTGGAAGGCGCAGCGTTCCCGAAGCTGATCGCTGGAAGCACCCCGCGCATCAAAGGTCTGGACCACATTGAGACCCGGGAGGCCAACGCCGAGGCGGTGCTGCGGTATCACGTTGCCTGCCCGCACTGCCAGGCCGAGCACCCTCTGGAGTGGGGTGGCAAGGACCTCCGCCACGGCTTCAAGGGTGGCGGGCTTGGCGGCGATGCGTCGCCGGTGCGGCATGTCTGCCCCCACTGCCTCGAGCCGATGACCCAGAGCCAGTACCTCGCGGCCTACGGTGCTGGGGCCTGGGTGAGTCGGTGCGGGGGTTACCGGTACGGGCAGGACAGCGTGTGGCGCGATGACGCCGCCCAGCCGCGTCTGCCGCCGCGGCATGTGGCCTTCCACGTCTGGACCGCGTACAGCCCGCAGCGCGACTGGCAGGACATC
>JAJTGU010000321.1 GCA_021297985.1 Rubrivivax sp.
GGCACGCGAGGGCCGTTCCGGCACGGCGGTGCTTGCCGCCAAGGCACCGATTCACGGCACAACTTGGTGGGCGGTTTCGGAGCAACCCGCAGCGGATGTTCGCGCTGGTGCTCTCGGAACACTTTGGCGGACCTTGATCGTGACGTTTGCCGCTGTTGTGGCCGCCGTGTTGGCCGCAGGATGGCTCGCCTCCCGGGCGATACGCCCCATCCGCCAACTCCAATCCGGCGCTCAGCAGATCGCTGCCGGCGACCTGGCAACCCGTCTGGACATCCGCACCAACGACGAACTCGAGGACCTCGCCGCCCAGTTCAACCGCATGGCCGAGCGGTTGCAGGAGAGTGTCGAGACCCTGGAGCAGAAGGTCACCGAGCGGACCGCGGCCTTGCTGGCGGCGAGCCAGCACAAGGACAACTTTCTGGCCGAGATGTCCCACGAGTTGCGGACACCGCTGAACTCCATCCTGGGCTTTGCCGATGTTCTGCGCGAGGGCATGGCGGGGCCGCTGAACGACGAGCAACACGAGTACCTCGGCGACATCCACACCTCGGGCAGGCACCTGCTGTCGCTGATCGAGGACTTGCTTGACATCGCCAAGATCCCGGCGGGCAAGCTGGTGCTTTCGCTGGTTCCCGTTGACGTCGGCCAGCCGGTGCAAGGGGCCATCGCGTCGACGCGTGGCGAGTGTCTGCGCAAGACCGTGCAACTGACCGTCGGCCGCGCCGGGACGGCCCCAGCGACCATCGTCGCCGACGAGCGGCGTGTCCGGCAGATCCTCATCAACCTGATCGGCAACGCGATCAAGTTCACGCCCGAGGGTGGTCATGTCGCGGTACGCATCGCGGGGTCAGCACGCTACCCCGGTGGGCTGCGGCTGGAGGTCGAGGACCACGGCATCGGCATCGCCGCCGACGACCTGGAGCGGATCTGGGAGCCCTTTGTCCAAGGCGTGCAAAGCCCGCACAGTGCGACCAAGGGCGCCGGGCTGGGCCTGGCGCTGGTCAGGCTGCTGACCGAGCTGCACGGGGGCACGGCCAGCGTGTCCAGTGTTCCGGGCCAGGGCGCAACCTTCGCCGTCGACCTGCCGGCCGAGGCGCCGCCGCAGGTCACGATCCAGACAGAAGGGACCCGGACATGAGCCCCGCCCGCATTCACGTCGTGGACGATCACGAACTCAGCCGCAAGCACCTGCGCACGGTGCTGAAGTTCTACGGCTACACGGTCGAGACTTCGCCCGATGCGGAGTCGGCGCATGCGCCGATGCTCGCGGCGCCGCCGGATCTGGTGCTGCTGGACCTGCAGATGCCGGGCGAGTCGGGCTACGAGTTGCTGGCCTGGATGAGGCAGCAGCCGGCTCTGGCAGCCGTGCCCGCGATCTGCGTCACCGCGTCGGTGCCGGACTCGGAGCGCACGCGTGTCCAGGCGGCCGGTTTCGTGGCCTTCGTGACCAAGCCGATCACGCCACCACAACGCCTGCTGGACGCCGTGCAGGCGGCGTTGCAGGTGCACTGAGGCCAGACGACCGGTCCCGCACGGCATCATCGGGCCATGCCGAGCGCCAGTCCCGCCACGATCCTCGTCGTCGACGACCTGGCCGAAAACCGCAAGCTGCTCGCCGTTCGGCTGGTCCACCAGGGATACCGCGTCGTACAGGCCAGCGGCGGCCACGAGGCCTTGGCGCGGGCGGCGCTGGAGCCGCCTTCGCTGGTGCTGCTGGACGTGCTGATGCCCGACCTGGACGGCTTCGAGGTCTGCCGCCGGCTGCGCCAGATGCCCTCGATGCGGGCGGTGGGGATCGTGATGCTGACCGCGCTGGAGGGCAGCGACCATGTCGTGCGCGGCCTGGAGGCGGGTGCGGACGACTTCATCAGCAAGCCGTTCCACCCGGCGGAGCTGACGGCGCGCGTGCGCTCGCTGTTGCGCGTGAAGCTTCTCATCGACGAAACCGAGCACCAGCGATCGGCGCTCGAAGCCTGGTCGCACGAACTCGAGCGTCGTGTCCAGGCCCAGGTCGACGAGCTGGAGCGACTGTCGCGCCTGAAGCAGTTCTTCTCGCCGGCGCTCGCCGCTCGGCTGCTTGCCGAGGGCTGGGACGGCCTGCTGGCCAGTCACCGGCGCGAGGTCACGGTGCTGATGGGCGACCTGCGGGGCTTCACGGCGTTTGCCGAGCGGGCCGAGCCCGAACGCGTGATGCAGTGCCTGTCGGCCTTCCACACCCGCATGGGCGAGCTGGTCTTCGAGCGCGGTGGCACGCTCGAGCGCTTCACGGGCGACGGGCTGATGGTGTTCTTCAACGACCCCGACCCGCAACCCGAGCACAGCGCGCTGGCGCTCGATCTGGCGGCCGCGATGCTCGATGCCGCCCGCGCGTTGAGCGACGACTGGCTACGGCACGACGGCCCGCAGGGCCTGGCGGTTGGCGTCGCACGCGGTCAGGCCACCCTCGGTGCGGTCGGCCACGCGGCGCGGATCGACTACGCCGCGATCGGGCGCTGCACCAACCTGGCGTCCCGGCTGTGCGCCGAAGCGCCGGCCGGCGAGGTCTGGGTCAGCGACGACGTTCGTATCGCCGTCGACGGCCGCCATGCCTTCGACCCCTTGCCGGCACTGACGCTGAAAGGCTTCGTGTTGCCCGTCCGGGCGTGGCGACTGCAGTGCTGAATCCGCAAGCGGGACGACGCCCCTACTTGCGCGGCAGCGCCTTCAGCAGACGCCAGCGGCCATCGGCCTCCTTGCGCAGGTAGCCGCCTTCGCGCAGGTCGTTGAGCAGCTTGGTGACCATGGGGCGCGAGCAGCCAAGTCGCTCGGCCAGCCCCTGATGCGTCCAGGGCTGGGCCGTGAGCCGCGTGCCGTCGGGCTCGGCCTGGCTCTCCTGGAGCAGCAGCTTGACCAGGCGGGCGTGGCTCTTGTTCAAGGCCCGGTCACTGACGCGGTCGGACAAGGTACGCGCACGCTGGATCACGCGGCAAAGCAGCTCGAAGGCCAGCTCGGGATCCTCGGCCATGCAGCGCTTGAGCAGCGCGACGTCGACCACCCGGCAGCGGGCCTCGGTTTCGACCTCGACGTTGGCCGAGCGTGGGCCGCCGTCCAGGCTCAGCTCGCCCAGCACCTCGCCGGGCCCGAAGCGGCCGTAGGTGAACTCCTGACCATCGGCAGTGGCATGGTAGGCGCGCAAGCGGCCGGACAGCACGAAGTAAAGCGTGCCGCCGGGCTCGCCTTCCTGGATCAGCAGCAGGCCACGCCGATACCGGCGCTCGAC
>JAJTGU010000226.1 GCA_021297985.1 Rubrivivax sp.
CATGGAAGTCAGACTCGACAAGCGCTACCCCGTCGCCACCGGCCTGGACCAAGCCTGGACCGTGCTCTCGGACATCCACGCCACGGCGGCCTGCATGCCCGGGGCGCAGATCGTCGACCAGGTCGGCCCGTACCAGTACAAGGGCACGGTGAAGGCCCGTGTCGGGCCGGCCGCGATGCTGTTCAGCGGTGACATCGAAGTCCAGGGCGTGGATCCGCGCAAGCGCGAGTTGCGGCTGCTGGGCAAGGGCGCCGACAAGGGTGGCTCTTCGGCATCGATGCAGCTCGTGGCGCATCTCGAGAGCGACCCGGCCGACACGACAGCCTGCGTGCTGGTCGGCCAGGCCACGGTGGTCGTGAGCGGCAAGCTGGCGCAGTTCGGCAGCCGGCTGCTGGTGCCGGTCAGCGACGCGATGCTGGCGCAGTTCGCCGACAACTTCCGCGCCTCGGCTTCGGCCGTGCCCGCCAAGGCCCCAGGCGCAGCGCCCCGGTCGGCAATGCCCGATTTCGCCGAGACGACCATCATGCGCATGGTCGAAGGTTCCCAGGCGCCCGGTGGCGCACTCGCCGTTGACGGGTCAGCGCCTTCGACCCCCGCAGCGCCGAAACCGGCGTCTCCGGCGTCACCGCCGCCGGTGAAGGAGCTCAACGCAATCGCGTTGCTGTGGACCGTCGTCAAGGGCTGGTTGGCCGGCGTGTTCGGCCGCAAGCGGTCCTGACACCGTCTGCCCGCAACGCCCCTTTCTGGAGTCCCGCATGAACAGCATGGATGTCGAGGTCCTGCGCACCGCGATGGACTGGATGAACCGCGGCCACCGGGTGGTGATGGGGACGGTCGTGCGCACCTGGGGCTCGAGCCCGCGTCCACCGGGCTCGCTGATGGTGATCCGCGACGACGGCCAGGTCGCCGGTTCGCTTTCGGGCGGCTGCATCGAGGACGACCTGATCTCGCGCCTTCAGCGAGGCGAGCTCGCGCCGCGCCTGCCGATGACCACGCTGTACGGCGCCACGGCCGAAGAAGCGCAGCGCTTCGGCCTGCCCTGCGGCGGCAGCGTGCTGATCGTGCTCGAACCGCTGTCGGCGGGCTCGCTGCTGCGCGAGCTGCTGGCGGCAGTCGAGCGGCACGAGGTCGTGCGCCGGCGGCTCGAACTGGCCACGGGCGTGGTCACGCTCGCCAAGGCCGCCGAAGGCGACCGGGTGCGCTGGACCGAATCCGACGCCGGCCAGACCCTGGAGACCGTTCACGGCCCGCGGCTGCGTCTCCTGGTGATCGGAGCCGGGCAGCTGTCGCGCTATCTGGCCGCGATGGCCGTGATGCTGGACTACCGCGTCACGGTCTGCGACCCCCGCAGCGAGTACCACGAAGGCTGGCAGGCGATCGAAGGCGTGCTGCTGTCGCGCGCCATGCCCGACGACCTGGTGCTGGCGATGAACCTCGACGCCCACAGCGCCGTCGTCGCCGTCACCCACGACCCCAAGCTCGACGACCTGGCGCTGATGGAGGCACTGAAGACTCCGGCGTTCTACGTCGGTGCGCTGGGCTCGCGACGCTCCAACGACGCCCGACGTGCGCGCCTGATGGAGTTCGAGGTCAGCCAGGCCGAGGTCGATGCGCTTCGTGGACCGGTGGGCCTGAACCTCGGCGGGCGCACGCCGCCGGAGATCGCGCTGGCCATCGTCGCCGAGATGACAGCCGTGCGCCGCGGTGCCGCGCTCGACGGCTCGCTGGTCGACTGGAGCGGCTCGGCGACCGAGTGCCTGACGTCAACGCCTAGAGCCGGGCGGCCCGGTCTGGCAGCTCGTTCGGATTGACCTCGCCCTCGGCGAGCGCAAAGTGGCGGGCCAGCAGCTCGTCGACCTTGTGGATCGCGTGCGCAAGGCCGGCCTCGAACTGCCCGGCCTTGAAGGCGCCGCTCATGCCGGCGACCAGGCTCTGCCATTGCGCCTCCGGCACCTGACGCGCCAGGCCGCGGTCGGCCACGATCTCGATCGCGTGCTCGGCCAGCAACAGGTAGATCAGCACGCCATTGTTGTGCTCGGTGTCCCAGACACGCAGCTTGCCGAACATCGCCACCGCCCGCTGGCGCGGCGTCGCACGACGCCACAGGTAGCTCAGCGGCAGCCCGGTCTCGACACACAGCCGGACTTCGCCGCTGTGGCGGCGTTCGCTGGCCGCGACCTGCGTCTCCAGCCGTGCCAGTGCGGCGTCGTCCAGCGCCTTGGCACTGTCGGTTTCGTCCAGCCAGCGGTGGGCCAGGAGGCGCCGCCAGCGGGGGGTGCGGAAAGTGACTGTCATCGCGCTGCCCTTGTCGCTCACCAGTCGCCGGAGGCGCCGCCGCCACCGAAATCGCCCCCGCCGCCGGACGAGAACCCACCGCCTCCGCCGCCGCTGCCCCAGGAGCCCCCGCCACCGCTCCAGCCGCCACCGCCGTCCCAGCCGCCGATGTGCGGCAGGCTGCGTCCGGACGAGCGCCCGGCTCGACGCGCCAGGCTGCCAAAGCCGACGATGCCGACCAGCACCAGCGCCACGGCACCCGCGACGCCAGCCGCCACCAGGCTCTGCGTGAACCACCAGCCCGCGCCGCCGGCGATGCCCGAGGTGGCGAGCGTGCCCAGCTTGCGGCCCAGCAGGCCGGTGGCGACCGCGCCGACGATGGGCACGGCAACGAAGAAGAACATCGCCAGCTCCTCGAGCTGCAGGCCGCGGTCGCGGCCGGCGCTCGGCTCGGGCAGAGGCAGCGCCTCACCGCGGATGCGTTCGGACAGCCGGTCAACGGTGGCGTCCAGGCCGCCGGCGACGTCGCCCTGGCGCAGCGCCGGCCGCAGCACGTCCTGCAGGATCAGGCGCGCCGCCAGGTCGGGGACCGCGCCTTCGAGCGACTTGGCCACCTCGATCCGTGTCTTGCGGTCCTGCATCGCCAGCACGACCAGCAGGCCGTCGCCCACCTCGCGACGGCCGATCTTCCAGGCATCGGCGACACGCTGGGCGTAGCTGGCGATGTCCTCGGGCGCGGTACTGGCGACGATCAGCACCACCAGCTGAGCCCCGGCCTGCTGCTCGAAGGCCGCGAGCTTGGCCTCCAGCGCCGCCGCATCGGGGCCCGACAGCGTGGCCGTGGTGTCGATGACGCGACCCGACAGTGCCGGTACCGGCTGCACGTCCTGAGCCAGCGCCGGCAGCAGACCCAGCCCGGCACACAGCCATGTGGCGCACGCCCAAGCCCGCAGGAGCCGCAGGAGCCGCAGGCGCCGCATCGGGATCACCACGAGCGGCCAGCGGCCATCACTTCGAGGCCGCCGGGGCAGCGGGGGCCACCGGTTTGGGCGCGCTGTCGAAACTGACGCTCGGTGGCGCGCTGATCGCGGCTTCGTTGGTGACCGTGAAATTGGGCTTGACGTCGTAGCCGAAGACCATGGCCGTCAGGTTGCTGGGAAAGCTGCGCGCCAGCACGTTGTAGGCCTGCACGGTCTTGATGTAGCGGTTGCGCGCGACGGTGATGCGGTTCTCGGTGCCCTCGAGCTGCACGCGCAGGTCCTGGAACCCCTGGTTGGCTTTCAGGTTGGGGTAGTTTTCGCTCACCACCAGCAGGCGCGACAGCGCGCCCGACAGCTCGCCCTGCGCGGCCTGGAACTTCTGGAAGGCCTCCGGGTTGTTGATCAATTCAGGCGTGGCCTGGATGCTGGTGGCCTTGGCGCGGGCTTCCACAACCTTGGTCAGGGTTTCCTGCTCGAAGTTGGCCTCGCCCTTGACCGTGGCCACGATGTTCGGGATCAGGTCGGCGCGCCGCTGGTACTGGTTCAGCACTTCGGCCCAGCCGCCCTTGACCTCTTCGTCGAGCTTCTGGAAGTCGTTGTAGCCGCAGCCCCCGAGGCTCAGTGTCGTGGCCAGGATCAGGGCGGAGAGCAGGCGCTTGGACATTGGGCAGGTTCCTTCGAAACGGACCGCGACTGTACCCAAGCCCGGAGCCGAGAATGTCCGGACCATGGAGGCCGTCCAGTACGCACTCAACCGCACCCACAGCCGCGACGCCGCCCCGCTCGCGGCGCCGCGCATCCTGGTCGCCGGTGCCGGTGGCGTGCTGGGCTCGGCCGTGCTGTCCGAGTGTCTGGTGGCCGGCCGCGCCGCGCAGGTCCTGGCGCTGGTCGCCACGCCGCTGGCCAGCACGATGCGCGGTCTGCGTCCGCTGCGCGACGATGAGTTGTGCCCGGGCAGCGACCTGGCCGACCTGGCGTTCATCGTGCTCGAACGCGAGCGGCGTTCGAATCGCCGAGACGATGCCTTTGCGCGTCCGGACCCCACCGGCTGGTTGCCGCTGGCGCGCCGCATCCACGCGGCCGGCGTGCCGCGTCTGGTGCTGCTGCTGCCGCACTCGCCGGCCCTGCTGCCCCGAGCGCTGCTGCACGGCCTGGCCAGCCACGACGAGGGCGAACTCGCCCGGCTCGGGTTTGCGCAGCTGCTCATCGTGCGCGCCGCTCGTGCCGGAGAGGATCCTTCAGCAACGCCGCAGAGCCTGGCCGAGCGCCTGGGTCAGGCGTGGTGGCGGCAGTTGCGCTTCATGGTGCCGGAGCGCGAACAGGCGCTGACAACGCCGGTACTGGCCCGCTGCGTCGTGCACCTGGCCTTGCAGCCGCCGACCTCGCCTGCGGGCAGCACCCTGGTGCTCTCGCCCGAGGCACTGTGGCAGGCCAGCCGCGCGTCCCCCCGGCCGGGATAATGAGGCCACCCCCCGCTGCCCCATCTGCCGTGTCCACATTCGCCCGACTCGAAAACGACTGCTTCCTGCGAGCCTGCTTTCGCCAGAGCACGCCCCACACGCCGATGTGGTTGATGCGCCAGGCCGGCCGCTATCTGCCCGAGTACAACGCCACACGCGCCAAGGCCGGAAGCTTCATGGGCCTGGCGACGAACCCGGGCTACGCGACCGAGGTGACGCTGCAACCGCTGGAACGCTGGCCGCTCGACGCCGCGATCCTGTTCTCGGACATCCTGACGGTGCCCGACGCGATGGGCCTGGGCCTGTCGTTCGCGCAAGGCGAGGGCCCGCGTTTTGCCCATCCGGTGCGCGACGAGGCCGCGGTTGCGGCGCTGGCCGTGCCGGACCTGGACAAGCTGCGCTACGTCTTCGACGCCGTGGCGCAGATCCGGCGCAGCCTCGCCGGTCGGGTGCCGCTGATCGGCTTTTCCGGCAGCCCCTGGACCCTGGCCTGCTACATGGTCGAAGGCGCCGGCAGCGACGACTACCGTCACGTCAAGACCCTGCTTTACGCCCGGCCCGACCTGATGCACCGGATGCTGGCGATCAACGCCCAGGCCGTTGCCGCCTACCTGAACGCGCAGATCGATGCCGGTGCCCAGGCGGTGATGGTCTTCGACAGCTGGGGCGGCGTGCTGGCCGACGGCGCGTTCCAGAGTTTCAGCCTGGCCTACACGCGGCAGGTCGTGGCCGCGCTCAAGCGCACCGGCGCCGATGGCCAACGCGTGCCGGTCATCGTCTTCACCAAGGGCGGTGGGCCCTGGCTCGAAGCCGTCGCCGATTGCGGCGCCGACGTCGTCGGCCTGGACTGGACGACGAACCTTGGCGCAGCCCGTGCCCGCACCCACGACCGGGTCGCGCTGCAAGGCAACCTCGACCCGATGGTGCTGTTCGCGCCGCCCGAGGTCGTGGCACGCGAAGCCGTCGCCGTGCTCGACAGCTTCGGCCCGCCGCAGCGTGCCGATGGCGGCTGGGGCGGTCATGTCTTCAACCTGGGGCATGGCATCAGCCAGTTCACGCCGCCAGAGAGCGTCTCGGCCTTGGTCGAGGCCGTTCACAGCCACTCGCGAACCCTGCGTTGTACGCCCGCCGGATGAGGCCCTGGGGTTTGCCGCAGTAGGGTGAGTGGCTGCTCAGGGCTTGACTTATCCCCAAAAACCGGATCTCACCCCTGTCGCGAGTCCACCACGTCATCGAAGCGTCAATAATCCCGCAAATTCGATGCAAGTCGTTGATTCATAAGGTTTCATTGAACTGACACAGGCCGTGAAATCGGACTTTCCGGCGAGAAGAATCAAGCACTTGGCGCACCTCGCCGCACTTTCTCCACGAAGTTATCCACAGATCTCGGCCGCAGGTTCAAAAGTCTTTTGGATCAATCACTTGCGCCGGCTTTCTGAAGTTTTCGTTGAGCGGGGGGCCAATTCTGAGCACTGAAGCTGCCATCGGGGCCCACACGGTCGGGGTGGTGGTCGACACGCCTCGGCATGCCGCGGTCGACCCGGTGCTGGACTACCTGAGTGAGCAACCGCTTGCGCCGGGAACCTTGGTACGCGTGCCCTTGGGCGCGCGGGACGTCCCGGGCATCGTCTGGCGCAGCGCAGGCCCGTCGGCGGCCGTGCTGCAAACCGAGCCCACTGACGCGCCCCCCGACGCGCCCAAACGACGCCTGAAGTCGGTTGCAGTGGCGCTGACCGCGTTGCCGCCGCTTTCAGCCGAGTGGTGCGAGCTACTGGCCTTCTCTGCCGCCTACTACCAGCGCTCTCTGGGGGAATTGGCGCTGTCGGTCCTGCCCCCGGAGCTCCGCAAGCTCGACGATGTCGCACTGGCACGACGCCTGAAGCGGCTGGCCAAGGCTGAAGACGAACGTCCGTCGCGGGCGAACGGGCTTGCCGACAGCGCGAGTGCGGCGCCTGAACTGTCCGCCGAGCAGGCCGGCGCGCTGGCCCAGGTCCTGGCGGTGCTGGATGCGCCCGGCGAAAGCGCGCCTTCGCCGATGCTGCTGCACGGCGCGACCGGCAGTGGCAAGACCGAGGTCTATCTGCGCGCCGCCGCGGCGGCGCTCGAGCGGGGCCGGCAGGTGCTGGTGCTGGTGCCCGAGATCAACCTCACGCCGCAGCTGCACGCGCGTTTTGCGGCCCGCTTCCCGGGTCATCGGCTGGTGAGCCAGCACAGCGCGCTGACGCCGGCGCAGCGTCTGAGGCAGTGGCTTCTGGCCCACACCGGCGAGGCCGAGCTGGTCCTGGGCACACGGCTGGCGGTGTTTGCCGCGATGCCGCGGCTGGGGCTGATCGTCGTCGACGAGGAACACGACGCCTCGTTCAAGCAGCAGGAGGGGGCGCGCTACTCGGCGCGCGACCTGGCGGTCTGGCGCGCCCGGCAGCTGAAGATCCCGGTGCTGCTGGGATCGGCCACGCCGTCGCTGGAGACCTGGGCCCATGCCGAGGCCGGGCGCTACAGGCGGCTGGCGATGCCCGGACGGATCGGCGGCGGCGTGCTGCCGGAAGTGCGACTGATCGACATGGGACAGCTGCCGCGCGTGCCCGAAGGCGAAGAGCGCGTGCTGGCGCCGATGCTGGTCGCAGCGCTGAAGGACCGGCTCGGGCGCGGCGAGCAGAGCCTGCTGCTGCTCAACCGCCGCGGCTTCGCGCCGGTCCTGCACTGCACCGCCTGCGGCTGGAAGAGCGGCTGTGCGCACTGCAGCGCCTGGCGCGTCTTCCACAAGGGCGAACGCACGCTGCGTTGCCACCACTGCGGCTTCACGGAGCCGGTGCCTCGGGCCTGCCCGGAGTGCGGCAACCTCGACATCCACGGCGTCGGGCGCGGCACCGAAAAACTGCAGGAGCAGCTCGCCGAGTTGCTGCCCGGCGCGCGGGTGGCCCGCATCGATGCCGACAGCACGCGCGTCGCCGGCAGCCTCGAGGAGCAGCTTGGCGCGGTCCACGAAGGCGAGGTCGACGTGCTGGTCGGCACCCAGATGATCGCCAAGGGCCACGACTTCAGGCGCATGACCTTGGTCGCGGCGGTCAACCCGGACGGTGCACTGTTCAGCAGCGATTTCCGCGCTGCCGAACGCCTGTTTGCGCTGCTGATGCAGGCCGCCGGCCGCGCCGGCCGCAGCGCCGAGCAGTCGACGCGCAGCCAGATGTGGATCCAGACCTGGCACCCGCGCCACCCGCTCTACCAGGCGCTGGCCGCCCACGACTTCGAGCGCTTCGCCGGTCAGCAGCTGGCCGAACGCCGCCAGACCGGCCTGCCGCCCTACGTGCACCTGGCGCTGCTGCGGGCCGAGGGCAAGACCCGCGCTGCGGCGGTGGAGTTTCTCGACGACGCCCGGGCCCATCTGCCGGCGACGCTGGGCCCCGTGCGCTGCTACACGCCCGTGCCGCCGACGCTGGCCCGTGTGGCCGATGTCGAGCGCATGCAGATGCTGCTCGAAAGCCCCTCGCGCCCGGCGCTGCAGAAAGTGCTCGCCGAATGGTTGGCCCTGCTGCCCAAGCTGCGCACGCGCCACCGCGCGCTGCTGCGCTGGGCGGTCGACGTCGATCCGCAGGGGATCTGAGGGCCGCACGGGCGGGCGATCACGGCGGTCAGCCGGTCTTGGCGGACTTGCCTCTCTGGGTGTCGGGGGCGATGAAGCCGATGGGCCGGCGCGGCGGATCCGGGGGTGTCTTCAAGGCACGCAAGGTATCGAAGACCGCCTGCAACTGCTCGCGTGTCTCCCGGCTCAAGTTGGATTGCTCCGACGCAAGCGCCGTGGTTCTGTCTTCGAGGTCGGACAGCCGCTTGGCCAGATCCCCATGGACCGCCGCAAGTTCGCGCAAGCGGACAAAGGCGCGAACGACGTAGACCGAGACCTCGATCGCGCGCGCGCTGTTTAGCAAACTCGCTGCCATCAGGGCCCCGTGTTCGGTGAAGGCAAGGGGCAGGTACTTGCGAAATCGGCCCCGACCCGCGGCGGGAGGCTCATCTAAGGTCGCAAATTGCGACCTTAGACCGGCCCACTCGATGTTGTTGAGTGCAAACATGAAGTCCTCGGGAAACCTGACGAGGTTGCGCCGGACCGCCTCGTTGAAGCGCTTGGTCGTCACGCCGTAAAGCGCTGCCAGGTCCGCGTCGAGCATCACGCGCTGGCCGCGCAGAACGAGGATGCGCGCTGCCAACTCAGGCGCCTTAGATGGCGTCAGGGCGCTCACGGCGCCAGCACCCGCTGGTGTTGCAATGCTTCGGCCACGTCGCTGGCGCTCAACGGCTCGCGGCCGGACAGGTCCGCCACGGTGCGGGCGACCTTGATCGTGCGGTGCAGTCGCCGGCCGGACCAGCCCAGCCGCTTGGCTGCCGCTTCGAGCAGGCTGCGTGCGGCCGGCTCCAGCGGCGCTCGGGCGTCCAGCTCGGTGGCACCGAGCTCGGCGTTCAGACGTCCCTGCCGCGCCAGCTGGCGGTCGCGGGCGGCCGACACTCGGGCCGCAACCGCAGCGCTGGGCTCGCCATCGGGCGCACCGAGCAGTTCCTGGGGCGCCGCGGCCAGCACCTCGACCTGCAGGTCGATGCGGTCGAGCAAGGGGCCGGACAGCCGGCCTTGATAACGCGCGACCTGATCGGCCGTGCAGCGGCAGATGCGCCCCAGCGATGCCGGCGCACCGAGCCAGCCGCAGGGGCAGGGGTTCATCGCCGCGACAAGCTGGAAGCGGGCCGGAAAGCTGGCCTGCCGCGCCGCGCGTGAGATCGTCACCTCGCCGGTCTCCAGCGGTTCGCGCAGCGCCTCCAGTGCCCGCCGCGGGAACTCCGGCAGTTCGTCGAGGAACAGCAGGCCGCCGTGGGCCAGCGAGATTTCACCGGGGCGCGGCGGGGAGCCTCCTCCCACCAAGGCCGCGGCACTTGCGGTGTGGTGTGGGGCGCGCCAGGGCCGGCCCCCGGCGGCATTCCAGGCCGGGGCGTCGCCTTGCAGACCGGCAATCGCCGCGGCGGCGAGCGCATGTTCGGCGGCCAAGGGCGGCAGCAGCCCCGGCAGCCGCTCGGCCAGCATGGACTTGCCGCTGCCGGGTGGGCCGACGAGCAGCACGTGGTGGCCGCCGCTGGCGGCAACCTCCAGCACCCGCTTGGCCGCGGCCTGGCCCTTCACGTCGCGCAGGTCGGGCCAGGTGGGCGCGGCGTCGTCGGGCAGGCGGGGCTGCGCGCGGGGCAAGGCCGCATCGTCGGCCCCTGTGGTGGGCACCCCCGGCGGCCGTGGCCGCATCGCCGCCACCACTTCGGCCAGGTGCTTCGCCCGCCGTACGTCCAGACCCGGCACCCGGGCCGCCTCGGCGGCGCTGGCTTCGGGCAGGACCAGGGTTCGACCGTGGGGCGAGCGGCTGGCCGCCAAGGCCAGCGCCAGGGCGCCGCGCACTGGCCGGAGTTCGCCGCCCAGGCTCAGCTCGCCAGCAAATTCGTGCCGGGCCAGCTGCTGCGGACAGACCTGGCCGTCGGCGGCCAGGATGCCCAAGGCGATCGGCAGGTCGAAGCGGCCGCTTTCCTTGGGCAGGTCCGCTGGCGCCAGGTTGACCGTGATGCGCTTGTTGCTCGGGAACGCAAAGCCGCTCTGCTGCAACGCGGCACGCACACGTTCCCGGGCCTCGCGGACCTCCATCTCGGCCAGGCCCACCAGCGTGAAGCTCGGCAAGCCGTTGGCCAGTTGCACCTCGACCTGCACCGCCGGAGCGTTCAGCCCATCCAGCGCCCGGCTGGCCACCACCGCCATCGACATCGTGGACCCCTCGTTGATCGAGGCCCAAGCTTGAGCCCGGCACCCGGGTCCCGTCTTCCGCACCAAAGCGGTGCCATCTTTCGGTTGTCACCAATCCGGTGCATTGACATCCGGTTGCGGTCGCATTTCCCCCCAATCAGGGGCGATCTGAAGGCCTTGCGCCCGGTGGCACGGAAGCTGCAAAGACTCTGTCAGCCATACGCATCCAAACCCAAGAACCGAGGGAAACCATGAAGGTGAGCTTGTCCGCCGCCGCCGTCGCAGTTGCCCTGTCGTCGTTGGCCCTGCCACAAGTGGCGCAGGCCGATGTGGCATTCAACATCGGCGCCGTATCCGACTACCGCTATCGCGGCATCTCGCAGTCGCGCTTGAAGCCGGCCGTCCAGGGCGGGCTGGACTGGAGCCACGCAAGCGGCTTCTACCTCGGGGCCTGGGCCTCGACGATCAAGTGGATCGAGGACGCCGGCGGCAAGGCCGACTACGAGCTCGATCTCTACGGCGGCTGGAAGGGCGAGGTCACCAAGGGCCTGACGCTCGACGTCGGCCTGCTCGCCTACCAGTACCCGGGCCACAAGGCCGTGGTGAGCCCGAACACGACCGAGGTGTACGGCGCGCTGAGCTTCGGCCCGGCGACCCTGAAGTACTCGCACAGCACGACCAACCTGTTCGGCTTCTCGAACAGCAAGAACAGCAGCTACATCGATCTGTCGGCCAGCTTCACCCCGATGGACGGGCTGACCCTGACCCCCCATGTGGGGTACCAGAAAGTCGCCAAGAACGGCGACTTCTCCTACACCGACTACTCGCTGACCGCAGCCTACGAGGTTGCCAAGGGCTTGACGATCAGCGGCATGGTGGTTGGCACCAGCACCAAGTCGATCGCCGGAACCAAGGCCTACGCCTCGCCGAAGAACGGCAAGGACCTGGGCAAGGCTGGCGTCGTGTTTGGCGTCAAGTACGCGTTCTGAAACTCAAGGAGACACAAGTCATGAAGATGGTGACCGCCGTCGTCAAGCCGTTCAAGCTCGACGAAGTGCGCGAGGCCCTGAGCGGCATCGGGGTGCAAGGCATCACGGTGACCGAAGTCAAGGGCTTCGGCCGACAGAAGGGCCATACGGAGCTGTACCGCGGCGCCGAGTACGTGGTCGACTTCCTGCCCAAGGTGAAGGTC
>JAJTGU010000083.1 GCA_021297985.1 Rubrivivax sp.
CCTGCTGCTGCAGGCTGGCGGCGGCAGCCGCGCTCTCTTCGACCAGCGCGGCGTTCTGCTGCGTCACGGTGTCGAGCTGGGTCACGGCCTGGCTGACCTGGCCGAAACCGTTGGTCTGCTCGGCCGAGGCACCCGCGATCTCGTCGATCAGGGTCGAGACGCGGTTCACCTGGGCGACGATCTCGCCCATCGTGCTGCCGGCCTGGCCGACCAGCTTGCTGCCGGCCTCCACCCGTTCGACCGAGTCGGAGATCAGCGTCTTGATCTCGGCCGCCGCGCTGGCCGAGCGCTGGGCCAGGGCCCGAACCTCGCCGGCGACAACCGCAAATCCGCGACCCTGCTCGCCCGCCCGTGCCGCCTCGACCGCGGCGTTCAGGGCCAGGATGTTGGTCTGGAAGGCGATGCCGTCGATCGTGCCGATGATCTCGGCGATCTTCCTGGAGCGCGTGGTGATCTCGTCCATCGCGGCGACGACCTCGCCGACCACCGCGCCGCCGCTGCGTGCCACCTCGCTCGCGCCACGGGCCAGTGCCGTCGCCTCGCGGGCGGTTGCGGCGTTGTTGCGCGCGGTGGCGTTGATCTCCTCCATCGTCGCCGCGGTCTGCTGCAGGTTGGCGGCCTGCTGCTCGGTGCGGGCCGACAGGTCGCCGTTGCCGGAGGCGATCTGCGCGCTGCCGGTGGCGATGCTCTCGCTGCTGGCCCGCACCTGGCCGACGATGCGGCTCAGGTTGCCGCTCATGGCCTGCAGTGCGTGCAGCAGCGTTGCGACCTCGTCATGCCCGCGGGGCACGATGCTGCGGCTCAGGTCGCCGTCGGCCACCGCACGGGCCAGCGCCACGGCCTCGTCCAGCGGCCGGGTGATCGACCGCGTGATGGCCACCCCGGCCGCAGCGGCCAGGACCGCCAGCGTCAGGCTCAGGCCGAGCAGCAGGTTGCGTGCGCTGGTGTAACGGGTCTGGCCTTCGGCAACGGCCTCATTGATGAGATCGGTCTGGTACTGATGGAGCTTCTCAAGCGTCTTCATGTACTCCAGTTGCACCGGCCGCAGGCGCTCGAACAGCAACACCTCGGCGAGCTCGCGTTCGCCGGACTGGATCTTGGCCAGCAGGTCGTCTTGCGCGACACGGAGCGCCTGGCCCTTTTCGGCCGCTGCCGTGAGCAAAGCATTGCCGCTTTCACTGCTGATGTGCTCCTTCAACCAGGTCGACGCCGAGGCGCTGTCGGCCCGGGCCTTCTGGATCGCCGCCTGGGCCTGGCTTGCGACCTCGGGGCTTTCACTGATCAGCAGATTGCGCAACTCGCGTGCGGAGAGGTTGGCGGCATCCTCAAGCACGAGCACCCGCTCGACCTTGGGCAGACGGTCGTTGCCGATCAGGGTCACCTCCTCGGTCACCGCGGCCAGGCGGGTGATCGAAAACAAGGCCAGGGCCAGGGCCAGCACGGTGAGTGCGGCAAAAGCCAGCGCCAGGCGGGCGCCGATGTTCAGGCGGGTCAGGATGGACATGGGGGTCTCGCGGGGTGGATCGGTTGCGGATATGTCGGATTTCGGCTTGTCATGGACGAACTTAAGCCCGGACGCGCGATTTGTTCTGGGTTCCGCGCGACAGTTCCCCTGCTGTTGCAAGGCTTGTTCATCCTCTGTCGAAATCTGTCGTGGACAAATCAGGTGCTCATAATCAAGGGCTGTCCCCCAGTTCCTGTGTTCCGGAGAGTCCATGACCCGTGCCACCAAGATCGTTGCCACCCTCGGCCCGGCGTCCAGCGACCCGGAGGTGCTAGAGCGGCTGATCCGCGCGGGGGTCGATGTCGTGCGGCGGAACTGCAGTCACGGCAAGGCGCAGGACCACATCGACCGGGCCAACCTCGTGCGCCGCGTGGCCGAGAAGGTCGGCAAGCCGGTGGCGCTGATGGCCGACCTGCAGGGCCCCAAGATCCGCGTCGGCAAGTTCACCGACGGCAAGGTGATGCTGGTCGCCGGCGAGGCCTTCGTGCTCGATGCCGGGCGCAGCGAGCCGGGCGACCTGGGTGGCGTCGGCCTGGACTACAAGGAGCTGCCGCGCGACGTGCGCCCGGGCGACACCTTGCTGCTCAACGACGGCCTGCTCAAGCTGACCGTCGAGTCGGTGCGCGGCGAGCAGGTCCACACCCGGGTGGTGCTGGGCGGCGAGCTGAGCAACAACAAGGGCATCAACAAGCAAGGCGGCGGCCTGACGGCACCGGCGCTGACGGCCAAGGACATGGAGGACATCAAGACCGCGATGGCCTTCCAGTGCGAATACCTGGCGGTGAGCTTCCCCAAGAGCGCGACCGACATGGAGATGGCGCGCCAGCTCGCCAACGTCGCCGGCGAGGCGACCCGCCACAAGCCGGCGATGATCGCCAAGATCGAGCGCAGCGAGGCGATCCCGCAGCTCGAGGCCATCCTGCGTGCCAGCGACGGCATCATGGTCGCGCGCGGCGACCTGGCGGTCGAGGTCGGCAACGCGGCGGTGCCGGCGCTGCAGAAACGCATGATCCGCATGGCGCGCGAGATGGACAAGGTCGCGATCACCGCGACCCAGATGATGGAAAGCATGATCCTGGCGCCGGTGCCCACGCGCGCCGAGGTCAGCGATGTCGCCAACGCCGTGCTGGACGGCACCGACGCCGTGATGCTGAGCGCCGAGACGGCCGCCGGCAAGTACCCGGTCGAGACCGTGGAGCAGATGGCGCAGATCGCGCTCGAGGCCGAGCGCTCGGTCGACGTGCAGCTCGACGCCGACTTCACGAACAAGCGCTTCGGCCGCATCGACCAAAGCATCGCGATGGGCGCGCTGTTCACCGCCCACCACCTGGGCTGCAAGGCCATCGTGGCGTTGACCGAATCGGGCAGCACGGCGTTGTGGATGAGCCGCCATGCCATCAAGGTGCCGATCTACGGCATGACCTCGCGCGAGCAGAGCCAGCGCAAGATGGCGCTGTACCGCAATGTGCGCCCGATGCTGATGGCCAGACTGTCCGAGCGCGACGATGCCCTGGCGCAGGCCGAGCGGCTGCTCGTGGACAGCGGCGTGCTGCGCCCGGGAGACACCTACGCGATCACCTGCGGCGAGCCTATGGGCCACCCCGGGGGCACCAACATGCTCAAGGTCTGCCAGGTCGGCTGACCCCTGTCGGGCCGCCGGCCGGGCTCACCACTGCTTGAGAAAGCGCATCACCAGCCACGACAGGCCGACGCAGCCGGCGAAGGCCAAGGCCACGGCGAGCAGGTCCAGCGCGCCCAGATCCAGCCCCCAGCGCCCGGTGCCCAGAACGAACAGCAGCGGCAGCGCCAGCGCCACTGCGGCCAGCGCGGCGAAGGTCAGCGTGACGGCCGGCGCGGCGCGGTACAGCCAGCGCAGTGGCCAGGGCCGGGCGACGGTGCTGCCCTGCGGCACCTGGCCCTCGAGCACGAAACGCGCGATCTGCTGCCAGTGCGTCTCGCCGACCGCGGCGCTGTGGTCGCCCTCGACGTAGACGATCTGGTGGAACGCCGGACCGGCGCCGGGCGCCGCTGAAGTTTGTGGCACGGTGACGAAGCCATAGGCCCCGGCACCGCCAACGTCGAGGAAGCGCAGTCCCAGCCGCTCGAAGACCGACGGCATGAAGCCGACCACCCAGTCGTTGTGGCCGACGTAGTTGACCACCGCGTCCACGCTGCCGCCGAGCCGTGACCAGGGGTAGTCGCGACGGACCACGCTGCCGGCGAAGACCACGTTGCGGAAGCGCACCGCCGGGCACAGCTGCATGGAGCGGGCCGCGATGTAGGTGCCGTTGCTGTGGCCGACGAAGCTGATCTGGGCATTGGGGAAGTGGCTGCGCACGTCGGCGTAGCGTTCCATGAACCAGTACGCGGCCTTCTCGCGCCCGCCCGGCCGGACGAAGTCCCACATCGAGAAGTAGCCATAGCTCGGGCTGGGGGCGCGCACGACGCGGCCGGTGCTGCGCGCCAGGGACTTGATCTCGCGGGCCACGCGCTTGGTCCAGAAGCCGTGGTCGCGGATGCCGTGCATCACGATCACGGCGTGCTGCACGGCCGAGCCTGCGCCGGCCCGGTCGTCGCGCGCCTCGCTGATGTCCATCGGGTCAAGGTAGTCGTCGATGTCGGCCGCCGGCACCGCGCCGCCGCGGTTCAGCGCGTCCTGCGGCAGCGTCAGGGCGTCCACCAGTCGCCGTCGGCGCTCGGCATTGCGGGCCAGTGCCGGCCGGTCGGCGGCGCGGACCTTGAAGTCGATCGCGTCCGGATCCTCGATCCAGGTCGCCTGGATGTGGTTGCTGCCCGGGAGGTCGAGGTAGGTGAATTCGGGCCGCGCGCCCAGCTCGGTGCAGTCGGCCGGCGACAGGAACTCGTCCTGCGCGCCGAGCAGGAACACCGTGGTCGGCAGGCGGTTGTCGTGGCGCAGCGGCCTGGCGGGCGCCGTGGCGCCAGCCCGGGCTTCGCCCAGGGTCGTGATCGTCTTCAGGTACTGCAGCCGGGTTGTCACGGCAAAAGGGCGGCCGCGCTGCATCTGCAGGATGAAGGGCAGCGGGCTGTCGCCTTTGCGTCGGCGCAGGCGGCCCACCCCCCTGGCCAGACCCAGCAGCACCGGCGCCATGAAGCGGACATGGGCTGGCGACGCCGACGAAAACGCCCAGCCGCGCGTGATGCCGGCCAGCAGCACGGTGCGGTCGATCAGGTCGGCCCAGGGCCGGCGCCGACGGGGGTCGAGCTCGGCGCGGTCGTCAGCCCCGTGGGCCAGCGCAAACACCCGGCGCGCCAGCAGCGACCCCGCGCTGTAGCCCAGCAGCACGATGCGCTTCACGCCAGGCCAGCGCGCCAGCTCGGTGTCCAGCCCGGCGACGATCTCCTCGGCGAGCGACTCCGGGCTGCGCATCGAGAACATGTTCATCTCGAGTCGCGGCACCCAGAACCCGAGTGGCTGCCCGCGGGCCGCCGCCTCCTGCGACAGAGCGTCGATGAAGGCCGGCCGGATCTCGCTGCCCGGCCCCCCGAACAGCAGCGCGTCGCCGGTGGAGGTCCAGCCCCGGATCGCCACCACCAGGGTCGTCGCGGCGGTGTGGTCGGTGGCGGCCATGGGGGCTTCAGCTCCGCGCGCCATCGGTGTCGGTCTTCTGCCCGAAGCCCGGGTCGATGCGCACCAGCGCCGCCGCGGCAAAGCTGGGCAGCGTGGCGATGCAGGCCCAGATGAAGAAGTTGACGTAGCCGAGCTGGTCCTGGAGCCAGCCGCTCCACATGCCGGGCAGCATCATGCCCAGGGCCATGAAGCCGGTGCACAGCGCGTAGTGGGCGGTCTTGTGCGGGTTCTGTCCGTCCGGGCCGCCGGCGATCATCAGCATGTAGACCATGTAGGCCGTGAAGCCGAAGCCGTAGCCGAACTGCTCGGTCGCCACCGCCGCGCTGACCAGCACCAGGCTGGTCGGTTGCCAGACCGCGAGCGCGACGAACACGGTGTTGGGCACGTGCATGCACAGGACCAGCGGCCAGAACGCCTTCTTCAGGCTGACGCGCGAGATGACCCAGCCCCCGAGCAGCCCGCCCACCGTCAGCGCGACGATGCCGACCGTGCCGTAGGCGATGCCCACGTCCTGCGTCTTCAGGCCCAGGCCGCCGACGTCGCGCGGGTCAAGCATGAACGGCGTCACCAGCTTGAGCAGCTGCGCCTCGGCAAATCGGTACAGCAGCAGGAACAGCAGCACCCGCCAGACCTCGGGCTGGCGGAAGAAGGCGGCGAACACGGTGACGAAATCGGCGACCACGTTGCCACCGCTTCCGGTCGGTCGATCGGCTTCGGGCTTGGGCAGCGCAAAGGCATGCCACAGCGCGGCGACGGCGAACATCGCGCCGAGCAGACCCATCACCACCATCCAGGCCTGGCTGGCGCTGCCGTAGTGGTCGTTCAGCGACCCGGCCAGCACGACCAGGCCGCCCTGGCCGGCGATCATTGCCAGCCGGTAGAAGGTGCTGCGCACGCCGACAAACGCGGCCTGGCGGTTCTGGCTCTGCGCCAGCATGTAGAAGCCATCGGCCGCGATGTCGTGGGTCGCCGACGCGAAGGCCATCAGCCAGAAGACCGCCAGCGAAAGCTGGAACCAGTTCGGCGCCGGCAGCGTCAGCGCCACCATCGCCAGCGCCGCGCCGACGACGAACTGCAGGCCGACGATCCAGATGCGCTTGCGGCCGAACAGATCGACCAGCGGGCTCCACAGCGGCTTGATGACCCAGGGCAGGTACAGCCAGCTCGTGTAGAGCGCGATCTCGGTGTTGCTGACGCCGAGGTTCTTGTACATGACGACCGACAGCGTCATCACGACGACGTAGGGGATGCCCTGGCTGAAGTACAGCGTCGGGATCCAGAGCCAGGGATTGCGTGTGGTCATGGGGGGTGCGGGCGGCGGACAGGCGTGGCCGATGCTGGCATGGATGCCCGGCGTTTCGCGGCGATGATGGGACCATGAGAACCCTGATCCGGCGCGGTGCGCTCGTCTTGGCCACGGCCGTTGCCGCCTGCGCCCAGGGGCTTGCCGCACCGCCGGCACCGCTGCCGGCCGCGCTCGCCGAAGGCGTGTCCTGCGACGGCGGGGCGCTGGCGCCGGGGGGCTTCATCGCCTTTGCCGGCTGGCGCGTCGGCGCCGAATCGGCCTGGGGCTGGGCCCAGGCGCTGGCCGGCCGCTCGCGGGTCGCCGTGCAAGGCTTGCGCTGTGCGGTCCGCGGGCCGCAGGACTCCCGCTACCGCGAGGAAGACGTAAACACCGCCACGCTGGCCCGCCACCTGATCGGCCTGCCGGTTGCAGCGGCCGGCACGACGAGCGGCCGCATCGTCGTCGTCGCACACAGCAGCGGCGCCTTTGTCGCGCAGCGCTGGCTGCGCCAGTTGCGCGAGCAGGGCGCCCCGGGCCTGGCCCTGCTGGCTCGCATCGAGTACCACAACCTCGACGGCGACATCGGCAGCGGCGAGCGGGAGCTCGACGCCGGGCTGATTGCCGCCATGGCGTCGGTCCAGGCGGTCTATGCCGTGGACGGCGCCGGAGGCGAGTCGGCCAACGCCGCCGCGATGCGTGCCCTGCACGCGCTGGCGCCGCAGCGGGTGCGAATGCGTGTCCTGCGGGCCGAGCCCGGCGCGTGCGCACCGGCCACCGAACCAGGCGCCCGCTGGTGCCTGCACCAGACCCTGGTCACACCCAGGCCCTCGCGGCGCGCGGGCTTCGATGTGCAGGCCGACTATGCCGGCGCCGCCGCCGGC
>JAJTGU010000328.1 GCA_021297985.1 Rubrivivax sp.
CAGCCACGCCGCCGTCGTCAGTCGACGACCCCGGATGAGCTGGACGATCTGGAACAGGCGATGGGCAGGGCGCACGCTGGGGGGCTGGGGGCAAGCAGGTCTTCAAGGTCGCGCGGCGACGGCTTCGACCTCGAACAGGATGTCGGGCATCGCCAGGCCGGACACGCCGAGCAGCGTCTGGGTCGGCGGGAGGCTGCCACAGCCGGCATGCACGGCCTGGCCGATGATGCCGAGCTTTTCGAAGTCCGGCTGCACGACGTAGCTCCTGAGCTGCACGACATGGCTCATGTCGAGCCCGTGAGCGGCCAGTGCAACCCCGAGGTTGTCGAAGGCCTGGCGCACCTGTTCGGCAAAGTGCGGCGACACCACGCTGCCGTCGGCCTTGGAGCCGTACTGCCCCGAGATCAGCACCAGGCCCGTGCCGGCTGGGATGCTGACGCTGTGGCTGTAGCCGTAGGGGATGGGATCGTGGAGTCCCTTGGGGTTGACGATGGTGTGCGACATGCGGGGGTTCCTTTCGGATGGATGAGGAGCCGCAGAGTCTGCTCACCGGCTCCTGACACCGTGGTGGCAGGAGCGTCGCGCCTCAGCCGCGTCAGCCGCGTCAGCGCAGCACCACCAACTGCACCCGCCGGTTCTGGCTGCGGCCTTCGGCACTGCGGTTGTCGGCCATCGGTGCCGACTCGCCGTACGAGATGGTGGCCATGCGCACCAGCGGCATGCCGGCACGGGCCAGATGCAGGCGCACGGCTTCGGCGCGCATCTCGCCCAGGCGCTGGTTGACGGCGCTGGATCCGCTGGCGTCGGTGTGGCCCTGGATCTCGAGGAAAGCGGGCTTGTTTTCAGTCTTCAGTCGGCCCAGCAGCTGGTCGAGTTCGGCTGCGCCTTCGGGGCTGAGTTCGGCGCGGCCATGGCGGAACTTGATGCGGTCGTCGTTCAGCAGGACGCTCATCGCGAACCCCGGTGCCGGCGCCTCTGCGGGCCGGCCTTCGGCGCGGGTCGCCGCCGCGGCGGCACTGGCGGCCTGCGCGCGGGCCACGGCCTCCTGCTGCAGCGCCTGGATGCGCTCCTCGCCGGCCAGCATCCGGGTGTCCAGCGCCTTGAGGCCCTTGTCCTGTGTCTGCACCTGCTCACGCAGCTCGCCCACCTGGGTCTGCACCGGCGCCACCTGCTCTCGAACGAAGTCCTGTGTGGCGCAGCCGCTCAACAGAAGTGCACACAGGCCTGTGATTGCGATTGTTGTTCTCATCTCTTGATGCTCCTTGCGTTGTCGATCCACGAATGTGAAGCGCCATCACGGTCTCGGTTGGACCCGACATGGCGCGATGCGGACGCTAGGGCCTGACGGTTCGGGACATGCAGCAAGCTGTGTCACCCAGCGCCACGGTTGACGGCTGCGCACACACGCTGACGCTTGGCGACAGGATCGGGCCGGACCGGGCCGGACCCGCTCGACCGGTGTTGAGTCAGGTCGGGTCGGGAGCCAGCGCACCCCAGGCCATGCGCAGGATCACGTCGTGCGCGGCTGCGAAGTCGTCGTCCTGCAGAGCTGGTTTGCCCAGCAGCAGCGCGAACTGAGGCTCGTGGTCGGCGTAGGCCTGCGTCATGGCCCAGATCATGAAGATCAGGTGCCGGAAGTCGTTGCTCCGCACGCGGCCGGTGCGCGCCCAGTGTTCGAAGGTCCGCACATCCGCATCCAGCACCGGACGCACCTGATGGGTGATCGCTTCGCTGTAGTGCGGTGCACCGGCAATCACCTCCTGGGTGAACACGCGCGAGCCGTCGGGCCGGTCGCGCGAGCTCTGGAGCTTGCTGCCGATGTAGTCGGCCAGGCCCTGCCGGGGATCGTCGGCGAGCGCGAGCGCCCCCATGCCGGCGAGCCAGTGCTGCATCACGTCGTCGAGCACGTGCCGGTACAGCAGTTCCTTGCTCGGGTAGTAGTACAGCAGCGCATGACGGCTCATGCCCAGCGCGGCGGCAATGCCCTCGAGCGTGGCGCCCTCCAGGCCAAGGCGCGCGAACTGCGCCTCGGCCTCGCGCAGGATGGCGCGCTCCTTGTCGAGGCGGCGGTCGCTGCGGTTGGACGTGTGCGGCAGGCTCAAGGCAGGAGGCGGGTAAGTCCGGATGGGATGATTTTTACCACTTGGTGAGTATCTTGGCCCGGTTCTCGCTTTTGCGACAACCACGCCAGCATCACGGCCAGCCAGGAGAACCCCATGCCCGGGCTCAGAACCCACGACGCGATCGCCGCCGACATCGCCGCGGCCAAGCCGCCGCTGACGCCCGCCCAGGCCCTGGTGCAGGCCGAGCGCTGCCACTACTGCCATGACGCGCCGTGCGTGACCGCCTGCCCCACGGGCATCGACATCCCGTCGTTCATCGCCCGCATCGCACAGGGCAACCTGCGCGGCGCGGCCTCGGCGATCCTGCAGGCCAACCCGCTGGGCGGCATGTGCGCGCGGGTCTGCCCGACCGAGGTGCTGTGCGAAGACGCCTGCGTGCGCCACACGCTGGAGGACAAGCCGGTCGAGATCGGCCTGCTGCAGCGCCACGCCACGGACGCGCTGTTCGCCAAGCCGGGCAAGCCGCTCTTCACGCGTGCGGAGCGCACCGGCCGCCGGGTGGCGGTGGTGGGTGCCGGGCCGGCAGGCCTGGCCTGCGCACACGGCCTGGCGCGGCACGGGCACGACGTGGTGATCTTCGAAGCCCGGGCCAAGGGCGGTGGACTCAACGAGTACGGGATTGCGTCGTACAAGGCCACCGGCGACTTCGCGCAGGCCGAACTGGACTGGTTGCTGTCCATCGGCGGCATCGAGCTGCGCACCGGCGTGGCCCTGGGGGACGCGATCACGCTGGACAGCTTGCGCGCCGACTTCGATGCCGTGTTCCTGGGCCTGGGCCTGGCCGGCGTGAACACGCTGGGCATCCCCGAACCCCAGGCCGAACAAGCCGCGGGGCTCGCCGATGCGGTGGACTTCATTGCCGAGCTGCGCCAGGCCGGCGACCTGTCTGCCGTGCCGGTGGGCCGCCACGTCGTCGTGATCGGCGGCGGCATGACGGCGGTCGACGCCGCCGTGCAGTCCAGGCTGCTGGGCGCCGAGACGGTGACCCTGGTCTATCGCCGTGGCGCCGAGGCCATGCCGGCGTCGGCGCACGAGCAGGACTGGGCGCAGACCCACGGCGTGCTGATCCGCCATTGGGCGGCACCCGAGGCGGTGCTGGCCGAGGCCGGGCAGGTGACCGGCGTGCGCTTCGCCAGGACGCGGGTTGACGGCGGGCGGCTGGTCAACACCGGCGAACACTTCACGCTGGCGGCGGACCGGGTGCTGCGCGCGATCGGGCAGACCTTCGTTTCGGCGCCGGTGGGCGCAGCGATCCGCCTGGAGCAGGGCCGCATCGCCACCGATGCCGAAGGCCGCACCAGCCTGGCCGGCGTCTGGGCCGGAGGCGACTGCCGGGCCGGCGGCCGCGACCTCACGGTCGAGGCCGTCGAACACGGCAAGGTCGCGGCGCGTTCGATCCACATTGCACTGCTGGCGCAGTCCCAGGGAGTCTGAAATGGCCGATCTGTCCACCTCGTTTGTCGGCATCCGGAGCCCCAACCCCTTCTGGCTCGCCAGTGCGCCACCCACCGACAAGGCCTACAACGTCCACCGTGCCTTCGAGGCCGGCTGGGGCGGTGTCGTCTGGAAGACCCTCGGCGAAGATGGCCCGCCCATCGTCAACGTCAGCGGCCCGCGCTACGGCGCGCTGCGGGGCATCGACGGGCGGGTGCTGGGCCTCAACAACATCGAGCTGATCACCGACCGGCCCTTGAGGGTCAACCTCGACGAGATCCGCGAGGTCAAGCGGCAGTGGCCCGACCGGGCGATGGTGGTGAGCCTGATGGTGCCGTGCGAAGAACGCGCCTGGAAGGCCGTGCTGCCGATGGTCGAGGACACCGGTGCCGACGGCGTGGAGCTGAACTTCGGCTGCCCGCATGGCATGAGCGAGCGGGGCATGGGCTCGGCCGTGGGGCAGGTGCCCGAGTACATCCAGATGGTCACCGCCTGGTGCAAGGAGGCCAGCCGACTGCCGGTCATCGTGAAGCTCACGCCCAACATCACCGACATCCGCCACCCGGCGCGTGCCGCCAAGGCGGGTGGGGCCGATGCGGTGAGCCTGATCAACACCGTGAGCTCGATCATGGGCGTGGACCTGGACCGCATGACCATGAGCCCGGCCATCGCCGGCATGGGGTCCCACGGCGGCTACTGCGGGCCGGCGGTGAAGCCGATCGCGCTGAACATGGTGGCCGAGATCGGTCGTGACGCCACCACGCGCGGCTTGCCGATCAGCGGCATCGGCGGCATTGCCACCTGGCGCGACGCCGCCGAGTACCTGGCCCTGGGATGCGGCAACGTGCAGGTGTGCACCGCCGCCATGGTCTATGGCTTCAAGATCGTGCAGGACATGATCGACGGCCTGTCGCAGTACATGGACGACAAGGGCTACGCCAACATCGAGGCCTTCCGCGGCATGGCCCTGCCCAGCGTCACCGACTGGCAGCACCTGAACCTGGCCTACACCGAGAAGGCCGTGATCGACCAGAGCCTGTGCATCCAGTGCGGACGCTGCCACATCGCCTGCGAGGACACCTCGCACCAGGCCATCACGGCCACGAAGGACGGCAAGCGTCATTTCGAGGTCAAGGACGACGAGTGCGTGGGCTGCAACCTGTGCGTCAACGTCTGCCCGGTGCCGCAGTGCATCACGATGCGCACGCTGCCGCCCGGCGAGATGGACACGCGCACCCGCCAGCCCGTGCAGGCCGGCCCGCTGCCCTGGACGCAACACCCCCACAACCCGATGCGTCTTGCCTGAGCGGGACGAATCCGGCGCATCATTCCCAGTCCCAACGTCAGGAAGCTCCGAGCATGACCAGCCCCGCCATCCTCATCCGCGGCGGCACGGTGGTGAACACCGACCGCGAGTTCAAGGCCGATGTCCTGTGTGTCGCCGGCCAGGTGGCCGCCGTCGGTGCCGCTGCCGCCGCGCAGGCGCCGGCCGGCACGCAGACGCTCGACGCTTCGGGCCAGTACGTGATGCCCGGCGGCATCGACCCGCACACCCACATGCAGCTGCCCTTCATGGGCACGGTGGCGGCTGACGACTTCTTCAGCGGGACCGCCGCAGGCCTGGCGGGCGGCACCACGAGCATCATCGACTTCGTGATCCCGGATCCGCAGCAGCCGCTGATGGATGCGTTCCGCATGTGGCGCGGCTGGTCCGAGAAGTCGGCCGCGGACTACGGATTCCATGTCGCCGTCACCTGGTGGAGCGACAGCGTGCACGCCGACATGGGCCGGCTCGTGCAGGACGAAGGCGTCAACAGCTTCAAGCACTTCATGGCCTACAAGAACGCCATCATGTGCGACGACGAGACGCTGGTGAACAGCTTCAAGCGCGCGCTGGAGCTCGGCGCGATGCCGACCGTGCACGCCGAGAACGGCGAGCTCGTCTACCTGCTGCAGCAGGAGGTGCTGAAGATGGGCATCACCGGCCCCGAAGGCCACCCGCTCAGCCGCCCGCCGATGGTGGAGGGCGAGGCCGCCAACCGCGCCATCGCCATCGCCGACGTGCTGGGCGTGCCGATCTACATCGTGCACGTGAGCTGCATCGAGGCCGCAGAAGCCATCGCCCGTGCGCGGGCCCGCGGCCAGCGTGTCTATGGCGAGGTGCTGGCCGGGCACCTCGTGATCGACGACAGCGTCTACCGCCACCCCGACTTCGCGACCGCCGCGGCCTACGTGATGAGCCCACCGTTCCGGCCCAAGGGTCACCAGGAGATGCTGTGGCGCGGCCTGCAGAGCGGCCAGCTGCACACCACGGCCACCGACCACTGCGTGTTCTGCGCGCCGCAGAAGGCCGCCGGCAAGGACAGCTTCACCCAGATCCCCAACGGCTGCGGCGGCGTCGAGGAACGCATGTCGGTGATCTGGGACGCCGGTGTCGGCACCGGGCGCCTGACGCCGAGCGAGTTCGTCGCCATCACCTCGGGCAACTGCGCGCGCATCTTCAACCTCGCCGGCCGCAAGGGCGTGATCGCCGAAGGCGCGGACGCCGACATCGTGCTGTGGGACCCGGCGGCCACCCGGACGCTGTCGGCAAGGACGCAACGCAGCAAGGTCGACTTCAACATCTTCGAAGGCCGGCAGGTCAAGGGCCTGGCCACGCACACGATCAGCCGTGGCGAGCTGGTCTATGCCAACGGAGACTTGCGCGCCACGGCCGGCCACGGCCGCTACGTGAAGCGCCCGCCCTTCGGCCCCAACTTCGACGCCGTCTCGCGCCGCAGCGCCGAGTTGGCGCCCACCGCCGTGCCGCGCTGAAGCAGGAGACCCCATCATGGACATGAAGACCTCGACCGCCACGCTTCGCATCGACGGCCAGCGTCTGTGGGGCGCCCTGATGGAACTGGCCGCCATCGGCGCCACGCCCAAGGGCGGTGTCTGCCGCCTGGCGTTGACCGAACTCGACAAGCAGGGCCGCGACCTCGTCACGCGCTGGGCGCGCGAGGCGGGCATGACGGTCACCATCGACAGGATCGGCAACGGCTTCATGCGCCGCCCCGGCCGCAACAACGCGCTGCCGCCCATCGTGACCGGCAGCCACATCGACACCCAGCCCACCGGCGGCAAGTTCGACGGCAACTACGGCGTGCTGGCGGGCCTGGAAGTGGTGCGCACGCTCAACGACCACGGCATCGAGACCGAGGCCCCCATCGAGGTGGCCTTCTGGACCAACGAAGAAGGCTCGCGCTTCGTGCCGGTGATGATGGGCTCGGGCGCCTTCGCCAAGGCCTTCACGCTCGAGCACGCCTACGCCGCCACCGACACGGCAGGCTTGACGGTCCAGGGCGAGCTCGAGCGCATCGGCTACCTGGGCACCGAGGAGCCGGGTGACCACCCCATCGGGGCCTACTTCGAAACCCACATCGAGCAGGGTCCGGTACTGGAGGACAACGGCAAGACCATCGGCGTCGTCACGGGCGTGCTCGGTGTGCGCTGGTACGACTGCGTCGTCACCGGCATGGAGGCGCACGCCGGCCCGACACCGATGGCGCTGCGCAAGGACGCATTGCAGGTGGCCGCCAAGCTGATGCAGGAGGTGGTGGCCTGCGCCCACCGCCACCCGCCGCATGGCCGCGGAACCGTCGGCATGGTTCAGGTGTTCCCGAACAGTCGCAACGTCATCCCGGGCAACGTCAAGTTCAGCATCGACCTGCGCAACGCCAGCGAGGCGCTGTGCGACACGATGGACGCCGACATCCGCGGCGTCGCCGCGCGGCTCAGCGCCGAGAGCGGCCTGCCCATCGACGTGAAGCTGGTCACCTCGTTCCCGGCCACGCAGTTCCATGCCGATTGCGTCGAGGCCGTGGCGCGCGCCACGAAGGCGCTGGGCTACAGCCACATGGAGGCCGTCTCCGGCGCGGGCCACGACGCCGTCTACATGGCCAAGCTGGCCCCCGCGGGCATGATCTTCATCCCCTGCAAGGACGGCATCAGCCACAACGAGGTCGAGGACGCGCAGCCCGAGCACATCACGGCCGGCTGCAACGTGCTGCTGCACGCGATGCTCGAGCGGGCGGGTGTGGCATCTTGATCCAGGAGCGAGCCGAACACCTGTCGCCTGCTGCCGCCGACCCCCAGGACGCGGTGGTCGCGAAGGGCCTGTCGCTGGTCTTCCAGACCGCCGACACGCCGGTGACGGCGCTTTCGGACGTGAACCTGACGATCTCGCGCGGCGAGTTCGTGTCCTTCATCGGCCCTTCGGGCTGCGGCAAGACCACGCTGATGCGCGTGATCGCCGACCTGGAAAGGCCCACCTCCGGCAGCATGCTCGTCAACGGCGTGTCGGCCGAAGACGCCCGGCTGGCGCGGGCCTACGGCTATGTGTTCCAGGCCGCCGCGCTGTACCCGTGGCGCAACGTGCTGAAGAACGTCATGCTGCCGCTCGAGATCATCGGCGTGCCGGCCCCGGCGCGCCGCGAACGCGCGCTCAAGCAACTGGCGCTGGTGGGCCTGGACGGCTTCGAGCGCAAGTACCCATGGCAGCTGTCGGGTGGCATGCAGCAGCGGGTGTCGATCGCACGAGCTCTGGCGCTGGAGCCTGCCTTGCTGCTGATGGACGAGCCCTTCGGCGCGCTGGACGAGATCACGCGCGACCACCTCAACGAGCAGCTGCTGCGCCTTTGGGAGCGCACCGGCAAGACGGTGGTCTTCGTCACGCACAGCATCAGCGAGGCGGTGTTCCTCGCCAACCGCATCGTCGTGATGAGCCCGCGGCCGGGGCGCATCGTCGAGATCATCGACAACCCCATCCCCGGGCCGCGCAAGCTGGACGTGCGCGACAGCCCCGAGTTCGCCGCTGTCGCGCACCGCGTGCGCGAGGCGCTGCGGGCCGGCCACAGCTATGACTGAAGCGGCGGTGCCACTGCCGGTGCTGCGTCCGCCCGGACCGCTGGCCCGGCGGCTGGCCGCGCTGTGGCAGCACGCGTGGCCGGTGCTGCTGGTCGTCGCCATCGGGCTGCTCGCCTGGTACGCCGGTGCGGTGGCGCTGAACGCGCCGCAGGTCAGCGAGCGGCTGGACGGCATCGGCGACCCCTGGGGTCTGCCCGAGCTCGCGCAGGGCGCATGGGCCATGGAGCGGCCGGTGCTGCCCGCGCCGCACCAGGTGGCACTGAACTGGTGGGCCTCGGTCTTCGAGACCGAGATCACCAGCCCGCGCAGCCTGGTGCACCACGCCGGCGTGACGCTGACCGCGACGCTGCTGGGCTTTGCGCTCGGCATGGCGCTGGGCGTGACGCTGGCCATCGGCGTCGTGCACAACGCCGTGCTCGACCGGGCGTTGCTGCCCTGGATCATCGCGTCGCAGACCATCCCGATCCTCGCTATCGCACCGATGGTCGTCGTGGTTCTGGGCAGCCTGGGCTATCCGCCGCTGGTCAGCAAGGCGGTGATCTCGATGTACCTGTGCTTCTTTCCGGTGGCCATCGGCATGGTCAAGGGCCTGCGCAGCCCCGACCCGCTGCAGCGCGACCTGATGCGCACCTACAGCGCCAGCGGCGCGCAGACCCTGTGGAAGCTGCGCCTGCCGGCCGCGCTGCCCTTCCTGTTTGCCAGTGCCAAGGTGGCGATTGCCACCAGCCTGGTCGGCGCCATCGTCGGCGAGCTGCCCACCGGTGCGCAGGCCGGGCTGGGCGCGCGCTTGCTGTCGGGCTCGTACTTCGGGCAGACGATCCAGATCTGGTCGGCGCTGTTCATGGCTGCGCTTCTGGGCGTGGCGCTGGTGGCGGCGGTGGGACTGGTCGAGCGCCTGACGATGCGATTCATGGGCGGCCGCGCATGAACCTGGCGATGCTCCTGGCGCTGCTCACGGCGCTTTGGTTCGCGTTGAGCTGGCTGGCCAGGTTGCCACCCGGCCGCGGACGCGAGTGGCTGGCGCCGGCGCTCTTTGGCGCGGGCGTGATCGGCCTGTGGGAGTTTGTCGTCGTGGCCTGGGACGTGCCCAGCATCCTGCTGCCCGCGCCCAGTGCCGTGGCCGCCGCGCTGGGCGCCCGCTGGCACGTGCTGTGGCCGGACTTCCTGCAGACGGCGACCGGTGTGTTGGCCGGCTACCTGGTGGGCTGCGGCAGCGGTTTTGCGGTGGCGTTGGCGGCCGATCGCTTCGGCCTGCTCAAGCGCGGCCTGCTGCCGCTGGCCAACCTGGCCGGCGCCGTGCCCATCGTCGGCATCGCGCCGATCATGGTGATGTGGTTCGGCTTCGACTGGCAGAGCAAGGCGGCGGTGGCCGCTGTCGTCACCTTCTTCCCGATGCTGGTCAACACGCTGGCGGGGCTGGCGACCGTGGATGCCATGCACCGCGACCTGATGCGCACCTATGCCGCCGGCCACACCGCGACGCTGGCCAAGCTGCGGCTGCCGGGCGCACTGCCGTTCATCTTCAACGCGCTGAAGATCAATTCGACGCTTGCGCTCATTGCCGCCATCGTGGCCGAGTTCTTCGGCTCGCCCATCGTCGGCCTGGGGTTCCGCATCAGCGCCGAGGTGGCCCGCATGAACGTCGACATCGTCTGGGCGGCGATCACCATCGCAGCGCTGGCGGGGTCTGCGTTTTATGGTCTTGTCGCCGTGCTGGAGCGCAGCCTGACTTTCTGGCACCCTAGTTTCCGCAAGTGAATTCCGCAAGCGATCCGTCCCGCCCCCTCAACCCAGGAGAGAGAGAACCCGTGATGAACAAGACCTCGATCAAGCCCGTGGCCGTGGCTGCCGCCCTGCTGGCCCTCAGCTTCGGCGCCCAGGCGCAAGAGAAGCTCACGCTGCAACTGAAGTGGGTCACCCAGGCCCAGTTTGCCGGCTACTACGTGGCCAAGGACAAGGGCTTCTACAAGGACGTGGGCCTGGACGTCACCATCAAGGCCGGCGGCCCCGACATCAACCCGAGCCAGGTCATCGCCGGTGGCGGCGCCGACGTGGTGGTGGACTGGATGCCCAGCGCGCTGGCCACGCGTGAGAAGGGCGTGCCGCTGGTCAACATCGCGCAGGTGTTCCAGCGTTCCGGCATGCAGCTGACCTGCCGCAACGACAGCGGCGTCAAGACCCCGGCCGACTTCAAGGGCAAGACGCTGGGCGTCTGGTTCTTCGGCAACGAGTACCCGTTCATGAGCTGGATGGACAAGCTCGGCCTGAAGACCGACGGCAGTGCCGGCGGGGTCAAGGTGCTGAAGCAGGGCTTCAACGTCGACCCGCTGCTGCAGAAGCAGGCTGCGTGCATCAGCACCATGACCTACAACGAGTACTGGCAACTCATCGATGCCGGCATGAAGCCCGAGTCGCTGACCGTCTTCAAGTACGAGGACCAGGGCGTCGCCACGCTGGAAGACGGCCTGTACACGCTCGAGAAGACCCTGGCCGACCCCAAGAAGGCCGCCGCGCTGGCCAAGTTCGTCAAGGCCTCGCTGAAGGGCTGGGACTACGCGGTCAAGAACCAGGCCGAGGCGGTGAAGATCGTGCTGAAGAACGATGCCTCCGGCGCGCAGACCGAAAAGCACCAGGCGCGCATGATGGGCGAGGTCGCCAAGCTGGTGGCCGGCGGCTCGCTGGGCAAGCTCGACGCCAAGGCCTTCGACCGCACCGTGGCGACCCTGATGACCGGCAAGAGCGACCCCGTCATCACCAAGAAGCCGGTCGGCGCCACCACCGACGCGATCTGGGCCGCTGCCCAGAAGTGACGGGAGCTACCGGCTGTCCTCGAGCCCGATGCGCCTGCGGACGCGTCCGAGCCACAGCCCGAGCGCCATGGCCGCGATGCCGGCCAGCGCCTGAGGCCACTCGTGATGGCTGAACGCGATCAGCACCAGCACCGCGACGACCAGGTTCTGGCTGCCGGCCAGGTGGGGCTGCTTCGGCGCGAAGAGCCCCAGGACCAGGCCTGCGGCCAGCGCAGGGCAGAGCGAAAGCAGCAGGCCCGCTGGCCCGCCCGAGGCTGCGGTCGCCTGGTGGACGGTCGACCAGCCCCGCAACGCGGTGCGAAGGGCGGGAGGGACGAGGAACATCAGGCTGGCGCAAGCGGCCAGCAGGACGCTCAGCCGCAGGCGCGCCTCGTGTGTGCGGTGGCATTCGGCCTGGTAGTGCCAGGCGATCGCGAGCACTTCGCGGCACATCGCCCAGGAGTCCCTGGCGCTCGACTCCTCGGGTCCAGGGGGCATCGACTCGTGCAGGTCCGCTTCGATGCCGCTTCGCAGCTCGGCAGGAAGCGTCAACAGCGACAGTCGCAGGCATGCCTTGGCCACGATTGCGCCGAAGGCTTCGACCATGCTCAGGTCCGCTCCAGGCCCAGTCCCGCCGCGAGCGACTGAGTGCGCTGCAGTGCGGCCTGCGCCGCGGTTCGACCCTCGGGCGTGACCTCGAACAGTCGCTTGGCCTTGCCGCCCCTTTCGGCGGTGGGTTCACCCAGCCAGGACCGGACAAGGCCCTTGTGCTCCAGGCGGTCCAGGGTGACATAGACGGCA
>JAJTGU010000101.1 GCA_021297985.1 Rubrivivax sp.
CCATCCTGCCGGCCCAAAGCAATGTGGCCGTCAACGGCTTCATCACCGTCGACATCGTCATCAGCGGCCTCACCGGCATCAACGAGATCGTCAGCGGCTTCGACCTGAATGTCTCGTTCAACATGGGCATGCTGCAGGCGACGTTCATCGAGCTGACCCCCGGTATCGTGGCCTTGGGCGGGGTGAACACGCTCTTCGGATTCGATGCAGACGACTCCGACGCCAAGGTCGGTGGCGACGTGACCTCGTTCCTCGATGACGACGACCTGGATGCCCTGCAAGGCGACAGCTTCACGCTGATGCGCCTCACGTTCAAGGGCCAGGCGCAAGGCGTCAGCTTCCTGAACTTCGGCACCGACCCCGACCTCGAGCGGCTGGTCACGGGTCGCCTGCTGCAAAGCGGCATCGCCGGCGTGCTCGACCTGGAGTACCGCGGCGCCTGCGTCGCCGTGGGCGACGCGACTTGCCCGGGCCAGGTCCCCGAGCCGGCGACCTACGGCCTGGCCGGTCTGGCGCTGCTGGGCTGCGGCATCGCCACCACGCGCCGCCGCCGCAGCGACGGCCAAGTCGCCACCGCCTGATTCAACGGGCTTCTCGCGCTTCATCGGGGCCGGCACTTGCCGGCCCTTTTTCATTGCCCGCCCGACCATGATCACCTTCACCCGCCTGCTCGCCGCCACGGTCCAGATGCGATTGAGGGTCGTTGGCGGGACGGTGGACTTCGGCCTCGACAGCACCTTCGCCAGCACGGCCAGCAGCCCCACGATTCACCCCCGTCATAAATGGGGGCAGGGGTTTACATACCCCTGCCCAAGGGGTGGGCATGACGCATTAACAGGTCTAGATTCGGCCAGCCGCTTTCAGCTGTCCATCAGGACAGTGTCATGGCGCCGAATTCAAACCACATCAGGAGAGCCAGGATGAACCACCCCACCCTTTGGAAGCACCCGGTCGCATGCATCGCGCTGGCCGCGGCGTCTGCGCTGGCCGTATCGGCCGCCTGGGCCAGTGGCGCCAGCCTCAGCGGTCCGTCGATCGCCGCCGCCAGCTCGTTGGTTCCGCTGACGGCCAAGTCGCTGCCCGCCAGCAGCGCCGTCACCGTGGCCGTCGCCGGCCCGAGCGGCCGCGAGGCCCATTACAGCCACGTCTCGAGCGCCGAGGGCTCGCTTGCCGTCAACGTCAAGGTCAGCGAGTCCGGGAACTACAAGGTTCGGGTGCTCGACAGCGCCGGCCGCGAACTCGCCTCGACGATGTTCATCGCGCAATGAATCTGATCGATCACCTCGCCAGGCCTGCTGAGCGCACCCCAGTGCCTGCGCCGCGCATCGGCACCGTACCCCAAGAACCAACAGGAGAGAAGAGCATGAAGAACCGACTCGTTCCGCTGCTGCGGGCCCTGCGCCCTGCTGCCGCCGTTGCCGTTGCCTCGGTGGCAGCTTTCGGGACCCTGGCGCACGCTGCGTCCAAGACCTACACCCTGGACGCCGACTTCTCGCTCGGCATCCTGTCGGGCGTGAACTTCAGCGCCGTGCCCAACCAGCTGCAGCTCAACTCGGTCGGCACCACCTTCCCGGTGATGTGGGTGGCCAATGCCGGTGAAGACACGCTCACCAAGTTCGACACCGTCAACAACAAGGAGCTGGCGCGTTACCGCACCTGGTTCGGCCCCAACGGCCAGGCCGGCTTCATCAACCACGCGGGCAGCGCCTACAGCGGCCCGGCACCGTCGCGCACCGCAGTCGATGTCGACGGCAACGCCTACGTGTTGAACCGCTTCTTCAACGGCGGGCGGGTCACCCCGGTTCTGATCAAGATCCTGGCCGAAGGGTTTGTCGACCGCAACGGCAACGGCGTTGCCGACACGTCCGCCGACACCAACAACGATGGCGTGATCCAGGTCGGCGAGATCAAGCCGATGGCCGACCTGAACGGCAACGGCATCATCGACCCGAACGAAATCACCGACGAGCGCGTGGCCTGGGCACGCGAGGTCGGGGTCGTCAACGGCCTGGGCCGTGCGCTGTGCGTCGGCACCGACGGCAATCTCTGGGTCGGCATGTTCAACACCCGCACCTACTACAAGGTCCGCTCCAGCGACGGCGCCACGATCGCCGGACCCGTGTCGACCACGCCCACCGCCGGCAAGCCCAGTGTTGGCGCTTGGAATCCCTATGGTTGCCTGATCGACGCCAACGGCACGCTGTGGAGCGCCTCTCTTGGCGGACCGCTGGGCAAGATCGAAAACACGCAAAGCGATGTCGGCCCCTGGGCGGTGTCGTCCTTCTCCGGCGGCATGTACGGAATCGCCCTGGGCAACGGCAAGGTCTACACCGGCTCGAACAACCGCGTGTTCGATCCCGCCACCAACACCAGCGTCGCCATCCCGAACATGAACGTGAGTTCGGCAGGCATCGTGGTCGATGGGGGTGGCAACATCATTGCCGGCTCCTCGACGATCCGGAAGGTCTCGCCGGCAGGCGCCTTGCTGTGGCAGGCACCGCTGCAGGCCGGCAGCGCCGGCTTTGCCGTCGGCATCCAGGTCGATTCGAACAACGACGTCTGGCAGATGGGCTTCCAGCAGGCCGGTCGGATGCAGAAGTACCGCGGCACCGA
>JAJTGU010000294.1 GCA_021297985.1 Rubrivivax sp.
GCACCATGGCCCGGGAGCTTCTGCAAGCCGGTCCCGAGCGGAGTCGCCATCGCACATCACGAGCCGGGCGTCGCCCGCGCCCAGTCGTTGCCAAGCCGCCCGCTGCTCATCCGATGCCACGACGTGCAGCCGCCAGCGGCCGTGCCATTGCGAGCGCAGGCTGTGCCAGAGCCCCGTGTGGTCTTCGGGCAAGGCATCTGCGGCGGAAAGCAGCAGCAGTTCGACCTCGGGCAGGGGCCCAGTGTCGGCCAGGCGTCGCTCGATGGCGGCACGGATGGCCGCATCGGGTTGGTCGTGCCGGGCCGACCATTCAGCGTACGGTTGGCGGCGTCGCAGCTGGCGTTGGTGCAAACGTCGGCGGTTCCACAGCGCGAGCCAGCGCTTCAGGCGCTCGGTCGGGTTCACGCGGGCGGGGCCGAGGCGGGGCGGGACATCGCGAAGACTGTAGCAGCGGTACCGCCCGGGATAATGGCTGACCATGCCTGCTGCACCGTCCCTGCCGTCGCTCGTTCCTCAAGGCCAACCGGTCTACGACCTGGATCTGATGCGCGAGCTGCGCGGCCGCCGCCTGTGCCAGGAGCTGAAGGTGCTGGCGGTCATCGGTGCGCATCGCTTCGACGAGTTGCCGCTGGTCAACAAGCTGTTCCCGTCGCTGGAGGCGATCTACGTCTTCGAGCCCTTGTCCGAGCCCTTGCAGGCGCTGCATGCGCTGGCGGCTCGGGATGGCCGCATCCGTGTTTTCCCGGTGGCGATTGCCGACCGCGATGGCGAGGCCCACTTTCACGTCACCAACAACGACGGCGAGTCGAGCTCGCTGTTGAGACTGGGCTCGCACCGCGAGCACTTTCCCGAAGTTCGGGTGGCTCAGACCCTGACCGTGCCGACACGCCGCCTGGACAGCCTGCTCGCAGAAAACGGCCTTCGCGCCCCCGACGTGATGATCGTCGACGTCCAGGGCGCCGAGCTTCAGGTGCTGGGCGCGCTCGGCCCGGCGCTGCGTGACACGCTGCGGCTCATCTACACCGAGGTCAGCCTGGAGGCCTTGTACGCCGGCGGCGGGCTGCTCGCCGACGTGGAGGCGCTGCTGGCGCCGCGCTTTGCGAACCTGGGCTTCGCGCCCATCAATGCCCAGGTCGCCGCGCACGGCAATGCAGTGTTTGTCGCGCAGGAGGACGTGTCCTCGCTGCTGGAACTGACCGCCCGCGAGCAGGTGCGTCGTGCCTATCACCGCTGGAAGCAACGGCGCCGCCGCGGTGGCTGAATCCGGGGCAAGGCCGCTGATCGCGGTCGTGATACCGACGTTCAACAGTGGCGCCGTGCTGGCGGCGGCACTGGAGTCGCTGGCCGACCAGGCATGGCTCGACTTCGAGGTCGTGATCAGCGATGGGGGATCGCGTGACAACACCGTGTCCATCGCAAAAGCTCATGCCGACCGGTTGCCGCATCTCTTGATCGACAGCCGGCCGGACTCGGGCGTCTACGACGCCATCAACCGGGGCGTCCGGGCGAGCACGGCCGAGTGGTTCCTGGTGCTGGGCAGCGACGACAAACTGCACGCGGCCGATACGCTGGAGCGCCTGGCGCGGGTCGTGTCTGGCCCCGCCCGGGTGGCTGACGGTGCCGGCATCGTCCATGGCGATGTGCGCATGATGGCCGCCAACCACCACGGCGTTCCGCCGGGTGGGCGCTACGGTGGGCCGGCGCCGTTGGCACGCCTGCTGCGCGAGAACATCTGCCAGCAGGCGCTGCTGTACCGTCGCAGCCTGTTCGATCAGCTCGGCGGCTTTGACCTCCGGTACCCGATCTATGCCGACTGGCACTTCAACCTGCGAGCCGCCTTCCGTGGCGATCTGCTGTGGGTCGACCAGGTGGTGGCCGACTACGCCGCCACGGGCATCAGCGGGCAGCGGGTGGACACCGCCTTTCTGGCCGACATGGATGCTTTGGTCCGGCAGGAACTGATGGCGCAGCGCGGCCAGCCGCGCCTGGCGCCGGCCCGGCGTGAGTTGCTGCGCCAGGCCGACCGCGCCCGCCGCGGTGGCCGATGGTCCGAGGCCTGGGCTGCCTTGCGACTGTGGTGGACCTGGGGCTGACCGCGCGCTTTGGCCGCCGCATCGGCCCTGGACTTGAGGTCGATCAAGTCGGCGACCATGCCCTGCGGTCATGCTTGCCGGGTCCCAACCTCGGCGAGTCCGTTTGAGGAGCCCCATGTTTCGCCAACTGACCAGAAGTGCGGCCGAGGCTGTCTTGTTCATCGGCATCGTCGCCGGCGCTGTGCCGGCCTGGGGTCAGACCCGCGGCGAGTTGCTGTACGCCACGCATTGCGGCGCCTGCCACACGACCCAGATGCACTGGCGCGACCGCAAGAAGGTCGTCGACTGGGCAAGCCTTCGGCAAGAGGTGCGCCAGTGGCAGGACGTGGCCCGCCTGGGTTGGAGCGACGATGACATCGAGCAGGTGGCCCGTTACCTGAACGATCAGCACTATCGACTGCCTGCACCGGCAGGCCAAGGCGCCGTGGCACTGGCCCAGTCCCGATGGCCGGGGCCGCCAACCGGGCGCCCCTGAGGCGCCAGGCGTCCCGAACCGTCGCCCCAACCTTCTGCGCTGGCGGCCGGAGCGTCAGCGCTCTTCGGCGAGCAAGGCCTTCAGCCTCGTCAGCCGGAACGGCTTGGTCAGCACTCCCGTCGTGTGAAGGCCGAGGGCCTTGGCTTCGGCCTGTGCCGCTTCAAGTTCGGCGCCGCCGGC
>JAJTGU010000074.1 GCA_021297985.1 Rubrivivax sp.
ACCTCGGGGCCGTGGTCGTAGAAGATCTCGGAGCAGGGGCCGCAGGGGCCGGTGTCGCCCATCATCCAGAAGTTGTCGGACATGTAGCGACCGCCCTTGTTGTCGCCGATGCGCACGATGCGCTCGACGGGCAGGCCGATGACGTTCTTCCAGATGTCGTAGGCCTCGTCGTCCTCGGCGTAGACGGTGGCCCACAGCTTGTCGGCGGGCAGCTTGAAGTGCACGGTGAGCAGTTCCCAGGCGTACTTCAGCGCGTCGTGCTTGAAGTAGTCGCCGAAGCTGAAGTTGCCCAGCATCTCGAAAAACGTGTGGTGGCGCGCGGTGTAGCCCACGTTGTCCAGGTCGTTGTGCTTGCCACCGGCGCGGATGCACTTCTGGCTCGTCGCGGCGCGGCTGTAGGGGCGCTGGTCGAAGCCGAGGAACACGTCCTTGAACTGGTTCATGCCGGCGTTGGTGAACAGCAGCGTCGGGTCGTCGCCCGGGATCACCGGGCTGCTGGCCACGATGGCGTGGCCTTTGGACTCGAAGTACTTCAGGAACGTGGCGCGGATCTCGGAGGCTTTCATGGGGCGGTTTCTTGTGGACGAACAGCTTCGAGGAGGAGATTCAGTCGTGGACGATCAGGCCCAGGCGCCGGGCCAGTGCGGCGATGCGACCGTCCAGCGTGGCGATGGGGCAGCGGCGCAGCAGCGCCAGTTCAAGGTAGGCGGCGTCATAGGCCGTCAGGTCATGCGTCTGGGCGGCGATGTAGCGCTGGTGCACGGTGGCGTCGCTGCCGTCCACGAGAACGGCGTAGTCCTCGATGCGGCGCGACAGATGGGCCGCGTCTTCGGCGCCCAGGCGCGATCGCCGGACGGCCATGCGGAAGGCGTTGGCGACCTCGAAGACCCAGATCGGCGGCGCCACCAGGCGGGCCTCTTCGACCTGCGCCAGGCTGCGCGGCCGCGACTCGTCGGGCATCACCATCGCCATGGCGAACGAACAGTCGATGACGATCACGGCATGGGTCCGGTCAACGTCGGCCTTCGTCGCGCCACTCGAGGATCTCGGCCACCGTGATCGGGCCGCCGCGCTGCGCCATCGACCGGCCCGCGGCCTGCATCTCGGCCGCGATCGCCCTTCGGCGAGCGATCAGCTCCGGCGACACCTCGTTGATCGGCACGATCTTGGCCACCGGCTTGTTGTGCCGCGTGATGATCGTTTCTTCGCCGCGTTCGGCGCGCGCGATCAGTTCCGACAGGTGCGTCTTGGCCTCGAACAAGCCCACGGTTTCCATGACGGTCCTGAAAATTGGTTGAATCGACCAGATTCTAGCCGGCGCTAGAGTGCGCAGCCCCGGCACCACCACTTCCTGGAGATCGACTTGGACCTGCCCACCTCCCCGCTCGCGACGCTGGCCGACCCCGGGCTGCTGAAAACCGAAGCGCTGATCGACGGCGAATGGGTGGCCGGTGCCGCCAATGCGCGGTTCTCAGTCGTCGACCCGGCCACCGGACACGAGCTGGTCAAGGTCGCCAACCTCGGGCCGGTGGACGCCGCGGCGGCGATCAACGCCGCCGAGAAGGCCTTCGGCCCTTGGCGCGCCAAGACGGCCAAGGAGCGCCACACGATCCTGATGCGCTGGTTCCAGTTGCTGCACCAGCACGCCGACGATCTGGCCCGCATCATGACCGCCGAACAGGGCAAGCCGCTGTCGGAGGCCCGGGGAGCGGTGGTCTACGGCGCCAGCTTCATCGAGTGGTTCGCTGAAGAAGCGCGCCGGGTCTACGGCGAGACCGTTCCGACGACCGACCCGAACAAGCGCTACCTGGTGATCAAGCAGGCCATCGGGGTCTGCGCCGCGATCGCGCCTTGGAACTTCCCGATCGCGATGATCACGCGCAAGGTCGCGCCGGCTCTGGCGGCGGGCTGCCCGGTGATCATCAAGCCGGCGGAGCAGACCCCGCTGTCGGCACTGGCCGTGGCCGAGCTGGCACAACGCGCGGGAATGCCCGCCGGGGTGCTGAACGTGCTGAGCGCCGACAGCGCCAACAGCATCGAGATCGGCCAGGTGCTGTGCACCAGCGACGTCGTGCGGCATCTGTCGTTCACCGGCAGCACCGAGGTCGGCCGCATCCTGGCGCGCCAGTGCGCCGGCACGGTCAAGAAGATCAGCCTGGAGCTCGGTGGCAACGCGCCGTTCATCGTCTTCGACGACGCCGACCTGGACGCCGCGGTCGAAGGCGCGATGCTCAGCAAGTACCGCAACGCCGGCCAGACCTGCGTCTGCGCCAACCGGATGTACGTGCAGGCAGGGGTCTACGACGCCTTCGTCGAGAAGCTCGCGGCCAAGGCCGGCGCGATCCAGCTCGGCAACGGCTTCTCCGTGGGCACCCAGCAAGGGCCCTTGATCGACGACAACGCGGTCGCCAAGGTCGAGGCCCATGTCGCCGACGCGCTGGCCAAGGGCGCGCGCGTGCTGGTCGGGGGCGAACGCGCCAGCGAGCTCGGCCCGCGCTGGTACCGGCCGACGGTGATTGCCGACGCCACCGGCGACATGCTCTGCGCCAAGGAAGAGACCTTCGGCCCGGTCGCCCCGGTGTTCCGCTTCGAGACCGAAGCCGAGGTCATCGCATTGGCCAACGCCACCGAGTTCGGCCTGGCGAGCTACTTCTACAGCCGCGACATCGGGCGCGTCTTCCGCGTCGGCGAAGCGCTGGAGTACGGCATGGTGGGCGTCAACACCGGAATGATCTCGACCGCCGAGGTGCCGTTTGGTGGCGTCAAGCAGTCCGGCCTGGGCCGCGAGGGCGCGCGCCAGGGCATCGACGACTACGTCGAACTGAAGTACCTGTGCCTGGGCGACCTGATGAAGTGAACGCCCGCGGCGCGGCGGCAGTCTGCCGCAGGCGCCGCAGCCTCAGCCGTCGTTGACGGCCGAGTCCGGTCCGCGATCGGCGCCGGGGCCGATGGGCGCGCTGCCGTCGGTGGCCAGGCTGGCGGCCTGCGACATCGCGCGGAACATCAGCTCCTCGGCGCCTTTGCCGTGTTCCGGGTACGAGGCCAGGCCCATCGTCACCGCCAGCTGCTGCATCCGCCCGGCGGTGGGCAAGGGTTGCGACAGCTGCTGCACGAGCTTGGCCGCGACGCGCTGGCCATCGGCCGCATCGTCGATCCAGGCCAGCAGCACCGCAAAGGTGTCGACCCCGACCGAGGCGACGACGTCGCTGGCCCGCAGTGCCGAGCGCAGCCGCACGGCCGCCTTGCGGCGCAGCACGTTGGCGGCTTCGATGCCCAGGCGCGCCTCGGTCGCCGCGGCGCCGTGCAGGCGCAGCACGATCAAGGCCATCGGCGCCGGTTCGCGCTCGCGCAGGGCCAGCAGATGCGACATGTGTTCCAGCAGCTGCGGGTGGTTCGGCAGACCGGTCGCCAGGTCGCTGGCGTAGGCCTTGCGCGTGGCGATGTCCAGCCGCTTGCGCTCGACCGCATGACGCAGCGCCCGCGCCAGCTGCACCGGATCGACGGCCGAGAGGTCGGCCGCTGGCAGCACGTCCTGCACACCCGAGCGCAACAGCGGCAAGGCACCGGCCAGTTCGTCGGGCGGCACCAGCAGCACCAGAGCCGAGCGCAGCGCCACGGGTGTCAGGGCCGGCCAGGCCGCCAGCCGGGCAATCTGCGGCGCGGCGACCAGCACCGCATCGGGCATCTGAACCAGCGTCGCCGAAGCCAGCGCGTCCAGATCCGCATGGCCGCGCCACTCGAAGGGGCCGAGCGGCGCTCCGATGTCCGCCAGGCCCGATGGAGGCGCCAGTCCGGTGGTGGCAAGGGTCAGCGCGGCGGCCATGGAGTGCGTGGAGCGGGTGAAGGGAATCGAACCCTCGTATGAAGCTTGGGAAGCTGCCGTTCTGCCATTGAACTACACCCGCAGCGGCTGCGGAGTGTAGCGGCCGGGACGGCATCGGATCAGAGCTTGCCGGCCTCGCCGCGCTGCACGCCCTGGTAGACGATCTGCACCAGCTCGCGGCCGGGGGCGGCGCCATCGCGCGGCTGGAAGCTGGAGCTGAGTTCGATCAGCGTGCCGGCATGGCGCCACCGCGCGTGGGCCATTGCGGTGCCGGCTTCGTGCTGCAGGTCGGTGTGTTCCGGCGAGCCGTAGCGCTGCACCAGCAGGCGGCGCAGCACGCGATGGTGGTCGGTCCAGCGCGGCTCTTCGCCGCGGTTGCGGTCGGCGCTGTGGGTCAGGCTCACGCGCACCAGTCGACGCTCTTCAACGTCGAGGTGAAAGCGCAGCACAAAGGCGATGCCCGCCACGTCGTAGCGCGGCAGCACCGGGCCCTCGCAACGCTCGCCGTCGCGCGCGGCCTGAGCACGCTGGGCGGCGTCGCAGTCACCGGGCACGAGCCGGTTGCCGAATCGCTCGGCAATCTGGGCCTCGGTGGCGCCCCAGGGCAGGCCCTGGAACGCCGGTGGCGCCTGGACGGCTGCAACCGCCGGCTGGCTGGGCGACGCGGCACTGGCAGCGCTGGCTGCGCTGGCTGCACTGGCTGCACTGGCTGGAGCTGCGACTGCCGCCGGAGTCTCCACCTGACCCACGACCGCCGAGGCGAACACGGTGGCCAGCGCGGCCGTCGCGTACCGGTAAATGGAGAATATGGCTTTCATGCGGCGCCGGATGCTAACGGCGCACCCGCGCAACCCCGCCCGCTGCCATGAGCGAATCCAACACCCAAGCGCCATCGCCGACGGCCGATACGGCCGACCCGAAGCCGGCGCCCCGCCACCGCCCGATCCGCAGCTTCGTGATCCGCGCCGGTCGGCTCGGACCCGGCCAGCAACGGGCCTTGAACGAACTGGGCCCGAGCCTTGTGCTGCCGTTCCAGACGACGCCGCTGGACGTCGCGGCGGCATTCGGCCGCGAAGCGCCAACTCTGCTGGAAATCGGCTTTGGCATGGGCGACGCGACCGCCGCCGTGGCACAGGCGATGCCGGGACACAACCTCCTCGGCGTCGAGGTCCACGAGCCCGGCGTCGGCGCACTGCTCAAGCTGATCGGCGAGCGTGGGCTCGCCAACCTTCGCCTGGTGCGCCACGACGCCGTCGAGGTGCTGACGCAGATGATCGCGCCACAGAGCCTGGCCGGCGTGCACATCTGGTTCCCCGATCCCTGGCACAAGGCGCGCCACCACAAGCGCCGGCTGATCCAGCCGCCATTCGTGACGCTGCTGGCCAGCCGGCTTGCGCCGGGCGGTTATCTGCACTGCGCGACCGATTGGCAGCACTACGCCGAGCAGATGCTGGAAGTGCTCGGCGCGGAGCCGACGCTGGCCAATTCCGCTGCGGCGCCGTCAGGCCTGGGCTACGTCGAGCGGCCCGCCTGGCGTCCGCAGACCCGGTTCGAGGCCCGCGGCCTGAGACTGGGCCACGGGGTCTGGGACTTGGTGTTCGTCAAGCGGTCCAGCTGACCGTGCCGGTGTAGGCCGTGGCCAGCACGATCAGACCAAAGACGATGCGGTACCAGGCGAAGACCGTGAAGTCGTGCGTCGAGACGTATCGGATCAGCCAACGGATGCACCACAGCGCCGAGATGAACGCAAAGGCCAGGCCGACGGCGAACATCGGCAAGTCGCCCCATGACAGCAGGTCGCGGTTCTTCAGCACCGAGTAGGCGCCGGCGCCCATCAGCGTCGGGATGCCCAGGTAGAAACTGAATTCGGTCGCGCACTTGCGCGAGAAGCCGAACACCATGCCGCCGATGATGGTGGCCCCGGACCGGCTGGTGCCCGGGATCAGCGCCAGGCACTGGACCAGGCCAACCTTCAACGCATCCAGCGGCGTCATGTCGTCCACGGTCTCGACGCGGGCGCGGCGTCCGCCTTGCAGGTCGCGGTCGCCGAAGCTGCGCTTGTGGCGCGCCTCGACCCACAGGATGATGAAGCCGCCGACGATGAAGGCCAGCGCCACCGGCACCGGGTGGAACAGGTGTGCCTTGACCAGGCCGCCGAAGGCCAGGCCCAGCACCACCGCCGGGATGAAGGCGATCCCCACGTTCAGTGCGAACCGCCGCGCCACCGGCTCGTGCCGGATGCCGCGCACCGTGGCCGCCAGGCGGGCGCGGTATTCCCAGATCACCGCAAACATGGCGCCGGTCTGGATGGCGATTTCGAAGACCTTGATCTTCTCGCCGGTGAACTTCAGCAGCGAGGCCGCCAGGATCAGGTGGCCCGTGGACGAGATGGGCAGGAATTCGGTCAAGCCCTCGACCACGCCCATCACGGCGGCCTTGAGCAGCAATATCGGATCCAAGGCGTCGTGTCCCGGCGTCAGGCGAAGCCCGGGATCATAGGCGGCGGCCGGGACGCGACAGCCTTGCGCCCCAGGCGCGGAACCGTCAGACCGAGCCAGACCGCGGAGGAGTTTGCGGTCGCGGCACGTCAGGCCTGGCCGCCGGTACCGGCGCCGGTACCGGTGGCTGCACCTGACCCACCGGCACCAGCGTGATCTCGACCCCACGTGCGGTGACGGTCACCGCACTGGGCACCCGGCCGTGCCGCTGCAGCCGCTCGGCCTGCTCGCCTTGCAGTTGCCAGACGACCAGATCGTCCAGCAGGCTCTCGGCGACAAAGGGACCCAACCGTTCGACCAGGCGCTGCGCCGGTCCGCCGCTGGCAAGCTTCAGTGCCTGCACCTGGACCTGCGCCAGTCGAACGGTCTGGTCGGCGGCGTTCCAGCGCAGCAGGCCGTCGACGTCGATCTCGCCGCGCCAGGCCGCCCCGAGCACGCGGTCCCGAAGCTCGAACGGCATCTTTGCCGCCAGACGGTTCTGCGCCGCAAGCAGCCGCACCTGGGGTGCCTGGAAGCCGGCATCGAAGACCTCGAGCACGCGCTGCTTGCGCGGAAAGCCCTTGGCCACCAGCGCCTGCAACTCGGACTCGTCGAGCCGCACGACCGTCGGGCTGTCGTTGGCGCAACCCTGCAACAGAATCGGGGTTGCCGCTGCAGACAACAGCCCGAGTGCCAGAAGCTGGCGTCGCTGAAGCTGACGCTGTTGCCGTGACAGGCCCATCGCCGCTACATTTACTGACTGGTCAGTCATTACGCATGCGCCCTTCAGAACATCTTGTGGACCCCATCGCGCCCGCCGCGACGGCCCCCGCACGCCAGCGCCGCAAAGAGGCGCGGCCGCAGGAACTGCTCGATGCGGCCCTGGCATTGTTCGTCGAAAAAGGGTTTGCTGCCGCGCGCACCGACGAGGTCGCGACCCGCGCCGGCGTGTCCAAGGGCACGTTGTACCTGTACTACCCAAGCAAGGAAGAGCTGTTCAAGGCGGTCGTCCGGCACAACCTGGGCGCGCTGATCGCCGAGGGCATCGAGACCCTTGCCGCCTACCCGGGCACGACGGCCGAACTGCTGCGCTACGTCACCCACACCTGGTGGGAGCGCATCGGCGCCACCGATGCCGGCGGCATCCACAAGGTCATCGTGGCCGAGGTGCGCAACTTCCCCGAGATCGCGGCGTTCTACGCCGCCGAGGTGATCGAGCCGGCGCACCGGCTGTTCCGCGGCATCGTCGCGCGAGGGATCGAACGCGGCGAGTTCCGTGCCCTTCCGGTGAACGAGGTGGCCCACGCGATGATCGCGCCGATGATCTTCCTGGCCTTGCATCGGCACTCCATCGGTGCCTGCGAGGTGGCTTGTGGCGAACCCGTGGAGCCCCGAACCTTGCTGGATACCCACCTCGAACTTCTGCTGAACGGCCTGGCTCGCCCGGCCGGGACCACGCCGGCACGGAAGGCGAGACGATGAACCGGCGCCTGATTGCAACCACGGCGTTCGTGGCGGTGGCCGTGCTGGGCGCAGGCGCCTGGTGGCTGAAGGGTCGCAGCGGCGCCGGGCCGGCGGCTCCGGTCAAGACGGCCGCAAACGCCGCCGGGTCCATGGCCGCCGGGTCCATGGCCATCGAGCTGGCGGCCACCGACATCGCCATCGCCACCGTCCGACCCTGGCAACGCGCGCTGGCGATCAACGGCACGATCAAGGCAACCGACTCTGCCGTCGTCAAGGCCAAGGTCGCCGCCGAGCTGCAGCAGCTTCTGGTCCGCGAAGGCGACCCGGTCGCCCGCGGCCAGCTCATCGGCCGGCTCGATGGCACCGAATTCGAGTGGCGCCTCAAGCAGGCGCGCGAGCAGGCCGAGGCCTCGCGCGCGCAACTCGAGATCGCCGAGCGCACGCTGGCCAACAACCGCGCCCTGGTCGATCAGGGCTTCATCTCGCGCAACGCGCTGGACACCGCCGTCAGCAACGCCAGCGGCGCCCG
>JAJTGU010000295.1 GCA_021297985.1 Rubrivivax sp.
CAGAAGCGGGGCTTGATCCGCTGGCTGATGGACCGGCGCAAGCGGTAGGCCGGGCCCGTCAACGCGCCGCCTGTTGCGGTGAGCGCTAGGTCTGAGTACCTATCGATCCAAGGCAGTGTCGACCGTTCTGTAGGCCGAACGTACACAGCCGACCACTCAGTGGGTGTGGTAGTTCGGAGTCCAGCGGCGTGTCGCGCCAATGCCCACATAATCATTCGTCACTTGGCGACTCATCGCGGCGAAGCCGAGTTAATGACGCCGCGCCTGCCTGTCTTTACTTACGCATGAGGGTTCGAAATGGCCAGTCGAGTGGTGTTGATCCCGTTTAAGACCGAACACAGCGCTGAGCATCTTGCCGCTACGCGCGGCGGCGAAATCGAATCGGAATATCTGCAGCAACTCAACTCACTTGAGCCGCTAAAGAACGATCCGGCGATGAAGCCGATCTACCAAAATTATATGTCGATGCTGAACAATCGCCGAAATGAACTGACGGGCTGGCGAAAGATCGCGCGCGACGACGTCGTCTGCGCTGACAGCCCTACGCTTTTCAACGCCTTGAGTAAGTTGCAGGACCCGGAAGACACTCTTTACATCCGCGGCCACTGTGACCCCGGTGGGACCGCACTTGAATCATCCGATCACAAGGAACAAGCGACGGTGGCTCAAGTGGTCTACATCCTGAAGAACAAATTGAAGTTCAACTTCAGTGGCAAGGTCAAGATATTTGCATGTCACTCCGCCCTCGATTCCATAACCCAGGGGTCTTTTGCATATCAACTCGCGGAAGAAATGCGAGATGCGAATTGGCAATCCTGCACCTTCTATGGCTATGACCAGGCCATGAAAACATACCCTCAGGGCGGCCACAAACGGGCAGCCGATGGAAAGCGTGCAAAGGAAGCGCGCTGTCGGATTCCGCTCTAGACCGACACGTTACGCCGACCTCTGCAGGCTTGAGTGGCCCGACGACCCGCCGCCTACGCCCGAGGAACTTGCCTCACTGCGCGATGCACAGCGCGAGTTCTGGGCAAAGATCCCGCCGCCGATCTACGACACGCGCGTCATTCATTACCCCGAGCCCAAACTCGACTGGGACTAACTTAGGCGTTTGTGGCGCCAAGCACATACTTCCCCTGATTTACCTATGAAAAATGGTGACGCGAGACCGCCTGAACATGCAGGTGTAACGGTCCGACCTTGGTGCGGCCGGTCTTCAGGCCACCTTCAGCCTTGGGCCCAGACCCGCCAGCCGACCACGGCCCAGCAGGCCACGGCCAGCAGCAGCGTCAGGCCGACCGCGGCGCTGCCCAGGTCCTTGGCGCGGCCCAGCAACTCGCGGTTTTCGAGGCTGACGGCATCGGCCAGGGCTTCGATGGCCGAGTTCAGCAACTCGACGATCCAGACCGCAAGCACCGAGCCGACGAGCAGCAGCTTGTGCATCGCGCCAGGCACCAGCAGCAGCGCGACTAGGATCAGCGGCACACCGACCACCAGCTCCTGGCGGAACGCCGCCTCGTGGCGGAACGCTGCGGCCAGGCCCTGCGCGGTGTAGCGGGAGGCCTTGACCAGGCGGAGCAGACCCCCGCGGGACTTCATGGCGTGCGGGGGCGGGTTCATCGCGTGTCGACCAGCGGGCCCAGTTGGAGTTCGACCTGGAAGCCGGTGTCCGTGGCCGGCAGGCGCAGCCAGCCCCCGTGGGCGCGGGCGACGCGGTCGGCCAGCATCAGGCCCAGGCCGGTGTGGCCTTCGTAGTCCTGGTCCGCCAGCGCGGCAGCGAGCTCGTCGCGACGTGCCGCATTCACGCCCGGGCCATCGTCGTGCAGGCGCAGGCACTGGGGCTGAGGCTGATCGATCACGATGCGGTGCGCGCCGTGTCGCTCGGCGTTGTCGAGCAGGTTGGCCAGCGCGGCGGCCAGCAGGTCCGGGTCGGCCCGGACGGTCAGATCGCCGACAAACGCGACCTTCAGACCGGGTACCGGCAGCCGGCGGACAAGCGATTCGGCATCGAGCTCCTGTATCTCGGGCGTGACGCCGGTGCGGAACAGCCCGATCAGCGCCGCGACCACTCGCTGCAAGCGCGCTGCTGCCTCGCGGATGCGGGTCAGGCGCGGTTGCAGTTCGACGGGTGCCTGCTGCAAGGCGACTGCAAGCTGGGCGTCGATACCGGCCAGCGGCGTGCGCAGCGCGTGAGCGGCATGGGCACTGAAGGCGCGTTCGGCCGCGATGCGCTGCTGCAGGCGCTGGCCCAGGCCCCCGAGCGCGTCGTGCATCGGCGCCAGTTCTGCTCGCTGCGCCGGCCCGAGCGCGGGCATTGCCGCTGCAGGGTCGTGGCTGAGAAGCCGCTCCGACAAGCGCTGCAAGGGCTGCAGCTCGTGACGCACGCGGTAGCGCAGCCAGATCTGGCCCAGGCCACCGATGGCCAGCGCCGCCAGCACCGCGGTCAGGCCCACCTCGGCCTGCGCTTCGACCCGCTCACGGCGCGTCTGGGCCACGTACAGCCAGCGCCCGCCTTCTTCGAGCGCCAGGCCGTAGGTGCGCCATTCGGGGCTGTCGCTGAAGCCCGCGGTCGGACGTGGCACCAAAGGCTCGGCGGGGGCAAGGGCCGATCGCAGCAGCACCGTGCCGTCCGCGGCGATGAGCTGCCAGCCGTAGCGGTCGCGCTCGGGGTGGATCGCCCCCAACGGCGGCCGGGGCGCCGGCGACGGCGCCGCCAGCGGCAGCACCGAGTGCAGCGCTTCGGCCGACGCGACCAGGGTGTCGTCGAGCAACTCCTCGACCTCATAGCGCGCCGCCAACCACACCGCCAGTGCGACCGCCATGCTCCAGACCAGCGACCAACCCATCAGCGTGCGACCCAGCCGGGTCTGGATCGATGGCGGTGGTGGTGGCGCGGCCGGCGTCGTGCTCCCGGGTCGAGCCGCCGGGGCGATGCCGACGGACGGGTGGTCGACGTCGCTGCCGTTCACATCAGCTCCAGCCGGTAACCCAGGTTGCGCACGGTCTCGACCACGCCGCGGCCGAGCTTGCGGCGCAGCGCCGAGACATGGACCTCGAGCGCGTTGCTCGCCAGCTCGGTGTCGAAGCCGAGCACCAGGCGTTCGAGGTCTGACTTCGGAACGGTGCGGCCGGCGCGCAGCAGCAGCGCCTCGAGCACCGCCCACTCGCGGCCGGTGAGCTCCACGCGCTGCTTGTCGACGTAGGCCGCGCGCGCCGCAAGATCGGCCTCGACACCTCCGGCCAGCGCCATCCGTGTCCCGGACCCGCCAGCGCTGCGGCGACCGACGGCGCGCAGGCGTGCAGCCAGCTCTTCGGGGGCAAAGGGCTTGACCAGGTAGTCGTCGGCGCCACTGTCCAGGCCTCGCACGCGATCTTCGACCCGGTCGCGCGCGGTCAGCAGAAGGGCCGGCGTGTGCTCGCCCAGGCCACGGCGGTGGCGCAGCCACTGCACGCCCGAACCGTCGGGCAGCATCCAGTCCACCAGCCAGGCGTCGAAGGGCTCACCGCGGTAGGCCTCGGTGTCGCGAAGCATTCGGCACCAGTCCACCACATGCCCGGCATTGCGAAGCCAGCTCGCCAGCCCTTCGCCGAGCAGCTCGTCGTCCTCGATCAGCAGCAGTCGCATGGTCTTGTCATCGCCCGTGGTGGACCTTACCACCCGGCCCTGGCGCGCATCTTCAGGTGCGCTTCAGTCGCGCGGTCGAGCATCGCTGCCCGATGAGTCCCGACCTCGAAGTCCCCCGCGCGAACGTCCCGCGCCAGCCGACGACGGTACCCACGACGCTGCCGCGACCGCATCGCTTCGAGATCGTGTTGCCGGCCGAGGTGCTGATCGTCCTCGCGGCGCTGTTCCTGACGCTCGCGGCCAATGTCGACTTTTTCCGCGCCGCTCTGCGCGGACGCACGGCGACGGATCCGGCGACCTGGGGCTGGCTGCTCGCACTGGCGGTGGCCGTGACCGCGGTCCACACGCTGCTGATGGCACTGGTCGCACCGAGGCGGCTGGTGCGGCCGGTCGCGGCGGTCCTGATCGTCGTCGCCGCGGCGGGCAGCTACTTCGTGCACAGCTTCGGCGTCGTGCTCGATCCGGCGATGCTGCGCAACGTGCTGCACACCGATCTGCATGAAACGCGCGAGTTGCTGAATCCGACGCTGGCGGTGCACCTGCTGCTGTATGCGGTGCTGCCACTGGGCGTGTTGTGGTTCGTGCGGATGCCCACGTGCTCGTGGCGCCAGGCCATCGTGCGCCGCGTCGGGTTGGTCGGCGTGTCGCTGCTGGCCTTGGTGGGCAGCGTGATGGCGGTGTTCCAGCCGCTGGCGGCCTTCACGCGCAATCACCACGAGGTGCGTTATCTGATCACGCCCGCCAGCCTCGTCTATTCCACCGGCCGGGCGCTGGTGGGCGACGCCCGCGCGGCCGTGACGACACGCAAGACCCTGGGCGCCGACGCCCGCCCCGGCGCCGGATGGGCGGCGCGCGAGCGGCCCTTGGTGGTGCTGCTGGTGGTCGGCGAAACCGCGCGCGCTGCCAACTGGGGCCTGAACGGCTATGCCCGGCAGACGACGCCGCGTCTGGCCGCCACGGCCGGGTTGTTGAACTTTGCCGACGTGCAGGCCTGCGGCACCAGCACCGAGGTCTCGCTGCCCTGCATGTTCTCGGCCCAGGGCCGCCGACACTACGACGAGGACGCGATCCGCGGCAGCGAGTCGGTGCTGCACCTGCTGGCCCGCGCCGGCGTGGCCGTTCACTGGCGAGACAACCAGAGCGGCTGCAAAGGCGTTTGCGACGGCCTGCCCGGCGACACCGTCGCGGTGCTGAACCCCCCTGGCCTGTGCGGGGGCGGCGGCTGCCAGGACGAAGGCCTGATGGTCGATCTGGACCGGCGGCTGGCCGGTGTCGCTGCCGGGCCGAGGCAGGCCGCGCACCTGTGGGTGCTGCACCAGATCGGCAACCACGGCCCGGCCTACGCGAAGCGCTACCCGGCAGCGTACCGTCGCTTCGAGCCCACCTGTGACAGCGACGATCTTCAACGCTGCACACGCGAGCAGATCGTCAACGCCTACGACAACGCGCTGCTGTACACCGACCATCTGCTGGCCACCGCGATCGAGCGCCTGCGGGCGCAGGCAGACCGCGTCGACGTCGCGCTGGTCTACGTGTCGGACCACGGCGAGTCGCTGGGCGAATCGGGCCTGTACCTGCACGGCATGCCCTGGGCCCTGGCACCCAAGGTGCAGACGCAGGTGCCGATGGTGCTGTGGCTGTCCGACAGCCTGTATAAGGCACAAGGCCTGGCCGCGGACTGCCTGGCTGCCCGCGCCAGGCAGCCGGCCCGCCACGACCACCTGTTCCACACCCTTCTGGGCCTGCTTGACGTTCGGACGGCCTTGTACGAACCCGCAATGGACCTCGCCGCCGACTGCCGCGGCGCGCCGCCTTGATGCGCTGGCGTGGCGACCTGGGCGTTGCCGCGCTGACGCTGGGACTGCTGCTGGGCTGGGAACTGGCCGGGCTCGACTTGCCGCTGTCGGCCGTGTTCGGCGACGGGTTCGGTTTTGCCTGGCGCGACAACGTCTGGACCCGCAGCGTGCTGCACGACGGAGCGCGCTGGCTGGCCGCGGCGGTGCTCTTGCTGCTGGTCGTGGCGGCGCTTCGACCCCGCCGCCTGGGCTGGCAGGACCCGGCCCGGCGCGCCCATGCCTTGGCCCTGGGTATGGTGCTGGCCTGTCTGCTGCTGGTGCCGACGATCAAGCAGTTCACCACCAGCAGCTGCCCTTACGAGCTGCAGCCTTTCGGTGGCACGGTGGCCTACGTGCCGCACTGGATGCTTGGGGTCGTCGACGGCGGGCCGGGGCATTGCTTTCCTTCGGGCCACGCCGTCACGGCGCTGTGCTTCTTCGGTGTCTACTTCGGTTGGCGCCGGCAATGGCCGGTGGCTGCACGCAGTGCGCTGGCCCTGACGCTGCTGGCAGCCGCTGTTCTTGGCGCGACGCAACTCGTGCGCGGGGCGCACTTTGCCAGCCATACGTTGTGGTCGGCCTGGTTGTGCGGGTCGGCCTGCGCCGTGATGGACGCCGTGTGGCGCCTCAGGGGGAGGGCGCCGCTTCAGCAGGCGGGGTAACCCGCAACGCTCCCTCCGGGGCTGCAGATGCGGCTGCGCCCGCCGCTGGGGGTGTCCACGCGCAGCTTCTCGCTGCGCGCCGTGGCCAGCGTGGCGCCGCCCGGCTGGGCGCGGCCCTCGGGCTCGAACACGATGGCCCGCAACTCCAGCACCGCCACGGCGGGATGCTGCTCGCCGCCCACGCGGTGCAGGCGCTCGCCCGGACAGGCCGGTGCACCGGCTGCGCACCCGCAGTCAGGTCGCGTGGCGATCGCGTAGCACCAGCGGCCGGCCGCCGCGGCGTCGCCGGTCCAGTGCAGGGCAAGGCCACGTTCGGCGGACTTCAGGCGCGCTTCGGTCAGGTCGGCCAGCAGGGTCTCGGCGGTCGACTTCAGCCGGCCACGGTCCATCGCGGCAGAGAAGGAGGGCACGGCGACCGCGGCCAGCACCGCCAGCACGACCAGCACGATGCTCAGCTCGAGCAGCGTCACGCCCCGGGGGGCGGTGGATCTCGCCGGGCCGGCCATGGCCTGGCTCAGCGGTTCCAGCAACGTGGGCTCGGACCTTGGGTCACGAAACCCTGACGGACCTCGAGCGTCAGCACGAGGCACTCGCGGTCGCTGGCCTGCGGGCCATCGGCCCGCGCGCGCGCCAGCGCACGCCAGTGTTCAGGACCTTCGACCTGAAGGCTGATCTCGTACCAGCCCTGGTTCGACTGGCGGCCCGTGCCGGGCAGGCCCGCGATGTCCAGCGCGTACAGGCCGCTGTCGGCGTGGTGACGGGCCTGCGCGCTCTGCACCGCGAGCAGGGCCTCGACGGCGTCGGCGCGCCGGGTCTTGGCCAGCGGACTGTGCAGTGCCGGCAGGGCGGCGGCGGCCAGGATCCCGGCCACGGCGGTTGTCGTCGCGACCTCGACCATCGTGAAGCCGCGGCGGCGCCGACGGTCCGCCAGCATGCGACCGGTGCTCACGACCCGTACCGCCGTTGACTGCGCTGGGCCTGGTCGAGCCAGCGCTGGAGCAGCGGCTCGGCGTTGCCACGGGCCAGCGTCCACGCGCAACCCATGCGCAGACCCGGGCTGGCGCGGTCGCCGCGGTCGCTGGCGGTGCCGACGCAGCTCACGTGCTGCAGGCTCAGCGAGGCGCTGAAGTGGGTGTGGGCGTCGAGTTCGATGTGGGCCAGGCCGATCTCGGTGCCCGGCTGCAGCGGTGGCAGGTCTCCCGGCAGCCACAGCGCGCAGCCTCCGAGGCTGACGTCGAGCAGGCGCAGCGCCAGGGCCATCTCCGGCAGCGAGGGGTGACGAAAGCGTGCCATCGGCAATGCCGCTTCCGACGTCCTCACGCGGTAGCTGCCGCGGCGCTGGAAGCGCCACACCTCACGTGGCAGCGGGGCCTGCACGGCACTCGCGCCATGGCCATGCACCAGCACGAAGCCGCCGAGGTCGAACTGGAGCTTGATGTTCTGGAGGTACGCCACCGCGGTCGCTTCGTCGAGCGCGAGCACGCGGGCCAACGCCGGCGAGCGTTCGTCGGCCTCCAGGCTCAGGGTTCCGCGTTGCTCGTCGACGGCCCAGACACGGGTCGAAAACGAGGTTCCGTCCGGAGCGCTGACCGAGACGGCAGCGCTCTGATCGCGCAACTGGCGCAGCAGGGTCAGCCGCTCGCGGGCGTGGTCGATCCGGAACTCGTCCAGCCGCGCCAGCGCTTGGGGGCTGCCGGCGGGGCCGAGGTCGGCGGGGCGGGTGTCAGCGAACATGGCCGGGTCCAAGGAGCGTGGCGTATCGGGTCAGTGCAGCACACGCGGGCGGGCGGCCGGCGTGTGGTCCAGGTCGACAAGCCAGGGCTCGGCCAGTTGGCGAATCTCGGCATCGTTGACCAGGATGCGCTGCATCAGGCGGGACTTGAGCTTCGAAGCCTCGGCCGCATGCGCTTGAAGCTCCAGGTGGCCGTCCAGGCCCATGGCCGCGCTTTCGGTGGCGCTGTCCTCGATCTCGACGGCATGGTTCTTGAGCTGGCTGATCAGCAGCACGCAGGCGCCCTCGAGCTTGACGACCTCGTCCCAGTTGCCGGCGCGGGCGGCGTCCAGCATCGATGCGCTGGCGCGCTCGATGGCTTCGTAGTAGTGCAGCAGTTGCGGGTGGAGCGAGGCGTTCATCGCGGCGGGGGTCGGCACAGGCGTGGATCGGGTGGGTTGGGGCGCGCGGGGAGCGGTTGGGCTCAACGGCGCACCTGCGGCGCGATGGCCTTCCAGGCGTCAGCCAGGGGCTGGATCAGGCGCAGCACTTCGGCCAGCGCGTCGTCATCGTTGCGAAGGTTGGCCACCGTCAGCCGCATGCCCAGGTAGGCGTACAGGTCGTCGAGATCCTGGGCCAGCGAGCCGCCGGCCTTGAGGTCGAGTCCGGCGCGCAGTCCTTCCTCGAGGATGCGCACTGCGCGCTGGATCGCGTTGCCCTTTTGCTGCGTGCTGCCGGTCGCCAGTGCGCCACGCGCCTCGGCAATGGCTTCGGCAAAGCCGTTGAACAGCATCGTCACAAGGCCGTGCGGGTCGGCCGTCGCGGCCTGGGTGTCGACCCCGACCTGGCGGTAGAGGTGGCTCAGTCCGGCACGTTGACCGTGGCGGGGGCTGGCAAAGGCGCTGCTGAACATGGCGGGTTGCAGTCTGTCGTGGTCCTGCTCCCGTTATCGGCCTCCTGGCGGTGGGTCTTGAGTCAGAGCCGGCACCGCAATCGAGGGCCTGTTCGACCCTTGCCCGGCTTCAGTTCTGCTGCGGCCGGTTCATGGCCGCAACCTGCTGGTTGACGTAGCTCGACAAGGCGTTGAGCCTGGACAGGTTGGTGTCCATCGCCGTGTACTGCTGGACCAGCCGGGCGCGAAAGCGCTCGACCCGGTCCTCCAGCCGCTGCTGGTTCTCGCCTGACCGGGTGATCTGCGTGCGCAGGCCTTCGGTGCGCTGGGTCAGCGAGCCGTCGACAACGAGCACCTGGGTGGCCAGCTGGCTGTAGCGGCGTGCGAAGCCGTCGTTGCCCG
>JAJTGU010000133.1 GCA_021297985.1 Rubrivivax sp.
CGCGCAGGCCACCGTCACGCTCAGCTTCCAGCAAGGCGTGGCCGGATACGCCGGCACCCAGGACACGATGATCCGCAGCAACGAGACTTCCAGTGGCGCCGGCCAGTCCGGAAACGGCGACAGCCGGGGGCGCAACTTCGGCGCGGTCGACTTCATCAGCATCGACGGCGACGACGGCAGCCCGGGCCTGAAGCCCAACCAGGGCCTGATCCGCTTCGACCAGCTGTTCGGCGCCGGCCCGGGCCAGATCCGGCCTGGCGACACCATCGTGGCCTTCGATCCGGGCAGCGGCCTGCGCCTGCACGACATGCTCGTGTCCTGGAGCCAGGGCACGGCGACCTGGAACAGCCTGGGCAACGGCGTGCAGATCGGCAGCGAGGCCGGTCCGGTGCTGAGCTCGATCGGTGCCGACAACTCGACCGCCAACGTTGCCGCAGGGGTGCTGAACTTCGACGTCACGTCGTCGCTGCTGGGCGTGCAAGCCGGCAACCTGCCGGGCCATGGCTGGCTGCTGAATCCGTTCGTCAACGGCACCAACGGCATCGACGTGCGCAGCAGCGAGTTCGCCACCCTGGCGGACCGCCCGCTGCTGACGGTCCAGATCACGCCGGTGCCCGAGCCGAAGACGTGGCTGCTGCTGGCGCTGGGCCTTTCGGCCATCGGCCTGTTCGTCAGGCAGCGCGGCGGCTGATCTTCAGAACACGCGTTGCGCCGCCAGCCAGGGCAGCAGGCGCTCGAGCACCCGGGCCGGCTGTTCGAGCGTCGGCAGGTGCCCCGTGCCGGGCACGAGCTGAAGCTCCGCATCGGGCAGCAGGTGGGCGATCTCGCGCGCGTGCTCAAGGGGTGTGATCTGGTCGGCGTCGCCGCAAAGCACCAGCGTCGGGGCCGTGATCCTCGGCAGCAAGGGGCGCAGGTCGGCGCGCGCCGCGACCGCGCGGTTCTGGCGCGCCAGGCTGGCGCCGCCGGCGCGGCGGACCATCGTGAGGTAGCGGCCGACGAGCACCGGATCGCGCGCCGAGTCCTCATGCAGGGCCAGCGCCACGTTGGGGGCGAGGACGGGGTCGATGCGCCCGGCCTCGAATTCCCCGGCGGCCCATTCGCGCAGTCGCACGATGTCCGGCGGGTCCGGCCGGGCCGAGGTGCCGATGAGCACGAGTCCGGCGACCGCGTCCGGCGCCTGCGCGGCCGCCATCAGGGCCAGCATCGCGCCCATCGAGCAGCCGACCAGCCTGTGCGGACCGGTCGCACCCTGGAGCGTGTCGGCGATCTCCGTGGCCATCGCGGCCATCGTGTCGTGCCGGGTGTGGGCGGTGCTGACGCGGCAGACGTGGCCAGCGGCACGCAGCGCCGGCAGCAGCCCGGCGAACAACTCTTCGTCGCAGCCCAGGCCGGGCAGCAGCGTGAGGCACCCGGCCGGGCCCGGGCTCGAAGGTGTGGGGTTCATGGTCGACCGCCACAATAACGCCCCACGATGAACTTCCAGCAACTGCGCTCGATGCGCGAGGCGGCGCGCCGCGGCTACAACCTGACCGAGGTCGCCGAGGCGCTGCACACCAGCCAGCCCGGAGTCAGCCGGCAGATCCGCGAGCTCGAGGACGAACTCGGCGTCGAGTTGTTCATGCGCGCCGGCAAGCGGCTGACCGGCCTGACGCCACCCGGCGCGGCGATCCTGCCGATCGTCGAGCGGCTGCTGCACGAGGCCGAGAACCTGCGTCGTGCCGGCGCCGACTACAGCGCGGCCGAGCGTGGCACCTTGACCATTGCCGCCACCCACGCCCAGGCGCGCTATGCGCTGCCGCCCGCGGTGCGCGACTTCAGTGCCGCGCACCCGCAGGTGATGCTGCGCCTGCAGCAAGGCAGCCCCAAGCAGATCGCGCGCTGGCTGCTCGACGGCGAGGCCGACATCGGCATCGCGACCGAGGCGCTGGCCGAATACGACGGACTGGCCGCCCTGCCCTGCTATGCCTGGACGCACTGCGCCGTCGTGCCACGCGGCCACGCGCTGGCCCTGGCGCACGCCGACGGTCGGCCGCTGAACCTGGCCGCGCTGGCGGCCCACCCGATCGTGACCTACGAGCCGGCCTATTCGGGCCGCAGCCATCTCGACGAGGCCTTCAGGCGCGCCCAACTCGAGCCCAACATCGTGCTCGAGGCGATGGATGCCGACGTCATCAAGACCTACGTCGAGCTCGGCATGGGTGTCGGCCTGATCGCCGCCATCGCCTACGACGAGGACCGCGACACCGGCCTGGTGGCGCTCGATGCCCGGCATCTGTTCCCGACCAACACGACCCGCCTGGCCGTGCGTCGTGGGGCCTGGCTGCGCGGCTACGTGTTCGAGTTCATCCGCACCTTCGCGCCGCCCTTGACGCGCAAGCTCGTCGAGCAGGCGATGGCCAGCGAGCGCGGCGAGAGTTTCGAGATCTGATCCTCAATGCCCCTGCCCCACCCACGACCATGAACCCGTTCCATCTTGCGTTTCCCGTGCACGACCTGGCCGCGGCGCGCGGCTTCTATGCCGGGCTGCTGGGCTGCCCCGAAGGCCGCAGCAGTGCCGAATGGATCGACTTCGATCTCTACGGCCACCAGATCGTGGCCCACCTGTCGTCGGCGCCGCCGCGCCCGCCGCACCACAACGAGGTCGACGGGCGCGACGTGCCGGTGCCGCACTTCGGCGTCGTGCTCGACTGGGACGCCTTCCACGCGCTGGCCGCACGGCTGCAGGCGGAAGGGACCCGGTTCGTCATCGAGCCAGGCATCCGGTTCGCCGGACAGGTCGGCGAACAGGCGACGATGTTCTTCCAGGACCCGAGCGGCAACGCGCTGGAGTTCAAGGCCTTCCGCGATCCGTCACGGTTGTTCGCCAAGTGAGCGCTGCGACCGAGTTCCTCATCATTCGCCACGGCGAGACCGACTGGAACCGCGAGCAGCGTTTCCAGGGCCAGCTCGACGTGCCCTTGAACGCCACCGGACAGGCCCAGGCCCAGGCACTGGCGGCCCGTCTGGCCGGTGAACGCTGGCCGGTGCTGGTGGCGAGCGACCTGACGCGGGCGCGCCAGACCGCCGCTGCACTGGCCCAGGCCTGGGCCCACGACGAGGTTCCGACGGTGCCGGGACTGCGCGAACAGGCCTTCGGCGTGCTGGAAGGCCTGGACGCTCCGACAGCGCAGGCTCGTCATGCCGCCGAGTGGCAGGCGTGGTTGCGTTACGACGCCGACTACGCCCTGCCTGGCGGCGGCGAGAGCAACCGGGACTTCAGCGCCCGCGTGCTGGCTGCGCTGGCCGGCCTTGCTGAGCGCCATGCCGGCGGACGCGTGGCAGTGCTCAGCCACGGCGGCGTGCTGGACATGTTGTGGCGCGCGGCCCAGGGCGAGCCTCTGTCGGGCCCGCGCCGATGTCTGATCCCCAACACCGGACTGAACCGGCTGCGCTGGCAGGACGGCCGCCTGAGCGTGCTGGCCTGGGGCGACGCGGAGCACTGGCCGGGCTGACGCGGCAAGCTCAGGCCCCGAGGGGGGTCTGAACGGCCTGAACGCCCAGCTTCTAGCGCATCTTCGCCAGCAGCGAATGCACGTCGCCGACCACGCCATCGACCAGGGCTGAAAGGTCATGGCCGACGACGGCCTGACCCTCGGTGGCGTTGTCGCCTGCAGGTGCCATGTTGCTCAAGCTGCGATGCAGGGACTGCCGGACCACCCCGACCGTCAGGTGCACGTGGGCGCTGTCCAGTGCCTTGCGGACCGCCAGCAACTGGCTCGCCACTTCGAGCGTCGGCTGGTCGTCGTCGATCATGCGCTGGATGCCGCGCAGCTGGCCTTCGGCCCGCTTGAGCCGGTTCATGATTTCAGTTCGGTGCTGCTGGGCGGCGGGGTCGTTCATTGAGGGTTGGTGGTGTTGCTCCCAACCGCCTGTATACGCCGCCTTTTCGACGACATGACTTTCATGAAGCTGTCGGCCCCACCCGACGTGGGGTCTGCTGGGTGACCCTTTGTTTCTTTGCCGGGTCGACTCAGAACGGAATGTCGTCGTCCATGTCGTCGAATCCGGTCGCCGAACCGCCCCGGCCGCCGCCTGCGCTTGACGCGGCGGTGTTCTGGCGCGCCATCGGAGCGGCGGGTGCCCGCGGCGCAGCGGCCTGGCGCGGGGCCGGCGCTCCACCACCTTCGTCACCCATGGACGAGCCGCCACCATCGCGGCCGCCGAGCATCTGCATCGTCTCGGCCACGATGTCGGTGGTGTTGCGCTCGACGCCGTCCTTGTCGGTGTACTTGCCGTACTTCAGCCGGCCCTCGACGTACACCGGCTTGCCCTTGCGCAGGTACTCGCCAGCGATCTCGGCGAGCTTGTCGAAGAACTGGACCCGGTGCCACTGCGTCTCTTCGACCATCTCGCCGCTGGTCTTGTCCTTGCGCTTGGTGCTGGTGGCGACGCTGATGTTGCACATCGCCATGCCGCCGGCGGTGTAGCGGACCTCGGGATCGCGGCCGCAGTTGCCGATGAGGATGACTTTGTTGACCGAGGCCATGGTGCGCTCCAGCGAGGGGACATTGGGAAAGTTGGGCCCGGGTGGGCAGGCCGGACGATTATCGTTGCAGGTCCGTCAGTGCAGCGAGCGCCCCTGAGAGGGCATCGCTGTGGGGGCATCGGCCTACCCGCGCTGGGGTGCCCACGAACGGTGGCGAGGCAGGGTTGACGCTGAATGGGAACAATCCGCCGTCATGGCTGACGCGTCGTACACCAGCATCGCTCCGCTCATCGCCAGCGCGACGGGCGGTCCCCCAGACGCCGCTGCATTGCGACATCTGGCGCCGCAGTGGTACCGCGAGGGTCGCCATGCCGAGCTGGCAGCCGCCTGCGCCCGGCTGGCCGAGTGCGAGCCGTCGGGCTGCCCGGAGGATCTGGCGCTCTGGGGCGCCCTGGCCACCTGGTACTCGGATCCTCCAGCGGCGCTGGCTGCGTTCCGGGCGCTGGCCGAGCGCCGCGGCCTCGCCCCCGGGTCACGGCCCGCGCCACCGCCCCGGTTGGGCGACGACATCTACCTGCTCGCCGCGTTGTTCCGCTCCGAGCTGGCGATGCTGGCCCCGGTCGGCCGGCTGCGCGAGCTGGCGCAGACGATCGCGGCCCACCTGGAGGTGCCCGGCGCGCGCGAGCTGCCCGCGCTGCAGCGGCTGGGCGGCGTCACGGCCTCGCTCGCCGCGCTGGCGCTCGAAGGCCGCGAGGCGGAACGGCTGGCGGCCCTGTCGGCCGAGAGTCTGGCGCTGGTGGCGCGGCTGGACGACCGCCACTCGCTGTGCAGCGCCGTGGCGCTGGCGCGCTGGCCGCTGCTGCGCGGGGACCTGGCGCTGGCACGCGAGACCTGCGAGCTGATCACTGTCGGTCTGCTGGCCGGGGACGACGCCCACATGCCGCTGGCCCACGGCTGGTTGATGGCGGTGCAGGACGAACTCGCCCAGGGCGACCGCTGGGATCTGCTGCGCGCCTGGCAGGACGGCAGCATGGACCGCGCCGCATTGCTCGCCAGCCCCATCGCGCCCGTGGTGCTCGGCGCCCTGGCCATGCTCGACGCGCAGGCACCGGCCGCGTGGGCCACCGACCTGCAGACCGTCCTGCTGGCGCACCAGGAGCGCTCCTCGCCGTTCGACCGCTGGATGGCCCGCGCCGCCCGCTGCTGGAGCCACCTGCGTGACGGCGATGTCCCTGCCGCCCGCGCCATGCTGCGCTTGCTGGAGCAGGCCCGGTGGCCGGCGGACAGCCTGCCCGGGCACGCGCAGGCGCTGCTGGCGGCGCAGTGCCAGTGGCTGGCCGGCGACGCCGTGGCGCCGCTCGCCGAACTGGATGCCGCCGCCCGGGCCTGCTGGCCCGGCCCGAAGCTGGCGCAGGACCTGCTGGCCTGGGCCTGCGGCCAGGCGCAGCCGGATGCGGCCGCGCTCGCGGCGTTCGACCGCATCCACGCCGGCAACGGCCTGGTGCTGCCGCTGTTCGTGACGCCTGCGGTGGCCGCGGCGGCGCTTGCGCGCATGGAAGAGACGCTGCCTGTTGCCGTGGCGGCATCGACCTGGTGCCAAGCCGCGCAGCGCCGCCTGGCCGCCTGCGCCGGCCCGGCCGCTGCCGTGCGGATCCGGCTGCTCGACGGCCTGCAGATCGAAGCCCAGGGCCAGCCGCTGCCGCTGGGCCGCAAGCCCCCGCGGCGCCTGCTCGAGCTGGTCGCGCTGCTGGCGTTGCGCTGGCCGGCCGAGGTGCCGTCCACACGGCTGGCCGATGCGCTGTACCCC
>JAJTGU010000185.1 GCA_021297985.1 Rubrivivax sp.
CTTCGCGCCGGTGGCGAAGTCCAGGCTGCCCGTGGGCTCGTCGGCCAGCAGCAGCGCCGGCCGGGTGACGAAGGCGCGCGCCAGCGCCACGCGCTGCTGCTCGCCACCGCTGAGCACGCGCGGGTAGTGGCCCAGGCGTTCGCCCAGGCCCACGCGCTGCAGCATCTCGGTGGCGGCCTGACGTGCGTCGTGGCGGCCGGCGAGTTCCAGCGGCAGCATGACGTTTTCGAGTGCCGTCAGGTTGGCCAGCAGCTGGAAGCTCTGGAACACGAAGCCGACCTGGCGCGCGCGGAGCGCTGCACGCGCGTCTTCATCGAGCGAAAACAAGTCAGTGCCGGCCAGCACCACACGGCCGCTGGACGGCACGTCGAGCCCGGCCACGATGCTCAGCAGCGTGCTCTTGCCCGACCCCGAAGCACCGACGATGGCCACCGACTCCTGTGGCCGGAGGGCGAAATCGATGTCGTGGAGAATGGTCAGCGTGCCCGTGGCGTCCGCCACTTGCTTGGAGATCTTCTGGACCGCGATGATGGGTTGCGACATGGGAGGCGTTGAAGGCCGGGCGAGCCGGCGGCTGTGGATGCGGCACTGTAGTGCGCTGGCGTTGGGCTTGGGCGGGTGGGGCCTCGCGGCCGGCACCAACGCCGCGCAGCCCGCGGCGGCCGCGCCCATTGCGGTCGCTGCGCCTGCGGCACGAACGCTGTTGATCGTCGGCGACAGTCTTTCGGCCGAGTACGGCCTGAAGCGCGGTGAAGGCTGGGTCGCCTTGCTCGAGCGCCGGATCGCGGCACAGAAGCTCCCGGTCCGTGTGGTCAACGCCAGCATCAGCGGCGACACCACGTCGGGCGGACGCAGCCGCCTGCCGGCATTGCTGAAGCAGCACAAGCCGGCCGTGGTGGTCATCGAACTCGGGGGCAACGACGCCTTGCGCGGCCTGCCGCTGACGATGACCCGCGACAACCTTCTGGCGATGACGCGCGCGTCCAAGGCCATCGGGGCGCGTGTACTGCTGACCGGAATGGCCGTGCCGCCGAACTACGGCCGGCAGTACGGCGAGCAGTTCCTGGCGCTGTTCGGCGAGGTGGCCAAGGCCGAAAACGCGGCCCTGGTGCCCTTCCTGCTGCTCGGCATCGCCGATGCCCCCGATGCGTTTGCGCTGTTCCAGCCCGACCGCATCCACCCCAAGGCCGAGGCGCACCCGAAGATCCTGGACAACGTCTGGCCGGTGCTCCGGCCGCTGCTGCGCTGAGCGCCGGGATCAGGGCGAGACGGCTTCATCGGAGTCCAGGCCGCACCAGGTTGCGATCCACGATGACGACCTTCAGGCCGATCGAACGTATCTGGTCTTCGACGGTTGCACCCGTACCCAGGCCCTTGGCGAGTGCCAGCGCAAGGCATCCCGGTACCGCGTTCTGCTCGAACCCGGCGAAGCACTTGTCCCAGCTGCCGCCTTCAATCTCGTAGTGCACGTCGCAGATGCGCACCTGCGCCTTGCTGGCCTCGTCGGTCATCTGGCGTGAGATCTTCGGGTAGGTGTCGGACAACACCGTGGTGCCAGGGCGCGCAGCCTGCAGAACCGTCTTCAGGCCGGAGTCGCCTGTCCCGGAAAGCAGCACGAACAGATCGGTCTGCGCCAGCTGAGCCGGCGTGCTCAAGCGCTGGATGCCCGCGGGCAACTGCTGCAGGGCCTGGGGGTTCACGTCATAGGCGGCCAGCTGAAAGCGCCCGTCCTGGTGCAGCAGCTGGGCCACCAGGCGGCCCAGGTCGCCCATGCCAATCACGGTGATGTGCTGGCCACCGGCCTCGGCGCAGCGGCGCAAGGCCGCTTCTTTCACCATCAGCGCGCTGGCGTCCTGGGCCAGGATGAAATGCGGCGGAAAGGCCTCTTCAAGCCCATAGCGCTTGATCAGCGAAGGCACGACGCCCGCCAGTGCCACATATCCACCGTTGTAGCCGTGTGCCAGCCGGGTCACCGCACGGCGCACCTCCTCGCGACCCAGGGTGGCCCCAACGGGCACATACGAGCTGCGCAACAACACGGTGCGCGCTTGACCGTCCGGCGTGCGGAAGCGGTAGGTCGTGACGGTGGCCACCGGAACACGCGGGCCCGACACTGCCGCCACGCAACGCGCAAAGAGCTTCAGCCCCGGCGACAAGCGGCTGGACGGGCTGGCGAAAAAGGGCGCACACAGGACCGCGCTCACGTCGTCTGTGAACACCTTGAAACCGAGCGCTTCCTTGAGGAAACTGAACACGATGTCCAGGCCGAAGGGTTCATAACGCGCCTGACGGTGCAGGCCACGCTGGCCCCACCCACTTGTCTTGCCCATCAACACCCGTCCCCCGCCACCCACGGCCCCTGCGCTGCAACGCCCGTACGTCGCGCCGGGCCCCCGGGCCGGGAGTGTGCCGCACACCCCCCGGCCGTTCAGACCCGCGAGAGCCGGGTGGGACCCGTTGCCGTTGGCGCCCCCGTTGGGTCGCTCAACCGTGGACCCGAACCAAAGCCCACCCTAGCGCGCCGACTCCCTCTCGCGGCCGCCGTGGCGGATCTCGGACGGGACCTTGGCGCGCTCTTCACGCGGTCGCGGCTCGACCGGCTGCGACTCCCGGGGGCGTGGCGGCTCACGACGCTCGAACGTCGGCGCAGGCGCTGCCACTGGAGCCGGGGCCATCTGCGGCCGTTGCGGCCCGCTGCTGCCGTGGTGCCGCGCGTCAGGTGCCTGCGGCGCCGCGACCGACGGCAGCGGCGTGACCCGTGGAAGCTGCATCACCGGTGGCGGCGCCTGGGGTGTGGGCATCGGGGCCGGCGTCGCGAGGGTTCCGCGGCCGGACTCGTCCCAGCGCTGACGGACACGGGACCGGTCTTCACGCTCGACGTCCGGCTCACGGCCGGGGCGCTGGATCTCGGGCGCCGGCAGTGTGCTCACGGTCGTGACCGTGGGCGCCGGGTACGGCTGAGCCTGCGGCTGCGGCCCCATGCTGCCCACCGCCTGGGGCCGGACCGACTCGCGGCGCAACAGCGCGTCCCGAGGCACCACGGTCACCGCGTTGGGCACCCCCTGATTGCCGTACATGATCGGCTCGGACGGGACCGGCGGCGGTGGCAGGGCCTGCACGACCCGCTGCACCGGGGGGCGCAGGCGGTTGTCGCGGTTGTCGAGGTTGTATCCGTTCTGGCCATGGTCACGGTGCCAGCGGTCGTCGCCGCGTCGCCAAGGCGGGGGCACATCCGGCCGGATCACCACCACCTGGCGCGGAGGCGGGGTCCAGGGCCGGTAGACGTCGCGCGGGGCCAGCGGGACCCAACCCACGGCCGGGCCACCCCCCACACGCACCGACACGCTCCAATGCGGCCCACCGACCCAGCCGACCACTGCAGGTGAAAACACGGGCCGCGAGACATAACCGCCCGGGCACCAGCCCCAACGGTCGCGCCAATGCACCCAACGGCCGTAGTGCGAAGGTGCAAAGCCCCAGGGCGCACTGTCGACCCAGGTCCAGCCCCAGTTCACGCTCCAGACCCAGCGCCCGTCGCGGAACGGGGCCCAGGTGGCGGCCACGGCGAGCGGGAACCAGATCGCGCCGTACTCGGGGTGGCGATCCCAGCGCCCGTGGCGGTCGAGTTCTTCGGCGCCGGTCATTTCAGGCGACACGTAGCGCTGCGACGCCGTCCGGCCGTCGTCACCATCGGCCGACAGCACGCGGCTGGCAAAGGCGTCGTCGGGCAGGTTGCTCCAGCTGACGCGGACGTCGCCGCGATCGGTGGCGACCGTGTTGCCGCGGTCCTCGCGCCACAGCTCGGCCCATTGGCCGGAGCCGATGTCCACCGGCCGCTGTTGCAGCACCCGCAGCGTGCCGCGCCAGGCTCCGGCCTGGGTCACGTCGTCGATGCGGTCGACGCGGTAGTGGCCGGCTGCCAGCGGCACCAGGCGGGTTTCAAGCGTCACGACTTCGGTTTCGGCGGCAATCTCGCGCGAGCGGACCCGCAAGGCCATGCTGCCGCTGTGCAGTTGCAGCACCAGCCGGTCGGGCTCGATGCGCGCGAGTTCCAGTTCGGCCGGACCGCGGTCGCCACCCAGGCGCACCACCGTCGAGCCGATGCGCAACTCGGCATGGCTGCCCTGGGCGGTGGCGATGCGGTCGCCGGTGGTCAGTGCCCGGTTGGTTTCGGCATCCGCCCAGACGCCTTGATCGTCGTCCCACCAGGCCACACGTCCGCTCAGTTGCACCAGGCGGCCGACGCGGGTCGGTGCCGAAGCACCGGCGATCACGCTTCGCTCGGTCGACAGCGTCGGTGGCGGTGGCACGTCGCGCGCATGCGCCGGACCGGCCAATGCCAGCACGGCCGCCGCAGCAACGGCCACAAGCGCAAGGCCTGTGGCGATCCAATCCTGTCGACGCTGGGGTGCTGCGATGCCGCCCGGCAGCGTCTTGCGGGCGAAGTCTTGGCTGTGCATGACCGGCTCAACGCCGCCGGTGCTCCCGGCGCTGACGTGGCGGTTTGTAAAGCGCTGTTGCTGCCTGTGCGGGCAGGCCGTCAGTCGTCGGCGTTGGCGTCGAGTTCCGGAAACAAGACGCTGGTGAAGCCCAGTCGGGTCAAGTCGCTCATGCGTGTCGGGTACAGCCGGCCGATCAGGTGGTCGCACTCGTGCTGGACGACCCGGGCATGGAAGCCCTCGGCCTCGCGGTCGATCACCCGGCCTTCCGCATCGTGGCCGCGATAGCGGATGCGGCTGAATCGCGGCACCTCGCCCCGCAGACCCGGCACCGACAGACAGCCTTCCCAGCCCAGCACGGTGTCGTCGGACAAGGGCTCGATGACCGGGTTGCACAGCACCGTCAGCGGCACCGGCGGTGCCTCGGGGTAGCGCTCGTTGTGTTCGAAGCCGAAGATCACCAGTTGCAGGTCGACGCCGATCTGCGGCGCCGCCAGGCCGGCGCCGTTGGCCGCCTTCATGGTGTCGAACAGGTCGACCACCAATGCACGCAACGCCGCAGTGCCGAACTCGGGCACCGGCGGCGCCACGCGCAGCAGGCGCGGGTCGCCCATCTTCAGGATCTCGCGTACCGTCATGTCTGGTTCTCCGTCTCGGTGTCGTCAAGTGGCTGTGCGGCCGTTACATGGGCGGCGCCACCCTTCTTTGCAACTCAGCTTCGTCAATGACCTCCACGCCGAGTTCCTGCGCCTTGGCCAGCTTGCTGCCGGCCTCGGTGCCGGCCACGACGTAGCTCGTCTTCCTGCTCACCGACCCGCTGACCTTGCCACCGGCGGCCTCGATCAGGGCCTGGGCCTGGTCGCGGCTGAGCGTCGGCAATGTACCGGTCAGCACCAATGTCAAGCCCGCCAGCGGCTTGGGTCGGTCGTCGTCGGCGCCGGTCTCGTCCCAGCGGATGCCGGCAGCACGCAGTTGCTCGACGATCTCGACATGGTGGGGCTGCGCAAAGAAGCCGACGATGCTGCGTGCGACGATCGGGCCGACGTCGTTGACACGCAGCAGATCGGCCTCGCTCGCCGCCATCAGGCGGTCGATGCTGCCGAAGTGGCGCGCCAGGTCCTTGGCCGTCGATTCGCCGACATGCCGGATGCCGAGCGCGAACAAGAAGCGCGGCAGCGTCGCGGACTTGCTCTTTTCAAGCGCGGCGACCAGGTTCACGGCGCTCTTGTCGCCCATGCGGTCCAGGGCCGTCAGCTTGCCGATGCCCAGCGTGTACAGCTCGGGCAGCGTCCGCACCAACCCGCCGTCGACGAGCTGGTCGACCAGCTTGTCGCCCAGGCCTTCGATGTCCATCGCCCGGCGTCCGGCAAAGTGCAGCAGGGCCTGCTTGCGCTGCGCGGCGCAGAACAGGCCACCGGTGCAGCGGTGGTCCATGCCGCCGCGCTCGCGCTGCACCGGGCTGGCGCAGACCGGGCACTGGCGGGGCATCCGGAAGTTGGCCACGTAGTTCGGCCGTTGGCCTTCGAGGCGGCCGACGACCTCGGGGATCACATCGCCGGCACGGCGCACGATCACCGTGTCGCCGATGCGCACGCCCTTGCGGCGCAGCTCGAAGACGTTGTGCAGCGTCGCATTGCTGACCGTCGTGCCGCCCACGAACACCGGTTCGAGCTTGGCCACCGGGGTCAGCTTGCCGGTGCGACCGACCTGGATCTCGATGCCGTTCAGCCGAGTCAATTGCTCCTGCGCCGGGTACTTGTGCGCCACCGCCCAGCGCGGTTCGCGGGTCTTGAACCCCAGCGTGCGCTGCAGGTCCAGCCGGTCGACCTTGTAGACGACACCGTCGATGTCGAATGGCAACGCATCGCGCCGGGCCAGGACCTGCTCGTGGAACGCGATCAGGCCGTCGGCACCGGCGGCGACGGTGCGCAGCCCGTTCACCGGCAGGCCCAGGTCACGCAGGGCATCGAGCAGCAGCGAATGGCGCGTCGGCAAGGCCCAGCCCTGGACCTCGCCCAGGCCATAGGCGAAGAAGCTCAACGGGCGCGATGCGGTAACTGCGGGGTCGAGCTGGCGCACCGCGCCAGCGGCGGTGTTGCGCGGGTTGACGTAGGTCCTTTCGCCCTTGGCACGTTGCTGCTCGTTCAGCCGTTCGAAGGCGTCGCGCCGCATGTAGACCTCGCCCCGCACCTCAAGCACCGGTGGCGGCGAGGCGCTGGCGAGCTTCAGCGGAATCTGGCCGATGGTGCGGATGTTCTGCGTCACGTCCTCGCCGGTCTCGCCGTCGCCACGTGTCGTGGCCTGCACCAGCACACCGCCTTCGTATCGCAGGTTGACCGCCAGGCCGTCGAACTTCAGCTCCGCCGCGTAGTCGACCGCGGGTGCGTCGTCGGCCAGCTCCAGCTCGCGGCGCACGCGGGCATCGAAGGCCCGCGCGCCTTCGGCCGTGGTGTCGGTTTCGGTCTGGATGCTGAGCATCGGCACCGCATGCCGCACCGCCACCAGGCCGTCGAGCACCTGGCCGATCACGCGCTGGGTGGGCGAGTCGGGCGTGCGCAGTGCCGGGTGCGCCTCTTCCAACGACTGAAGTTCGCGGAACAGGCGGTCGTACTCGGCGTCCGGGATCTCGGGCGCGTCGAGCACGTAGTAGCGGTGCGCGTGGTGGTGCAGTTGCGCGCGCAGTGCGGCGGCGCGTTCGGCAAGGGTCGGATCGGCCATGGCGGGACGGATGGTAGGCAAATCGGCAGGCGAATCAGCAGGAGCCTCCCAAGCCAGGACGTTCGGCGCTGCCCTGGGCGATGATCACAGTCCGATTCGACACGAGGATTGACCATGGCCGACTTCGACTACGACCTGCTGGTGCTCGGCGCCGGATCCGGCGGCGTCGCGACGTCGCGGCGGGCGGCGATGCATGGCGCCCGGGTGGCCGTTGTCGAGTCCGGCCGTGTGGGCGGCACCTGCGTGCTGCGCGGCTGCGTGCCCAAGAAGCTGCTGATGTACGCCGCGTCCTTTGGCGACGCCTTCGCCGAGAGCCGGGGCTACGGCTGGGCACTGGGCGAGTCGCCGCGATTCGAGATGGCGCGCTGGCAAGCCACCAAAGGCGCCGAGACGACCCGGCTCGAAGGCATCTACCGCCAGATGCTGGCGGGTGGCAACGTGACGCTGCTGGAAGGCCAGGCGCGCCTGCTGGCACCGCAGCACGTGGCCGTGCGGGCGGCCGATGGCAGCGAGCAGGTCGTCAGCGCCGGCGAGATCGTGCTCGCCACGGGGGGCTCGCCGGTCCTGGACACCTTGCCCGGGCTGGAGTCGGCGGCGACGAGCAACGAGTTGCTCGACCTGGCGACGCTGCCGGCCTCGGCGGCCGTCATCGGCGGCGGCTACATCGCGGTCGAGTTCGCGTCGATGCTCGCCCGGCTGGGCGTGGCGGTGCACCTGTACTTTCGCGACCGGCTGCCGTTGCGGGGCTTTGACGAGATGCTGCGTACAGCCGCCGCCAGTGCCTTGCAGGCGGCGGGCGTGACGCTGCATGCCGGTGGCGTGCCCAGCGCGGTGCGCCGGCTGGGTGACGGGAGCTTCGTGCTGCTGTTTGGCGAGGAGCGGGCCAACGCCTTCCCCTGGGTGCTCAACGCCACTGGCCGGCGACCCAACAGCGGTGGACTCGGCCTGGAGGAACTGGGACTCGCCCTGGGTCGCAACGGTGCCGTTCCCGTGGACGCCCACGGCCACACCTCGGTCGCCCACCTGCATGCCATCGGCGACGTCACCGACCGCAAGAACCTCACGCCGGTGGCCATCGCCGAAGGCCGGGCGCTGGCCGATGCGCTGTTCGGCGGCCTGCCGCCACGCACGCTGGACCTGAACCGCATCGCCAGCGCGGTGTTCATGCTGCCGCCGCTGGCCTCGGTCGGCCCGAGCGAAGAAGAGCTGCGCGCTGCCGGCCACCCGCACGAGGTCTACGAGACCGACTTCAGGCCGATGAAGACCGCCTTTGTCGGCGGCAACGAGCGCACGCGCATGAAGCTGCTCGTCGACAGCGCCAGCCAGCGTGTCCTGTCGGTCCACATGGCCGGTCACGACGCCCCGGAGATCGTGCAGAGCCTGGCCGTGGCGCTGACCGCAGGCGCAACCAAGTCGCACTTCGACACCACGGTCGCGATGCACCCGACCGCGGCCGAGGAGTTCGTGCTGATGCGCAGCCCGACACGCCGCTTTGCCGGCTGAATGAAGGGAGCGAACCGCATTGCAGGCCCAGCGCGCCGCGTCCGGATCGCACCGCCTTCAGGACGAAGCCGGCGTGATCGTGGCCACGGGTTCCGGGCCCCACAGCGTGCCGGCGCGAGCAGCGCGCAGCGTGGCCAGCGCCAGCCCGACGACCACCACCGAGGCGACCGCCAGCGCCAGCACGCCCAGGGTCCCGCCCTGCAGACGAAGGGTCAGGGCGGCAAAGGCGGCGATCGGGAACGACATCGCCCAGAACGGCAGCGCAAAGCCTTGCCGCTTCAGGCGCGGAAGCAGCGTGGCGCTGAGCAGCAGGAAGGCCAGCGCCATGCCCCAGGCCATCCAGGCCAGGACGGCGCCCGCTCCGAACTGAAGCACGCCCAGGCCCACCACGGCCGGTGGCGCCACCGTGATGAAGCCAGTGGCCAGCAGGCGTTCAGGCCACAGACCGTGGTTCACCAGGCGCTGGAAGAGCAAGGCCAGCACCAGCGGCCACAGCAGCAGCCCGACACCGAACTGGGCCGCCGACCAGGCCTCGAACCCCAGTCCCACACCCGCCAGCGGGGCCAGCACGTTGCCCACGACCGGGATGATGAGCACCGGCGTGAGTCCGGCATGCCCCGTCGCCGGGCCCCGCCACCATCGCGCCAGCACCCACAGCGTGACCGCCGCCTGCGCCAGGCAGCCCAGGCTCCACGCGGCCGCCAGCCAGGGGCTCGCACCCCACTGGCCGAACGCGACCGTGACCAGCAGGATCCACGAGATCGGGATGGCGGCGACAAAGGCATGGCGGACCGGGTGCCTCAGGTCGTCGGCCCAGGCTTCGGGATACCGACGCCAGCGCAGCGCACCGGCGGTCCCCAAGGCCACGAACAACAAGGCCGCAAGGCCCCCGAGCACCAGGGCCGCCGTGCCGGCCACCGGGCCCATCAAGGGTTCGGCACGCCGCCAGGCCAGGGCCAGGCCGGCCAGGCCCATGACCATCGCAAAGCTGCCCGGTCCGACGTGCTTGAGCGACTGCGTCATGACGGCACCGGCGCGGGCCCGAGACCGGGCATCAGCTGCCCGCCCGGACGCCGAGCTTGCGCAGGATCGACTCCATCAGGCACCAGCGGCTGAGTCCGCTTTGCAGCAGGTTGGCGCCGACGAAGGCGGTGAACGCCAGCCACCAGGGGCTGTGGAACAAAGGGCTGCCTTGAACACCGAGCAGCAGCGACAGCAGGATGAAGCTGCCCGCGACGACACGGACGATCTGCCAGGAACTCATGGGATCACTCCTTCAGGAAAGACAAGCGGTGGCGGTAGGCCACGTGGTACAGGACAGGGATCACGACCAGGGTCAGCACCGTGCTGACGGCGATGCCGAAGATCAGCGAGATCGCCAGGCCGTTGAAGATCGGGTCGTCGAGGATGAAGAACGCACCCGCCATCGCGGCCAGCGCCGTCAGCCCGATGGGCTGCGCCCGGGCGACGACGGCACGGACGATCGCGCGTTCGAAGGGCAGTCCGGCGCGCAGCTGCAGGTTGATGAAGTCCACCAGCAGGATGGAGTTGCGCACGATGATGCCGGCCAGCGCGATCATCCCGATCATGCTCGTGGCCGTGAACGGCGCGGCCAGCAGCGCGTGACCCGGCATCACGCCGATGATCGTCAGCGGGATCGGCGCCATGATGACCAGCGGCGTCAGGTACGAGCCGAACTGCGCCACCACCAGGAAGTAGATCAGCACCAGGCCCACACCGTAGGCCAGGCCCATGTCGCGGAAGGTCTCGTAGGTGATCTGCCACTCGCCGTCCCACTTCAGGCTGGTGCCGCGGTACGGGTCGGCCGGCTGGCGGATGAAGTACTCGTGCAGCCGGCCGCCGTCGGGCATCGTGAGCTCGGCCAGTGCCGAGCGCACGCCGAACAGGCCATAGAGCGGACTGTCGACCGCGCCGGCCACATCGGCGACGACGAAGTGCACGCCCAGGCCGTCCTTGCGGTAGCGCGGCTGCTCGCGCAGGGAGTCGACCACCGTGACCAGTTCGCGCAGCGGCACGAGGCGGCCGTCGCCCGCACGCAGCTTCAGGGCCAGCAAGCTGTCGAGCGAGCCTCGCTCGGCCGCCGGCAGCTGCAGGCGCAGGGGCAGGGGCAGGCTGCTCTGGCCGTCCATCAGCCACAGCACCTCGTCGCCCGCCTGCGCGGTGCGCAGCGAGTCCACGATGGCGGGAACGGAGACACCGAGCTGAGCGGCCTTGCGGCGGTCGACGACCAGCAGCTGGCGCGGCGCGTCGGCAATGCCGCTGTCGTCCACATCGACGATGCCGCGGCCCTTCTCGAGCACCTGGCGGACTTGTTGCGCCGCAGTCCGCCGGGTCTCGGGGTCAGGCCCGTAGATCTCGGCCACCAGCGGCGACAGCACCGGCGGACCGGGCGGCACCTCGACCACCTTGACGTTGGCGCCGTGGCGCTGGCCGATCGCCTGCAGCGCCGGGCGCAGACGGGTCGCGGTGACGTGGCTCTTTTCCTTGCGCTCGCCCTTGGGCACGAGGTTCACCTGCAGATCGCCCTGATGCGGTTCGACGCGCAGGTCGTACTGGCGCACCAGGCCGTTGAAGTTGATCGGCGCGGCGGTGCCGGCGTAGGCCTGGATGTGGGCCACTTCGGGCACGCCGGCCAGATGCTGGCTCAACTCGCCAAGCACGGCGGCGGTGCGTTCGAGCGGCGTGCCGGCCGGCATGTCGACCACGACCTGGAACTCCGACTTGTTGTCGAAAGGCAGCATCTTCAGGACCACCAGGCCGGTCGCCGGCAGCAGCAACGACAGCGCGATGAGCCCGGCCACGCCCAGGCCCAGCCACCGGCGGGCGCGCGGGCCGCGCTGCTCGTCCAGCAGCGGAGCGAACACCCGCTCGGCCACCGGGGCGAGCCGCCGGGACAGGCCGTGCAGCGCGTCGGGGTCTTGCGCCTGGCCCTCGGGCACGGGCTTCAGCCACAGCCGCGCGAGCCAGGGCGTGAGGACGAAGGCGATGGCCAGCGACAGCAGCATGCCCATGCTGGCGTTGATCGGGATCGGCGCCATGTACGGACCCATCAGGCCCGACACGAAGGCCATCGGAAGCAATGCGGCGATGACGGCGAGCGTGGCCAGGATCGTCGGCCCCCCGACCTCGTCCACCGCGCCGGGGATCAGGTCGACCAGACGTCGGCCGGGGTAAAGCTGCTGGTGGCGATGGATGTTCTCGACCACCACGATCGCGTCGTCCACCAGGATGCCGATCGAGAAGACCAGCGCAAACAGCGAGACCCGGTTCAGCGTGAAGCCCCAGACC
>JAJTGU010000325.1 GCA_021297985.1 Rubrivivax sp.
AGCTGGCTGCCGCAGGCCGGCGGCGGCGGCACCTGGCGCGGGGCGCTCGAACGGCTGGCCGTGGGCGGTGGGGGGAGTGGCAGCAGCAGCGCACCCTGGCTCGAGACCGGCGCCCTGCGGGCCGAGTTGGGCTTTGGCGTCAACGGCGCCTGGCAATGGCTGCGCATGGACCCGGGCCGGCTGGTGCTGGGCAACACGCTGCGCCTGCGCTGGGACGAGATCCAGGCGCGCTTGCAGGGCGAGCATGTGCATTGGGGCATGCGCGCCGACCTTGAGTCGTTTGCCGTCGCCCCGCTGCTCACGCGCACGCAACCCGGCATCGGCTGGGGCGGCGATCTGCGGCTGGCCGGGCGCATCGTGCTCGACGCGCGCGAGAAGTTCGAGGCCGACGTCCGCGTCGAGCGCCTGGACGGCGACCTGACCGTCAATCGGGGCGAAGGGCTTCAGCTGCTGGGCCTGGCGGACCTGCAGCTGCGGCTGTCGGCACGCGACGGCAACTGGAGCTTCAGCCCGCGGCTGCGCAGTCGCGGGCTGGGCGAGATCGACGGCAGCCTGCTCGTGCGGACCGACGCCGCATTGCGTTGGCCCGCACCCGAGGCGGCGCTGCAAGGCGCCATCGAGGCCCGAGTGCGCGACATCGGCATCTGGTCGCCCTGGGTGCCGCCCGGCTGGCGACTGGCCGGCGAGGTGCAGACCCAGTTCCGCGTCGGGGGCCGCTTCAGCGAGCCGAACTACGTCGGCGAGCTCACCGGCCAGGGCATCGCCGTGCGCCACCTGCTGCAGGGCATCAACGTCAGCGATGGCGAGGTCAGGCTCAAGCTCGATGGCGACCGCGCCGTGATCGAGCACTTCGTGCTCAAGGGGGGCGAGGGCACGCTCGAGCTCAGCGGCGACGCGACGCTGCCGATCGGTGCACGCGCCGAACGCCCGCGCGAGCCGGTGGCCCGGATCGTCGCCCGGGCCGAACGCTTCCGCGTCATCGGCCGGGTCGACCGGCTGCTCACCGCCAGCGGCGATGCGACGCTGCGCGTGCAGGGCGAGAAGATGGCGCTGAACGCGCAGATGAGGGTCGACGAAGGCCAGATCGACATCAGCGGCAAGGATGCGCCGAGCCTGGACGACGACGTCGTGGTTCGCAGTGGTGCCAGTGGTGGCAGTGGCAGCAGTCGCAGCGACACCGAGCCCGTGGCCGGCAGTGGCAGCGCGGGGCCTGGCGCCGGCCACGAGACGGTGAGCCATCTGCTGCGCAACTTTGCACTCGACGCGCAGGTCGACCTCGGGGAGCGCCTGCAGCTCAAGGGCCGCGGCCTGGAGACCGAGTTGCGTGGCAAGCTGCGTTTCACGGCGCCGGGTGGCCAGCTGGCGATCAACGGCTCGGTGTTCACCGACAAGGGCACCTATGCGGCCTATGCCCAGAAGCTGGAGGTCGCGCGTGGCGAGCTGACCTTCACCGGCCCGCGCGACAACCCACGGCTGGACATCCTGGCGCTGCGCCCGAACCTGGACGTGCGGGTCGGCGTGCAGATCACCGGCAGCGCGCAAAGTCCACGCGTGCGCCTGGTGTCCGAGCCCGAGATGGGCGAGCAGGAGAAGCTGTCGTGGCTGATGCTCGGCCGCGCCAGCGACGGCCTGGGCCGCAACGACCTGGCCCTGCTGCAACGCGCTGCGGTGGCGCTGCTCGCCGGCGAGGGCGAGGCCCCGACCGACCAGCTGCTGCGCAACCTGGGCATCGACGAACTCAGCCTGAGCCAGCGCGAGGGCGACGTGCGCGACACCGTCATCACCATCGGCAAGAACCTCGGCCGGCGCTGGTACCTCGGCTACGAGCGCGGCGTCAACGCCACCGCCGGCACCTGGCAGCTGACCTACCGCGTCGCGCAGCGCTTCACGGTGCGCGCGCAGTCGGGCCTGGACAGCAGCCTGGACCTGATCTGGGTCCGCCGCTTCGGCGAGACCGACGAAACCCGCATGCGAAAATCCGTCGCCGTTCCGCCCTAGCTCAGTTCCAGCGGCAACGACCCCGAAGCCCGCCGTAGTTCAATGGATAGAACGGGCGCCTCCTAAGCGCCAGATGCAGGTTCGATTCCTGCCGGGGGGACCAGCTTTCTGCTGGCCAGACGGCTCGCAACTCACGCGGCCACAGTCGCAGTACATTTGCAGTACACCTCCACCTTCAGTGAGGCGCTGCCATGCGGACCCCCAAGAGCGAGACCCTTTCGATCCGAACCAGTGCCGAAGTCAAGTTGCTTCTGCGGCTGGCCGCAGAGCGCGAACATCGATCGATCTCGTCCATGCTTGAGGTGCTGATCCGGGAGCACGCCAACAAGCTGGGCTTGCAAGCGCAAGCGGCGACTGAAGACCCCGGCTCGTGGTTTGGTCGGGGGAGTGGAAGATGACGCAGGCTTGGCCTTACCCCGGCGCACGCCCTTGGAAGTTCGACTTCCACACTCACACCCCTGCCTCCAAGGACACATACTGGCACGCCAAGATTGGTACTGCAGATGAACTGACGCCGCGGGCCTGGCTGCTCAAGTACATGGCGGCTGAGATCGACTGCGTGGCCATCACCGACCACAACACGGGCGAGTGGATCGACAAGCTCAAGGCGGCCTACGCAGACATGAATCGCCAGAACGAGACCGGCGCGCCGCCCGAGGGGTTCCGCGAACTGCACTTGTTCCCCGGTGTGGAGATTTCGGTGGTGGGCGGCATCCACGTGCTGGCGATCTTTGACCGCGATGCAACCTCAGCAACCATCACCAGCCTGCTGGGCGGCGTCGGATTCCCTGCGCACCTGCACGGAGAGACCGACGACAAGGAAGGCGCTGCCATCACACGAGCCCCTGTGATGGAGGTCATTGCTGAAGTTCACCGTTGCGGCGGCATTGCCATTCCAGCACATGTGGATGGAGGCAAGGGATTGCTGAGGCTGCAACCAGACTCCAGGCGCTGCGCTCTCGAGACGGCCATGGTCAAAGGAGCACTCAACGCCCCCGGGCTGCTCGCCCTGGAATGGAAGACCAGCAGTCCGGTCTACCCGTCCTTCTGGGATGAAAGGAGGACAGCGCTTGCCAGCGTGCTGGGCAGCGACTGCCACAGCTTCAGCAAAGAGCCACCCATTCCCGGCGGTCGCTACACGTGGATCAAGATGGCCACGCCCAGCCTGGAGGGTTTGCGCCTGGCACTCGTTGATGGCCAGGATTTTTCCGTTCGGCGAAGCGATGCCACCGACGGCCTTGCCCCGTTCAAGTTGCCTGAGAACTTCGTCGAATGCATCGTGGTGCGCGAGGCCCAGGTCATGGGCAAGCGCAAACCGGCCGAACTGCGGCTGAACCCGTACTTCAACGCCATCATCGGTGGCCGAGGAACGGGCAAGTCCACCCTGGTGCATGCGTTGCGATTGGCCTACCGTCGCGGCCCTGAACTCGTTGACGGCTCGGATGCGGCGCTGACCTTCAAGAACTTCGTCGATCCGCCCAAGGGCAAGGTCGGTGGTTTGCGTGCAGAGACAGCCGTCATCCTTCAAGTCCACCGTGATGGCAGTTCGTACCGGTTGCTTTGGTCCAAAGGCGAACTCGGCCACACGGTCGAAGAATGGGACGTTACTGCGAAGCAATTCAAGCCGGCAAGCAGCCAGGCCATCACGCCGCAGCGATTTCCGATCCGGCTGTTCAGCCAGGGGCAGATCGCCTCGCTAGCCGGCGAAAGCCAACAAGCCTTACTCAACGTCATCGATGACGCCGCTGGAACCGCCGAACAGCAGAACTCGCTGGCGGAGGCCAAACGCGCCTTCCTGGCCACA
>JAJTGU010000269.1 GCA_021297985.1 Rubrivivax sp.
ATAGCCCTCGGCGGCCATGCGGTCCCAGCGGTACAGCGGGTTGCCCCAGCGCTGGCCCTCCGGGCCCAGGTCGTCCGGGGGCACGCCGGCCACGACCGTGGGCTGGCCGTCGGTGTCGAGTTCATACAGGTCGGGCCGGGTCCAGCAGTCCGCGCTGTGGTGCGCGATGAAGATCGGCAGGTCGCCGACCAGGCCGACACCGCGCGCGTTGGCATAGGCCTTCAGCGATTCGAGCTGGCTGTCGAAGCACCACTGCACGAACTGCCAGAACCACAGCTCGCGCGCGTGCTCATGCGCAAACGCCTGCAGGGCCGCGGCGTTGCGCTGGCGCAGCGGCTCGGGCCAGCACCACCAGGGCTGGCCGCCGTGCACGGTCTCCAGCGCCATGAACAGCGCGTAGTCGTCCAGCCAGGCGCGCTGGGCCGACTGCCAGGCGATGAATCGGCGCGTGTCGTCCGCGGTGGCCCGGTCGGCAAAACCCGCCGCCGCGACGCGAAGCTGCCCCATGCGCCAGGGGATGACGCGGCCGTAGTCGACGCGATCGGCGTCAAAGCCTGTGGCGGGCAGCGTGGGCGATGCCAGCCAGCCGCGCTCGACCAGCGGCTCCAGCGCGACCATCAGCGGGCTGCCGGCGAAGGCACTGACGCTCTGGTAGGGCGAGTTGCCGGGCCCGATGGGGTTGATCGGCAGCACCTGCCACAGGCTTTGCCCGGCGCCGTGCAGCCAGTCGACGAATCGGTAGGCGGCAGGCCCCAGGTCGCCGATGCCATGCGGGCCGGGCAGGGAGCTGAAGTGCAGCAACACGCCGCTGGCGCGGGGGGGTGGGGTGAAGCTCATGGTGTGGGGCTTGCCTCCTGGGCGAGTTGCAGCAGCAGCAGGCTGCGGGCGGCGATGCGGAGCGGGCCGGGCGCGGCGTCGGTCGAATGACCGGTCGATGCGCTGCCGGCGCTGTCCAGCCGCAGCCTCCAGCACCGGCCAGGCGGCGGCTCGGGCAAGGTCCAGTCGATGTCGGTGTCGCGGGGGTGGAAGACCAGCAGCAGGTCGGCCAGGCGCAGCGCCAACGGCCCCGGCGCATCGTCGATGAGGTTCAGCCACTGCGGTGCGTCGTCTGCGCCGGGCCATGCGCCGGGCCGCAGCGCCGGATGCTCGCGACGCAGCGCGGCCAGCGTGCCGATGAAGTCCACCAGTCCGGCGTTGCCCGGCTCCTGTGCCGCGGCCCAGTCCAGCCAGCCGAGCGGGTTGTCCTGGTTCCAGGCGTTGTTGTTGCCTTGCTGGCTGTGACCGAGCTCGTCGCCGGCCAGCAGCATCGGCGTGCCGGCGGCGAGCATCAGCGTCGCCAGCAGCGCGCGACGCACGCGGCGACGGACTTCGTTCACCGCCGGGTCCGTGCTCGGGCCTTCGTGGCCGAAACTGGCGCAGAGCTCGTCGTCGCGGCCGTCGCGGTTGTCTTCGCCGTTGGCGAGGTTGTGCTTGCCCGAGAAGCTCGTCAGGTCCGCCAGCGTGAAGCCGTCGTGCGCGGTGATGAAGTTGACGCTGGCCGTGGGCGCGCGGCCGGCCAGTGGCCCGTCGCGGTAGACCTCGGGCGAGCCTTCGAAGGCCGCGGCAAAGTCCTGCCGCGTGGTGCCGCCCGCCGCGAGCCAGAAGCCGCGGGCGGCGTCGCGGAAGTGGTCGTTCCACTCGGCAAAACGACCCGGGAAGTGGCCGACGCGGTAACCGGCCGGGCCGGCGTCCCAGGGCTCGGCGATCAGCACCGCACGGGCCAGCACCGGGTCGGCGAGCAGGCGCTCGAAAAACGCCGCCCGGCTGTTGAACGCACCGTCAGTGCCCTCACGGCCGAGCACCGCCGCCAGGTCGAAGCGAAAGCCATCGACGCCCATCTCGGCGACCCAATGGCGCAGCGCCTGCAGCACGAATTCGCCGACCTGCGGCTGGCCGATGTTGACGGTGTTGCCGCAGGCGCTCCAGTTGGCGGGCGCGGCCTGGCCGTCGGCGCCGGGCGCGCGCCAGTACCAGGCGGCTTCGTCCAGGCCGCGGAAGGCCAGGGTCGGCCCCCATTCGTTGCCTTCGGGCGTGTGGTTGAAGACGACGTCGATCACCACCTCCAGGCCCGCCGCATGGAGCGCATCGACCATCGCGCGGAACTGGCGCGTCGCTTCGGCCGTGTCGTGGGCCGCCGCCGCAGAGTCGCCGGCCAGACGCGGGTCGGGGCAGAAGAAGCCCAGCGTGTTGTAGCCCCAGTGGTTGACGAGCCCGGCCGGCAGCATCGGCTCGTTCAAGCGGTAGTGCACCGGCAGCAGCGACAGCGTCGTGACGCCCAGGCGCCTGAAGTGCGCAACCGATGCCGGCGACGCCAGTGCGGCGTAGCTGCCGCACAGGTCCGACGGCAGCCCGGCCAGTGCGGCCAGCGCGCTGGGCCGCCGGCTGAAGCCCTTGGCATGCACCTCGTACAGCACACGGTCGTGTGCTGCGATGCGGGGTGGCGGGTGCCGCAGCGGCGGCAGCGGCGCGGTGACGCGGGCCTTGAGCATCGTGCTGGCGTTGTCGCGCCTGTCGATGCGATCGGTCGCGGTCCCGAGTTCATAGCCATGGTGCTCGGGCCGCCACTCGAAGCGGCCGACGATCTGGCGCGCGGCCGGGTCCAGCAGCAGCTTGGCCGGGTTGAAGCGCTGGCCCAGCGCCACGTCGTGCGGGCCATCGGCGCGCAGGCCGTAGATCTGCCCGGCGGCCAGGCCCGGCACAAAGCCGCTCCAGCGGCCGTGCGCGTCAGGCCCATGCAATGGCAGGCGCACTTCGCCGGCCCCGGACTCGTCGGCAAACAGGCACAACCAGACCTTGCTGGCGGCCGGGGCCAGCACGCCAACCTGCGCCCCGCCGGCCTCGACGTGGACACCAAAACGCAGGGCGTCCCGTGTCGATTCAGGCCGTGGCAACACGGGCCATCCAGAGTCTGTCGAAGATGGGCTTGGAAAATGTCTGGACATGTAGTTTTGCTACGAAGCCAAAGCCCAGGTTAACCCTGAGAATCTTCTAAGTTATTGATTTGCAATGATTTCACGGCCGACGGCTTGGTGCAAGTGCCGTTGGCGTCGGCGGCGTCGGTCTGTATATTCATTACATAAACCGAAATGGCCCGATCAACCGGGCGTGGAGACAGCAGCAGTGGCCGACGTCAAGCTCACCGGGGTCGGCAAGGCCTACGGCGACGTGAAGATCCTGCGCGGCATCGACCTCGAGATCCGCGACGGCGAGTTCATGGTCTTCGTGGGACCTTCGGGATGCGGCAAGAGCACCTTGCTGCGCACCATTGCCGGGCTGGAGGACATCACCGAAGGCGAGCTGCGCATCGGTGACCGCGTCGTCAACGACGTCCCGCCGGCCGAGCGTGGCATCGCGATGGTGTTCCAGAGCTACGCGCTGTACCCGCACATGAACCTGTTCGACAACATGGCGTTCGGCCTGAAGCTCGCCAAGGTGCCCAAGGACGAGATCGATCGCGCGGTCAATCAGGCGGCGAAGATCCTGCACATCGAGCACCTGCTGATGCGCAAGCCCAAGGACCTGTCGGGCGGCCAGCGCCAGCGCGTGGCGATCGGCCGCGCCATCGTGCGCAAGCCGGAGGTCTTCCTGTTCGACGGGCCGCTGTCGAACCTGGACAACGCACTGCGCGTGAAGATGCGCTACGAGTTCGCCAAGCTGCACGAGGAGTTCAAGACCACGATGGTCTACGTCACGCACGACCAGGTCGAGGCGATGACGCTGGCCGACCGCATCGTCGTGCTTCAGGCCGGCCGCATCGAGCAGGTCGGCAGCCCGCTGACCCTGTACGAGCACCCGCGCAACCTCTTCGTCGCCGGCTTCATCGGCAGCCCGGCGATGAACCTGCTGCCGGCGACGCTGGTGTCGGCCAGCGACAGCGGCTGCACGGTGCGCCTGACCAGCGGCGAGACCCTCGCCGCGGCCGTCGACGCCCGGTCGGCCAAGCCCGGCAGCGCGGTGACGCTGGGGGTGCGGCCGGAACACCTGCGCGCCGGGGTGGCGGACAACGCGCTGGACTGCGACGTGACCTTTGTCGAGCAGCTCGGCGGCATGTCCTACGCCTATTGCCGCGCCGCCGGCAGCAGCGCCCAGGCGCCGGAGTCCGAGGGCGGCCACGACGGTGTCGTGACGGCGGCCGTCGACGGCGGCCTGCGCATCGCCAGCCGCCAGCGCATCGCGCTCGGTGTGCCCGTGGACAAGACCTATCTGTTTGACGACCAGGGCCTGGCCTTGCCGCGCCTGGCGGCGGCCGAGCACCGGGAAGCCGCGTGAAGCCTGCGTTGGCCTGGTTGGCCGCGGTGGCGCTGCTGGCCGCACCCGTGGCCATGGCGCAGAACGCGCCGGGAAAGAGCGGCGATGCCAGGCTGCGTCTGCTGGTCTGGATCAACGGCGACAAGGGCTACAACGGCCTGCAGCAGGTGGGCGACGAGTTCACCAAGCTCTCCGGCGTGCAGGTGGTGGTCCAGCACCCGGAAGGCGCGCCCGACAAGTTCCAGGCCGCTGCGGCGGCCGGCAAGGGCCCGGACATCATGTGCTGGGCGCACGACCGCGTGGGCGAGTGGGCGCAGTCGGGCCTGATCGTGCCGGTGCGGCCGTCCCGCCGCCTGCGCGCCGAGATCGACGACACCGCCTGGAGCGCCTTCACCTACCGCAAGCAGGTCTGGGGCTACCCCATCGCCATCGAGACCGTGGGCCTGATCTACAACAAGGCGCTGGTGGCCAAGCCGCCGGCCAGCTTCGACGAGGTCATCGCGCTCGACCGCCAGCTGAAAGCCCAAGGCAAGAGCGCCATCCTGTGGGCCTACAACCAGACCTTCTTCAGCTGGGCGCTGTTGTCCGGCCCCGGCGGCTTCATCTTCGGCCGCAATGCGGCGGGTGATCTCGACCCGAAGGTGGTCGGCGTCAACAACGAAGGCGCGCTGCAGGGCGCGCTGATGATCGAGCGGCTGGTCAAGGACGGCCACATGCCCAAGGGCGCGCGCTACACCGAGATGGAAGGCGCCTTCGCCCGCGGCCAGGTGGCGATGATGATCAACGGCCCCTGGGCCTGGGACAACGTCAAGAAGGTCGGCATCGACTTCGGCGTCGCGCCGATCCCCAGCGTGGGCGGCAAGCCCGGCCGGCCCTTCGTGGGCGTGCTGGGCTGCATGATCACCGCGCCCAGCAAGATCAAGGACGTGGCGCGCGAGTTCATCGAGAACCACTTGCTCACCGTGCCCAGCCTGAAGACCGTGGCCGCCGACGTGCCGCTGGGCGTACCGGCCAACAAGGCGTACTTCGCCGAGCTGAGCAGCGACCCGCGCATCGCCGCCACGATGGCCAACGCCCGCATCGGCGAGCCCATTCCCAATATCCCCGAGATGGCCCACTTCTTTCCGCCCATGGACACCGCGAAGGAAG
>JAJTGU010000073.1 GCA_021297985.1 Rubrivivax sp.
CGCTGCTCGCAGACGCGGCGCCCGTGCACGTTGGCACTGCGGTGGCGGCCCTGGTGATGACGGGTCTCGTGATCATTGGTCTGGTGATGCGGCCGCAAGGGCGCACGCTGCGGGTGGTGAGCTGGGTGAGTGTGGGGTTGGTGGCGGCCTACGGGATCAACGCGACACTGGTGTTCCTCGCCGCGGGTTGAACGAATCAGCCCTACCCTGACCCACGCGATACTTCAACGTCGTCTGCTCAAAACGGAAGGCCCACAAGATGTTCGATCTCGGCTTCCGCATTCAACGTGCGTGGCAGGCCTGGCTGCAATCGGCCAGGCAGCGCGTTCGTGGCCTGGTGTTGCGGGTACGCGGCGCCCGAGCGCCAGGCTCTCCGCCTGCGGCAACGCCTGCGCCGCCGCTGCAGCTGCCCCTGCAGCGCTATGTCACGGTATGCATCCCGGCGCTGAATGAAGAGAAGCGCATCGCCGACGTGGTGGCCTATGCACTGGCGGACCCCGCGACGGCGGAAGTGGTGGTGATCGACGACAGTTCGATCGACGCCACGGCCGAGTTGGCCCGTGCCGCCGGCGCGCGCGTGCAGACCAGCACCATGCTCGGCAAGGGCGCTTCGATGTTCGATGGCGCGCAGGCCGCACGCGAAGACCTGGTGGTCTACCTCGACGGTGATCTGGCAGGCTTGCGCCCAGGCATCATCAGTGACCTGTGCCGGCCTCTGCTGAACAACGACGCCGATTTCGTCAAGGCGCGATTCGGTCGTGGTGGCGGCCGGGTGACGGAGCTGACGGCCAAGCCGATGCTCAAGGTCTTCTTTCCGGAAGTGGCGGCGCTGGCGCAACCGCTGGGCGGCATCATCGCCGCACGTCGCAGCCTCTTGCGCTCGCTGAGCTTCGAAACCGGCTACGGCGTGGACGTGGCGCTGCTGCTGGATGCCCACCGCGCCGGGGCGCGCATTGCGGAGGTCGACATCGGCTCGCTGGAGCATGACAGCCAGCCACTGCTGGACCTGACTCTCATGGCCAATGAGGTCTCGCGTGTCGTCTATACCCGCGCCCGCGCCGCCGGCCGGCTGCACGTGGAACAGGTCATCGCGATGTACGAGTCGCAGCGCACGGCGCAGGCCGAGATGGCCTACGTGCTGACCCGGCGCCGGGGCCGCCAGCGCGTGCTGCTGCTCGACATGGACGGTACGGTCACCTCGTCGCGCTTCGTCGTCGAGTTGGCCCGCGCGACGGGGCGCGAGGTGGCCCTGGCGAAGCTGCTCGATTCACACGGGGACGACACGGCAGGTCGCAGCGAGCGCATCGCAGCGTTGTTCCGTTTCGTCCACCAGCGCGAATTCGAGCGCGTGGCCCAAGGAACCCCGCTGCGCGCCGGTGCCATCGAGTTCGTCAACAGAATGCGCCGGGCCGGCTTCATGGTGGGTCTGGTGAGTGACAGCTGGTTCGTCGCTGCCGAGATCGTTCGTCGCCGCCTCTTTGCCGACTTCGCGCTGGCGCACACCGTGCAGTTCGATTCAGAAGTCTGCGGCGGCAGCGTCCGGATCAACGCGGCGTTTCTGGCCCGGGAGGGCGATTCCGGGCCGCCGGTTTGCAAGAGCCGCGTCATCAGAAGTCTGCGCGAGGACAGCAATGCTCCCCGCGTGACCGAGTGCTGGGCGGTGGGAGGCAGCCTGAACGACCTGGGACTCCTGCGGGCAGCGGATCGTGCGTTTGCGATGGACCCTGAATCGCCGCTGCTGGCACGCGTGCCGGGCGTGACGGTCGTCGGCGGCTTTGACGAAATGCTTGCTCACGTGCCCGCCATACGCGCTGCCGCGTGATGGCCGGCAGTGGCGTGGGGCCACAGGCAAAGTCTGGCTGCGAAGCCACGCATTGACCTTCGACAACGTCACCGCACCAACGACAAGATAGCGTAGCGGACAGAGGTATGGGCGGACGTGTCGCGGGTGGCGGCGGTCCGTGATCGACCCCTGGACCTCCGGGGTTCGTCGGCGGCCGCTGAGTCACCGACGGTCATCGTCGCCAAACGCACCGCCATGCACGGCTCCTTCACCGAGTTCGCCCTGTTGCTGCTGATCTGCGCCCTGGCCGGCGCCTTCTTCGTTCGGCTACGCCAGCCGGTGCTGATCGCCTACATCGTCGTGGGCATCGCGGTCGGGCCGGCGGTCTTCGGCCTTGTCACGGCCCACGACCAGATCGATCTGCTGGCTCAGGTGGGCGTGGCCGTGCTGCTGTTCGCAGTGGGGCTGAAGCTGGACCTGCACCACATCCGCCACATCGGGCCGGTGGCAGTGGCCACGGGTCTGGGGCAGTTGACCTTCACCATCGTGATCGGGTTCGCGTTGGTGCTGGCACTGGGAAAGGGCTGGTTGGAGGCCTTGTACGTGGCCGTGGCGCTGACGTTTTCCAGCACCATCATCATTGTCAAGCTGCTGTCAGACAAGCGCGAGCTCGACAGCCTGCACGGCCGCATCGCAGTCGGCTTCCTGATCGTGCAGGACCTGGCGGTGGTCATCGCGATGATGGTCATGAGCGCCCTGCGGGGCGGTGGCGATGCGGCAGGCGAAAGCGTCGGCCTGGCCGCGGTGCTGATGTCGCTGAGTTGGCGCCTGGCAGCAGCGGCGACAGCGATGTTCGTGCTGATGCGCTGGGTGCTGCCGGCGGTGGTGGCTGCGATGGCGCGCTCGCAGGAACTGCTGCTGGTGTTCGCCATCGCCTGGGGGGTGGCACTGGCCGCGCTGGGCGAATGGGCCGGCTTCAGCAAGGAGGCCGGCGCCTTTCTGGCCGGCTTCTCGCTGGCCTCCACGCCTTACCGCGAGGCCATGAACGCGCGGCTGACCGGCATCCGCGACTTCCTGCTGCTGTTTTTCTTCATCGACCTCGGCGCCAAGCTGGAGCTTTCGACGCTTGGCGCCGAAGTGGTGCCGGCGATCGTGCTGTCGCTCTTCGTGCTGATCGGCAACCCGCTGATCGTGATGGCCATCATGGGGTACATGGGCTACCGGCGGCGCACCGGCTTCATGGCCGGGCTGACGGTGGCGCAGATCAGCGAGTTCTCGATCGTGTTCGTGGCCATGGGCATCACCCTGGGGCATGTGGGCGTGCAGGCCCTGAGCCTGACCACGCTGGTGGGCCTGGTCACGATCACGGCGTCCACCTACATGATCCTGTACGCGCAGCCGCTGTACGAGCGGCTGGCACCGTGGTTGCGGATCTTCGAACGCCGCCACCCTCAACGCGAGGCCGGCGGCGAGCCGGCCGGGACCCTCGCCCCCGACGCCATCGTCATCGGCCTCGGTCGCTATGGGCGGCGGCTGGCGCACAAGCTCCAGGAAGAAGGTGTGCGCGTGCTCGGTGTGGACTTCGATCCCGAGGTCGCTGGGGTGCCTGCACCCGGCGGCGTCGAGGTGCGCTTTGGCGACGCCCAGGACCCCGAGTTCCTCGAGACGCTTCCCTTGGCCCATACGCCCTGGGTGGTGAGCACGCTGCCCGACCTCGACTCCAACCGGCTCTTGCTGCATGCCCTCACCGAGCGCGGCTACGGTGGCGATCTCGCCATCGTGGCACGCGACGACGCCGCAGGCGCTGCACTCAAGAGCGCCGGTGTCCCGATCGTGCTCTACCCGGTGCGAAACGCGGTCGACTACGCCGTCGAGCACCTCAGCGAGCTGATGCGACCCACACGTCCCATGCCTGACAAGGAGGCCCCATGAACCATCTCGGCACCATCCTTGCCGCCACCGACTTCTCGGCACCGGCCCGACACGCCGCTGAGCGTGGTGCACGCCTTGCGCGCGAGACTGGCGCGGCACTGACGCTGATGCACGTCATGCCTGGCGACGCGATGCAGGAGCTCCGTCAGTGGCTGGGTAACGGGCACGCCATGGAGCAGCAACTGCAGGATGATGCGCAGGGGCAACTGGACTTGTTGGCCTCGGAGTTGAAGACTCACGCGGACGTGGATGCGCGCACGGTCCTGGTCGACGGGCGTGTGCTCGACGAGATCAGCCATGAGGCCGAAGCGACCAATGCCGCCTTGCTGGTGCTGGGCGCTCGCGGCGCCGGATTCCTGCGCAGGCTGGTCCTGGGCAGCACGTCAGAAAGGCTGTTGCGCCGCACCTTGCGGCCCCTGCTGGTGGTACGGCAGACACCGAACGAACGCTACCGGCGGGTCCTGGTGGCCCTGGACTTCTCGCCCTGGTCGGCGCGAGCCGTCGCGTTGGCACGCGATGTTGCGCCGCATGCACGGCTGCTGCTCTTCACTGCCTTCCAGGTGCCCTTCGAAGGCAAGCTGCACTTCGCAGGCGTCGACGCTGCGACGATCGATCACTACCGGCACCAGGCGCGGACCGAAGCAACGCAGCGGATGTACGCACTGGCAGCAGCCAGCGGCCTCAAGCCCGGCGATTGGGATCCCTGCATCGTCGAGGGAGATGCCTCGCGATCCATCGTCGAACACGCACAGGAGAAAGACGTCGACCTGGTCGTGATGGGCAAGCACGGCCAGTCGGCCGCAGAGGAGCTTCTGCTGGGCAGCGTCAGCAAGCATGTTCTGGCCGAGGGCATCACCGATGTGCTGGTGTCGACCGCCCGGGAGCCATGAGTCGCGCCCGCATCAACGTCGAGTTTCGCGCTGCCCGATACCGGCATGGCAGGTCCCGCGGTGGTTGAACTGTCTACGGCGGCTCAGGGCGTCGGCGGGCTGGGCCTGTTCCTGCTGGGCATGGGCCTGATGACCGACGGCCTGAAGCTCGTCGCCGGCCCGGCCTTGCATCAGATTCTGGTGGGCGCCACGCGGACCCAAGCCCATGCGATGGCTTCGGGCGCGCTCGTCACGGCGCTGGTCCAGTCCTCCAGCGCAGTCACCGTGGCGACGATCGGTTTCGTCAATGCCGGACTGTTGGCGCTCGGGCCGGCGCTTTGGGTGCTGTTCGGTGCCAATGTCGGCACCACGATGACGGGCTGGATCGTCGCCTTGGTCGGCCTCAAGCTCGATGTGGAGGCGCTCGCGATGCCGCTCGTGGGACTGGGCGCCTTGACGCGACTGATGGGCGAGGGTCGTCGCAGCGGCGCGATCGGAACCGCGTTGGCCGGCTTCGGACTGTTGTTCATGGGCATCGGGCTGTTGCAGCAAGCTTTTGCGGGTTTGGCCGGCCAGGTCAGCTTCCCACAGGGCGAAGGGCCGCTGATGGTGCTGGCGCAGTTGGGGATCGGCTTGCTGATGACGGTGCTGATGCAGTCCTCAAGCGCGGCCATGGCGATCACACTCACGGCGGCTCAAGGCGGGCTGATCGACCTGCAAGGCGCCGCGGCGGTTGTCATCGGCGCCAACATCGGTACCACCGTGACTGCTCTGCTGGCCATCATCGGTGCAACGCCCAATGCGCGCCGCGCCGCGCTGGCGCACGTGGTGTTCAACGTGATGACTGGCGCGGTGGCTCTGCTGCTGTTGCCGTGGATCGTCGGCGCGCTGGTGCGGGCGAGCGTGGTGATCGGTCTTCCAGCGGGCACGGCCACCACGCTGGCGCTTTTCCACACCACTTTCAATCTGCTGGGCGTGTTGCTGATGTGGCCGCTGGCGCCACGATTCACGCACTGGTTGCAACAGCGCTTTCGTGCCCGAGAGGACGACGAGGCGCAACCGCAACACCTCGACAACACGGTTCTCGCGGTGCCGACCCTGGCGCTCGATGCGCTGGCGCGCGAGGTGGCGCGCGCCAGGCTGGTGACCGTTCGCATGGTCCGTGCTGCGATTGCCGGTGCTGACGCGCGCGCGCTGGAAGCGGATTCCACGGTGTTTTCGAGCCTGGACGGCGCCATCGATCGGTTTGTCGAACGCTTGCGAGAGGCGACGATGTCGCCGCGGACCAGCTCAAGGCTTGCAGACTTGC
>JAJTGU010000036.1 GCA_021297985.1 Rubrivivax sp.
CGGCGCCGCCGTCAGCTTCCACACCCACAGCGGCGTGATCCTGCGGCCGATGGGCACATGCAGCGACGACGACATGATCCCCGAGGACCTGTGGAGCATCCAGCGCTTCTCGGACCTCGGCGCCAAGCTGACCGGATACCCGGCCATCAGCATCTGGCACGACTTCAAGTACCACCCCAAGCAGGTCATCAGCGGCACCCAGGAATGGCTGTACGAGCACCTGGGTGCGCTGTTCTGGACGGTCGAGATCTGGTCCCCGAACAAGGAGGCCGGAATCACCGACTACAAGTGGATCGACTGGTACCGCGAGCACCCGCCGGAAGACGACCTGAAGCTGCTGAAGTGGAGCGACGAGCAGTGTGGCGGCCTGGCCCATGTCGCCTGGTATCCGTACCGCCACCCGCAGCTCGGCATGATCGAACTCGGCGGCTGGGACAAGATGAACTTCTGGCGCAACCCGCCGCCGCACCTGCGTGAACGCGAAGCCGCACGGTTCCCGGCCTGGCTGATGCAACTGGGCCAGAGCCTGCCGAAGCTGGAGATCCTCCGCACCGAGGTCCGGGCCTTGGGCCCGGACACCTGGCGGGTGCGGTTCGCCGTCGCCAACAGCGGCTGGCTTCCGAGCTACGTCACCAAGCGCGCGCTGGAGCGCAAGGTGGTCCGCGGTGCCGTGATGCAGATCCACCTGCCGCCCGGGCTGGCCCTGGTCAGCGGCAAGGAGCGGGTCGAGGCCGGCCACCTCGAGGGGCACGCCCCCAAGCATTCCCTGCACGCCTTCCTGCCGAACAAGGACGTCACCGCCGACCGCGCCGTCGTGGAGTGGGTCGTGCGCGGCCCGCGCGGTGCGGCGCTTGCGCTGACCGCCACCGCCGACCGCGCCGGCAGCGTGCGCTGCGAAGTCACGCTCGACTGAGATGGACCGGATCGGCGCCGACTCAGACGCCGAAGACGGCGACTTCTCGGCGCTGTTCGACTTCCTGCCGATCGGGGTCTACCGGTCGCGACCGGACGGCACCTGGCTTCGCGTGAACCTCGCGCTGGCGCGGCTGAACGGCTACGAGACACCGGCCGAGTACATCGGCGCGGTGGCCGACATCGCCACCGAGTGCTACGTGCGGCCGACCGACCGGGCGGAGTTCCGCGCCCGCCTCGAGTCCGAAGGCCAGTTCAGTGGCTTCGAAGTCGAGATCCTTCGCCACCGCACCGGCGAACGCATCTGGGCCCGGGTCTCGGCCCGGGTCGTGCGCAGCGTCGAGGGTGCGGTGCGCTTCTACGAAGGCACGGTCGAGGACATCACGGCGGCCATCCAGTCCCGCCAGGCGCTCGAACGCAGCGAGCAGACGCTGCGCCAACTGGCCGAACGCCTGCCCGGCGCCGTGTACCGACTGCGGACCCGGGGCGACAGCTTGCACAGGATCGACTACATGAGCGAGGGCATCGCCGAACTGATGGGCGTGACACCCGAACAGTGCCTGGCCGACCCCGAGACCACCCCCCGGCTGCGCCACCCCGACGACCAGGCCTGGGTCGACAAGGTGCTGCGCCGCTGCAATGTCAGCGGCGAGCCGGTGGACATCGAGTACCGCATCGTGCTGCCCGACGGCCGGCTCAAGTGGGTGCACCAGGTTTCGTCGGTGGCCTGGCCCGACGGCGACGCGGTGGTCCGCGTCGGCATGGTGCTCGACACCACCGCCCGCCACACCGCTGAAGTCGCTCACTGGCGCAGCACGCTTCAGCTGCAGCAGATGGTGGACCTGCTGCCCGGCGCGGTGTTCAGGGTGGAGATCGACGACGATGGCAGCTCGCGCTACAGCCACGTCAGCGCTGCCGTTCGTCCGCTCTTCGGGGTCAATCCGGAGGCTGCACTGGCCGACGCCGATGCCTTGCTGCACCAGACCCATCCCGACGACGACGCCTGGGTCCGCGCCGAGGTGTTTGCGGCCTTGGCCGAGAGACGGCCGGTGTCGATCGAGTTCCGGATCCGCACGCCGGCGGGTCGCGACAAGTGGGTCCATCTGCTGAGCCAGCCCGCGATCGACCCGGGCAGCGGCCGCGACGGTCGGGTCGGCATGCTGTTCGACATCAGCGCCAGGCGCGCGGCCGAACAGGCGTTGCGCGAGAACAGCCTGATCTGGCAGCGCGCCCTTGAGAGCACGGGCGATGGCGCCTGGGACCTGAATCTCGCCGAAGACCGGCTTGAGGTCAGCGCCGGGCTGAAGGCCTTGTACGGCTACCGTGTCGACGAGCCCGTATCGGGCGAGGCCTGGCTCAAGACCCTGATCCACCCCGACGACCTCGCCGCCACCTTGGCCGCACGCAACGCCCATCTGTGCGGCGAGGTACCGGTCTACATCAACGAGCGGCGCATGCGCCACCGCAGCGGCCGCTGGCTTCACATCCTGTCGCGCGGCATGGTGCTCGCTCGGGACGCCCACGGCCGCGCGCTGCGCATGATCGGAACCCACACCGACATCACGGGCCAGCGCGAGGCCGAAGCGCTGCGCCTGGAGCGCGATGCCGCTGCCGCGGCCGACCGCGCCAAGACCGAGTTCCTGGGCACCGTCAGCCACGAGCTGCGTACGCCATTGAATGCCGTGCTGGGGTTCTCGCAACTGCTCGAGCACGACGGGCTGGCCACGGCACGGCAGGCCGGCTGGGTGCAGCAGATCATCGCCAGCGGGCACCACCTCCTGGCGCTGATGGACGACATCCTCGACCTGTCCAGCGTGCAGAGCGGCCGCCTGCGCCTGATGCCCGAGCCGGTGACCTTGGCCTCGGGTGTGGATCAATCGTGGGCCATGCTGGAGGGCACGGCGCAGGCACAGCAGGTGCTGCGACTTGACGAGGCCACGACTGCAGGTGCGCTGGCCGGGCGTGCCGTCTGGGCCGATCGTCGGCGCCTTCTGCAGCTGCTGAACAACCTTCTGTCCAACGCCATCAAGTACAACCGCATGGGCGGCAGCGTGCGGATTGCAGCGCGCCCGGAGACCCTTCCCGACGGCCGCTCGGCGTTTGCGCTGGACATCGCCGACAGCGGCGTCGGCATGTCTCCCGACCAGATCGGGCGCCTGTTCCGCCCCTTCGAGCGCCTGGGCGCCCAGCACGGCAGCGTCCCCGGCACGGGCCTGGGCCTGGCGCTGTCGCGCAGCCTGGCCGAGGCGATGGGCGGAACGCTGGTGGCGACCAGCGAGCCAGGGGTCGGCAGCTGCTTCACGCTGACCCTGCCGGCGGCCCCGCCGGCGACAGCAGGCGCCTAAGCCTCGAACCGGAACACCGCCACGCTGGCGCGCAGGTTGGCCCATCGCCGGTCGACCCGGTTGCCTTCGTGCAGTCCAAAGGACTCGGTCACCGTCAGACCTTGCTTGCGCGCCAAAACCTCGAAGTCGGCAAAGCTGCCGAACCGGACGTTCGGGGTGTCGTACCACTCGAACGGCAGCGCCTTGGTCACGGGCATGCGTCCACCGGCAACGCGCAGCCGGTTGGGCCAGTGCGCAAAGTTCGGAAAGCTGACGATGCCGATGCGCCCGACACGCGCCGTCTCGCGCAGCATGCCGGTGGTGTTCTTCAGGTGCTGCAAGGTGTCGAGCTGCAGGACGACGTCGAAGCTGCGGTCGTCGAACAAGGCCAGCCCTTCTTCAAGGTTCAGCTGGATCACCGGCACGCCGCGGCGCACGCAGGCAGCGACGCCGGCGTCGGCGAGCTCGATGCCGTAGCCGCTGCACGACCTCTCGCGCATCAGGCGCTCGAGCAAGACACCGTCGCCGCAGCCCAGGTCGAGCACGCGGCTGCCCTGCGGCACCAGGGCGGCAATGGCCTCCAGGTCGCGCCGCTCAGACATGGGCAGCCACCTGCGCTTCAAAGTAGCCGCGCATCACCGTGTGGTACCGCGGGTCGTCGAGCAAGAAGGCATCGTGCCCGTGCGGCGCGTCGATCTCGGCGTAGCTGACGGCGGTGCCGTTGTCGACCAGGGCCTTGACGATCTCTCGTGATCGTGCCGGCGCAAAGCGCCAGTCCGTGGTGAAGCTGACGAGGAGGAAGCGGTTGCCACGCGCCGGCTCGAAGGCCTTCCTCAGGCTGCCACCGGCGGCGGCGGCCGGGTCGAAGTAGTCCAGCGCGCGCGTGATCAGCAAGTAGGTGTTGGCGTCGAAGTAGCCGCTGAACTTCTCGCCCTGGTGGCGCAGGTAGCTCTCGACCTGGAACTCGATGGCCTGGGTGCTGTAGGCCGGGCTGCCGTTTTTCAGCGCACGGCCGAATCGCGCCTCCATCGAGTCGTCCGACAGATAGGTGATGTGGCCGATCATGCGCGCCACCGTCAACCCGCGTTGCGGAACGACGCCGTGCTCGTAGAAGTGGCCGCCGTGGAAGTCAGGGTCGGTGACGATGGCGCGACGCGCGACCTCGTTGAAGGCGATGTTCTGGGCCGACAGGCACGGCGCTGTCGCCACCGCCACGCAGTGGCGAACGCGGTCGGGATGCCGCAAGGTCCAGGCCAGAGCCTGCATGCCGCCCAGGCTGCCACCGATCACGGCTGCGAGCTGCCGGATGCCCAGTCGCTCGACGAGCCGGGCCTGGGCCTCCACCCAGTCTTCGACCGTCACGACCGGAAAGTCGGCACCCCAGGCACGGCCGGTCGCCGGGTTGCGGTGCATCGGCCCGGTGGAACCGAAGCACGAACCCGGGTTGTTGACCCCGATGACGAAGAAGCGCTCGGTGTCGATCGCCTTGCCCGCGCCGATGAGGTTGTCCCACCAGCCCAGCGTGCCGTCGGCATGGCGCCCCGCGACGTGGTGACTGGCATTCAGCGCATGGCAGACCAGTACCGCGTTGCTGGCGTCATCGTTCAGCCGGCCGTAGGTCTCATAGGCCAGGCTGTAGAAAGGAAGCACGGCGCCGCTGGCCAGGGGCAGCGGGGTGTCGAACGACATCGTCTGGGGGGTGACCAGCACAGGATCGGGCAAGGAATTGGGCTGCAAAGCCGGCGATTCTCCCAGGAGCGCCGGGCATGCCCTCGGCCTTAGGATGCCCCGACCTCTCCACCCCACTCGCCTGCTTGCCCTGCAGGTCTGACGCCATGCACGCCTGGCTGCACCGAATCGACCACCACTTCCCGGTGCGCTACACGGTCTGGGCGCTGAGCGGGGTGCTGCTGCTGGTCTTCCTGTTCACCTGGGTTGCATTCGGGGTCGGCGGCTTCGCGGCGGTGGTGTGCCTGTTCCTGGTCGGCCTGGGTTGGCGCGACAGCCGCCAGCGCCGCCATTCGGTGTTGCGCAACTACCCGGTGATCGGCCACATCCGTTTCCTTCTGGAATTCATCCGGCCCGAGATCCGCCAGTACTTCATCGAACCGGACAACGAGGCGGCCCCGTTCTCGCGCCAGCAGCGCAGCCTGGTCTACCAGCGTGCAAAGGGCGACGCCGACAAGCGGCCCTTCGGCACCCAGCTGGATGTGATGGCCGGCGGCTACGAGTGGATCAACCACTCGATGGCACCGACGCAGCTGGCGAGCCACGACTTCCGGGTCGAGATCGGCGGTGGCGGCACCGGCTGCACCCAGCCGTACTCGGCCAGCGTGTTCAACATCTCGGCGATGAGCTTCGGCGCGCTGTCGGCAAACGCCATCCTGGCGCTCAACGGGGGTGCCCGCAAGGGCGGCTTCGCGCACGACACCGGGGAGGGCTCGATCAGCCAGCACCACCGCGTTCATGGCGGCGACCTGATCTGGGAGATCGGCTCGGGCTACTTCGGCTGCCGCTACGACGACGGCCGCTTCAGCGAGGAGCGCTTTGTGGCCAATGCCTGCGACCCGCAGGTGAAGATGATCGAGCTCAAGCTCAGCCAGGGCGCCAAGCCCGGCCACGGCGGCGTCCTGCCCGGGCCCAAGGTCACCGCCGAGATCGCCGCCGCGCGCGGCGTGCCGATGGGCGTGGACTGCGTCAGCCCGGCCCACCATGGCGCGTTCTCGACGCCGGTGGAGATGCTGCGCTTCATCGACCGCCTGCGCACGCTGTCGGGCGGCAAACCCACCGGCTTCAAGCTGTGCATCGGTCACCCCTGGGAGTGGTTTGCGATCTGCAAGGCGATGCTCGAAACCGGCCTGCTACCGGACTTCATCGTCGTCGACGGAGGCGAGGGCGGCACGGGTGCGGCGCCGCTGGAGTTCACCGACCATGTCGGCGCGCCGTTGCAGGAAGGCCTGCTGCTGGTCCACAACACGCTGACCGGGCTGAACCTGCGTCCTCGCATCAAGATCGGCTGTGCCGGCAAGGTCGTGAGCGCCTTCGACATCGCGCGTGCAATGGCGCTGGGCGCGGATTGGTGCAATGCGGCACGCGGCTTCATGTTCGCGCTGGGCTGCATCCAGGCCCAGGCCTGCCACACGGGCGCCTGTCCGACCGGCGTGACGACCCAGGACCCGCTGCGTCAGCAGGCGCTGGTCGTGCCCGACAAGACCGAGCGGGTCTGGCGGTTCCACCAGAACACGCTGAAGGCCCTGCAGGAACTGGTGCAGGCTGCGGGGCTCGACCACCCGAACCGCATCACCGCGAGCCACATCGTGCGCCGGCGAAGCGACCACGACGTCCGACTGCTGGCCAACCAGTTGCCGTTTGTCAAACCCGGCGCCTTGCTGGCCGCTGCCGAAGGCCGAGGCGAATGGCCCCACAACGTGTTCAAGCTGTACTGGCCGCTGGCAAGCGCCGACTCGTTCAGCGCCATGCCAGAGCCAGGCGCCGCGTCGGCGGCTTGAGAGCCGTCCGGAGCGTCTGCTCAGGCCGCAGGCACAGTGTCCGCGAAGCTCGGCCGCGTCGCGAGCTTGTCGAGCAGCTTGCCGAGATTGGGATGGCGGCCGCGCCAGTCGATGTGCGCAAAGCGGAAGTCCAGGTAGGCCAGCGCGACGCCCACGGCAATGTCCGCCAGGGTCAGGTGGTTGCCGGCGCAGTACGGCTTGTCGCCCAGACCCAGGCTCATCGCCTGCAAGGCGGTGTCGACCTTGCCGAGATGGCGGTCGATCCAGGGCTGGCTCCGCTGGACGTCGCTGCGGCCTGGCCAGACCTGCTCCATGCGCACCGCGATCGCCGCGTCGCACAGGCCGTCTGCCAGCGCCTCCCAGGTCCGGACCTCGATGCGCTCACGGCCGGACGGCGGAATCAGCTTGCCCACCGGCGACAGCGTGTCCAGGTACTCGACGATCACGCGGGAGTCAAAGACCGCCTCGCCACCTTCCATCACCAGGCAAGGGACCTTGCCCAGAGGGTTGCTCTTGACGATGGCGTCGTTGGCCCAGACGTCCTCGAGCACCAGCTGGGCGTCGAGCTTCTTCTCGGCCATGACGACACGAACCTTGCGCACGTAAGGGCTGGTCAGCGAGCCGATGAGTTTCATCATGCGTGGTGCGGTTTGACGTCGCGAGCGTGTCGCGAACGGTGTCCAGGGTCTCGTTTCATTCTAGCCAGCGTGTCCTTGGCGCCTTGGCCGTGAGAGTTGCCACGAAACGTCGCGACCTTCGCCCCTTGGGCGCCAATGCGTCCGGGTCTGCCGCTTGCCACGTCCCTTCAACGGGTGCATAGTGGGCCTTACCGATGCGATGCTTTGCCTCTCCGGCTTCTTCGGACTCCCCGCCAGGCCCTTCAATGGCCCGCGACTGCCGCCCACGGCCATCCAGTGCCGTGCCCGCGGCTCCTTGATCTCTTCCCCCCCCAGCCCCCTTTCCCCCGATCACCCCGAGCCCTCGCCGGCCCGGGGCGTGTCTCCCACCCCCTCTCCCGGAGGTTTTCAGCGATGAACTTGACGATCAGCGGCCACCACCTCGATGTCACCCCTGCTCTGCGCGAATATGTGCTGACCAAGCTGGACCGCGTCACGCGGCATTTCGACCAGGTGGTGGATGTGAACGTGCTGCTGACGGTCGAGAAGAACAAGGAGAAGGAACGACGGCAGCGCGCCGAGGTCACGTTGCACGTGAAGGGCCGCGACATCTTCGTCGAACAGTCCCACGAGGATCTTTACGCGGCGATCGACCAACTGATGGACAAGCTCGACCGCCAGGTCATGCGGCACAAGGACCGGTTGCAGGACCATCACCATGTCAGCCCGAAGCGCATCGACGCGCCTTCGTTGCCCTGACCTCGGCGGGCTGACTTTCGGCCATACCCACCCCGAGTGTCCGGAAAAGCGGCCTGCGGGCCGCTTTTCCGCCACTGCGACGGCATAGTGTTGCTGCACCGCCGCAAACGACGCCCGAGGCGGCAATTTCTCACCCGCTTCGGGGGTGTTTGGCTTGTGGCACTTTCCGGGGGCAGGTCTATGATCTTCCGTCTCACAACCCCTTACCGCCCGCAGCGAAGGGCCGCCGTACGGCCCGATGCACGCTGCGAATCCGGTCACAGGCACTTTCGATGAACCGACTCGCCGCGATCCTGCCCGCCAGCAACGTCCTGGTGAACGTGGATGCGAGCAGCAAGAAGCGCGTGTTCGAGCATGCGGGCCTTCTGTTCGAGAACCAGCACGCGATCGCCCGCGGCACCGTCAGCGACAACCTGTTCGCACGGGAACGACTCGGCTCCACAGGCCTGGGACACGCCGTCGCGATCCCGCACGGCCGGATCAAGGGGCTGAAGAACCCGCTGGCAGCCGTTCTGCGTGTGGCCCAGCCGATCGGTTTCGACTCTCCCGACGACCTGCCGGTGTCGCTGCTGATCTTCCTGCTCGTGCCCGAGGCCGCAACGCAGCGCCACCTGGAGATCCTGTCTGAGATTGCCGAGATGCTGTCCGACGCCGAGTTGCGACAACGTCTCTTCGATGCCCCCGACGCTGCCGAGCTTCACCGGCTGATCGCAAGCTGGGAGCCGCTGAAGTCGGTGGCCTGAGCGGCGCGCCGGCATGAAGCCCACCTCGATGAGCGCGGAAGCGCTCTTCGAAGCCCACCGCGAAGCCCTGCATTGGGATTGGGTCGCCGGCCACGCCGCACCCGAACGCAAGTTTGCCGAGTCCGTGATCCGCGACGCCCACTCCGCGGCGGATCTGATCGGCTACCTGAACTACATCCACCCCTACCGGGTCCAGATCGTCGGCCGGCGCGAGGTCGCCTACCTCACTGGATCGGACCCCGAGGCCCAGGAGCGCAGGATCTCGCGCATCGTGACGCTGGAACCCCCGGCGCTGATCGTCGCGGACGGCTCGCTGCCGCCCGAGCGCCTGGTTGCAATGTGCGACCGCGCCGAGATCCCGCTGTTCACGACCCGCGAGTCCGCCGGCCACGTGATCGACGTCGTGCGCGTCTGGCTTGGCCGGCAGTTTGCCGAACGCACGACCCGCCACGGCGTGTTCATGGACATCCTCGGCCTCGGGGTATTGCTGACCGGCGAGTCGGGCCTGGGCAAGAGCGAACTCGGCCTGGAACTGATCTCGCGCGGGCACGGCCTGGTCGCCGACGATGCGGTGGACATCCACCGCATCAGCCAGACCTCGCTCGAGGGCCGCTGCCCCAAGCTGCTTCAGAACCTGCTTGAGGTCCGCGGCATCGGGCTGCTCGACATCAAGGCGATCTTCGGCGAGACCGCGGTGCGTCGGAAGATGAAAGTCCAGCTGATCGTCCACCTGCTGCGAAAGGAGACGATGGAGCGCGACCATGAGCGGCTGCCCTACGAGCCCATGTTCGAGCCCATCCTCGAGATCCCGGTGCGCAAGGTCATCATCGCGGTCGATGCCGGGCGCAACCTGGCCGTGCTGGTCGAGGCCGCGGTGCGCAACACCGTGCTGCAGCTGCGCGGCATCGACACCTACCAGGAGTTCATCAAGCGTCACCAGCAGGCGATGGAAGAGGGCGGGGGCGAGTAGCCCCCGGCCGCCGGCGGGACGCGGTCAGCCTTGACCGGACCGGTGCGGGCACGTGGCCTTGGTGCAGCGCGCGTACAGCGACAGCGAGTGTTCCTGCAGCTCGAAGCCGCGGATCGCCGCCACCTGGCGCTGGCGCTGCTCGATCTCGGCGTCGTAGAACTCCTCGACACGGCCACAGTCCAGGCAGACCAGGTGGTCGTGGTGGGTGCCCTCGTTCAGCTCGAACACCGCCTTGCCGCTCTCGAAGTTGCTGCGGCTGAGCAACCCGGCCTGTTCGAACTGCATCAACACCCGGTAGACCGTCGCCAGGCCGATGTCGGCATCCTCGGCGAGCAGCGACTTGAACACGTCCTCGGCGGTCAGGTGCCGCGTGCTGCTGCGCTGGAAGACCTCCAGGATCTTGATGCGCGGCAGCGTGGCCTTCAGGCCACTGCTCTTGAGTTCGTCGGCGCGGTTGGGCATGTCCGGGATCGGAAAGCGCCCGCGGCGAGCGGGGCGGAATAAACTTGTCGGTCGATCATAGCCAGCGCGCCTGCCGTCGCCGCTGCAAGCCCCCCACGCCATGTCCCGCCGTTCCCTGCTGTTGGCCGCCACGCTGGCTGCCGCCTTCCTCTCGACCGGTTGCGAATCGCTGCAACGCACCGACAGCTTCCTGGGCGTGATCACGCCCTACCGCATCGACATCGTGCAGGGCAATGCCATCACCAAGGAGCAGGCGGCCCTGGTGCGTCCGGGCATGAGCCGGGCCCAGGTGCGCGAGATCCTGGGCACACCGCTGGTCGCCGACCCGTTCCATGCCCAGCGCTGGGACTACATCTTCACGCTGCGCCGCCAAGGGGCACAACCGCAGCGCCGCAGCGTCGTCGCGCTGTTCGACGGCGACGTGCTGAAGTCGCTGACCGCCCCGGAGCTGCCGAGCGAGCGCGAGTTCGTCGCCACGATCAGCCGCTTCCGCGACATCCGGGCGCCCAAGCTGGAACTGAGCGAAGACGAACGCAAGGCGCTGCCGCCCCCGGTGCGCCAGCCGGCGCCGCCGCCCGAACCCATGGGCCCGGTGCGCAGCTACCCGCCGCTGGAAACCTGAGCGCCAGACGGCTGCCGGCATGCTGAAGATCGCGATCGCCGGTGCCGGTGGCCGCATGGGCCGAACCTTGATCGAGGCCGTGCTCGCGCCGGACAGCGGCGCGCGCCTGCACGCGGCTCTCGAGCAGCCCACAAGCCCACTGGTGGGCCAGGACGCCGGAGCGCTGGTGGGCAAGGCTTGCGGGGTCGCGATATCGGCCGATGTCGGCCTGGCCCTGGCGGGAACCGACGTGTTGATCGACTTCACGCGGCCGGCCGGCACGCTGGCGCATCTGGAGCTCTGTGCCGAACACGGCGTGCGTGCGGTGGTTGGCACGACCGGCCTGGATGCCGACGACAAGCTCCGCCTGCAGGCGCTGGCCCAGCGTACCGCCATCGTGCTGGCGCCGAACATGAGCATCGGCGTCAACGTCCTGCTGGATCTGGTGCGCGAGGCCGCGGCCCGGCTCGGTCCAGGCTATGACATCGAGGTCATCGAGGCCCACCACCGGCACAAGGTCGACGCGCCCAGCGGCACCGCGATCGCACTGGGCCAGGCCGCCGCCGCCGGCCGCGGCCTGGCCCTGGACCGCAACGGCGTGTTCGCCCGCCACGGCCACACCGGCGAGCGCCGGACCGACGACATCGGATTCGCCACCGTGCGGGGCGGCGACATCGTCGGCGAGCACACGGTGATGTTTGCCGGCACCGGCGAACGCATCGAGTTGACGCACCGTTCGTCCAGCCGCGCCAACTACGCCGAAGGCAGCCTGCGCGCCGCGCACTTTGTGGCGCGCCAGAGCCGCGGCCTGTTCGCGATGGCCGACGTGCTGGCTGCAGGCTGATCCACGGTGCAGCAGGGCAGTCTGCTGGCGCTGTGGCTCCAGGCCGACGCCGTGGGGCGGGCGACGGCGCTGGCGCTGCTGCTGATGTCGGTCGCGGCCTGGGTGCTGATCGGCTGGAAGTGGCGCCAGTTGCGCCGTGTCGACCGCGACATCGCGCGGGCCGTGCCGGCTTTCTGGGCGGCTTCCGATCTGATTCTCGGTCGGCAGGCACTGGCGGCACTGGACCGCGAGGCGGTGCTGGTCCCGCTGCTGGACGCCGCGCGGGCCGAGGTACCGGCCGGCACCTTGCAGGCCGAAGGCCGGGCCGAGTCGCAGATCACGCGCCGCTTGCGCGACGCGCTGCATTCCGGCTTGGCCCGGTTGCAGGCGGGCCAGGTGGTGCTGGCCTCGATCGGCAGCACCGCGCCCTTTGTCGGTCTGTTCGGCACCGTCTGGGGCATCTACCGTGCGCTCGCCGGCCTTGCGGGGCCGAGTGGTACCCCCGGGATCGGACAGGTGGCCGGCCCGATCGGCGAAGCGCTGTTGATGACGGCGGCCGGCATCGCCGTCGCGGTGCCGGCGGTGCTGGCCTACAACGCCTTTGGCAAGCGGGTCGCGGCCAGCGAGGCCGAGCTCGAAGGGTTTGCCTTCGACCTGCGCGAACTGGTGCTCGGCCACCCGGTCGCTGAAGACGACTGAACGTCAATGGCCTTCGGACGCCTTGAACGCACCCCGGGCGCGCGCCCGATGGCCGACATCGTGATGACGCCGCTGATCGACGTGATGCTGGTGCTGCTGGTGGTCTTCATCGTCACCGCCCCGCTGCTCGCCAGCCGCCTGCAACTCGACCTGCCGCAGGCCGACGCCGCTGGCGACCCGCCGGCCCCCAGCGCAGCGGTGCTGCGCCTCGCGATCGATGCCCAAGGCGGCCTCTTCCTGGACGAGCAGCCCACGGGCCTTGAAGCACTCCGCGAGGCCGCCGTCGCCGCCGCTGCGGCGAACCGCGAAACCGAAGTGCTGCTGCGCGCCGACCGCGCGGTGGCCTATGGCTCGGTGGCGGAGCTGATCGCGCTGCTGCAGACCGCCGGCTTGACACGCATCGGTTTTGTCACCGAGCCGACGACCGCCCTTGCGTCCAAGCGCCAGCGATGACGCCTACAAGAAGAAGTGCAATCGCACCATGGCCGCGCCTGCTGCCAGCAGACAAGTCACTTCAAGCCACCCGACGGTGATGGGATTGCGATGGAGTTCGCCCAGCCGCCGGTGCAAGAAGCCCCGGCGCCAGCCTTGAATGCACGACCACAGCAGGACACAGAACAGCGCGGCCTCACCAAAACCCGCGTAGGACACCGGCGCGGGCTCAAGCAGGTACCAGGCGCCGACGAGCAGCCCCAGGAGATACGGCACAGTCGCGATGCTCATGGCGATCCCTTCAGGTCAAGTAGACCGCGCATTCGGGGCAAGGGGAACGACCACCGCCGAAACCTGCCAGCTCGGCCCATTGTTCGGTAGCGCCAAAGTCACCGCCACGCTGCAAAGCATCATAGATGGCGTATGGAAAGTCCATGATGTTGCCCATGTCCCGCTGCGCGCCGCCCGGAGCCGGAGCAGGCAACTGCATGTGGTTCATCATGTTGAACAAATTGCTCGCCAATGGCGTTGCCCAAATCGGGAGCGTACGTGTTGATCAGCGAGTTGATGCCGCTGCCGATGTAGTGGCCAGTGGTCCAGGCCGTGATCAGATATGCGCCGGCTACTGTCGCTGTCATGTAGACCGACGCGGAAACGCTCAAGCTCCCGACAGGAGCCGTCCGGAAGGTCAGGTAGATCTCCTCGATCGTGTAGTCGAGGAAGACGCTTGAGGGACTCGCTTCGCGCACCGGTGGGAGGCCCCAGTTTGGGTTCGACTGGGCAAGAAACGCGCTGGTCTTCTCGGGTGCCGAACGAACAATGGCCTCAAACGTGGGGGCAAAACCGAATGCCTGGGCCACGCGAATGAGTCGTTTCGCATCCAAGGCCGAAGCCATCATGTCCAATGCCAAGGCCTTTCGCCCCGTGTCCATGTAGGCACGCTGCATGGCACTGGCCAGCGAGTTCAGTTCATGCGACGACAAAACCGTCGACAACACGGATAAGGCGTTTCGCGTTGTAGCGGCTGAAGCTGTAGTCGATGGCCGGCAGAAAGTTGCGACGAAACGCCTCGGCAGGCGACTCGCCCTTCGACATCCCGTCGAAAAGCGTTGGCAGTGTTCGGACTCCAGGACGCGGGTTCTTCTTTGGGGAGGTGAGGGTCTGTGCAGCGGCGCCAATTGGGAAGAGCGCATGCGCGACTGCGGGGACGGCGGTAGCCAGGCAAGTACGGCGGGTGAGCATTTCAATCTCCTTGGCGACGGGATGTCGCCAGCGCATGGTGCGCCGCTGCACACGACGGGAAAATGGCCCAAAAAAGGCCACCCTGTGAGGGGCCACTCTCACCCGAAGGTGGGATCCCGATAGGTTGGTCCACTCTGAGTCGACCATGAGTCTCGGGGCGCTCCGCGAGGCCGCTGCCGCCGCCGCTGCGGCGAACCGCGAGACCGAAGTGCTGCTGCGCGCCGACCGCGCAGTGGCCTATGGCTCGGTGGCGGAGCTGATCGCGCTGCTGCAGACCGCCGGCCTGACGCGGATCGGTTTTGTCACCGAGCCGACGAGCGCCGGCGCGCGCTGACCGAAACCAGCACCCCAAGGCCCAGGGCCCACAGCGCCACGCTCGCCGGTTCGGGAATCGGCGCCGCCGCAACACGCACCCCGATGTTCAGGCCGTCGAAGCGATTCCAGTTGGCACCTGCGCCACGCTGGAACCATTCCGCCCCGAGCGGGCGCGGGGCTCCGCCCTGCATCGCAAAGGTGTTGTTGCCCACGCCATGGAAGGCCACCGTGTAGCTGCCGGCCGGCAGCGTCCAGCCCAGGCCGAAGGCGCCTTCCCAGGCCGATCCGTTGCCACTGGAGGGCACGGTCTGCGCGGTGTGCAGCACCTTGCCGGTGGGCGAGTCGCCGTCGATCAACTCGATCCGTGCCGTGGCGACGAAGAAGGCCTCGATCCAGCCTTCGATGCTGTCGATCGTCATCGACTCGCGAAGGTCGAAAGCGGCGGCGAGCGACTGGGTCGGGCCGAGCGACCAACTCGGCGTCGAGCCCGGACCCGTGTCGACAATGAAAACCGCTTGCGCAGAACCGAAGGCCAGTGCCAAGGCGGTGCCGAGGACAAGCGGGCGCAGGGACAGGGACATGGATCGGTTTCCGGCAAGGCTCCGGTCGATGCGCCGGCGACGCCGATTCTGATGCCCGACAGGGTGTCCGGCGGCCCCTCATTCGCGGGCTCCCGTGCCGGCCGCGGCCGATAATCCGGGCGATGAACGCCCAGCCCTTGAACGACCGATACGCACCCGCCGACGTCGAGGCGGCCGCCCAGGCCACCTGGAAGGCCGCCGATGCCTACCGCGTCACCGAAGATCCGAACAAGCCCAAGTTCTACGCCTGCTCGATGCTGCCCTACCCCAGCGGCAAGCTGCACATGGGGCATGTGCGCAACTACACCATCAACGACATGCTCACGCGCCAGCTGCGCATGAAGGGCATGAACGTGCTGATGCCCATGGGCTGGGACGCCTTCGGCCTGCCGGCCGAAAACGCGGCGATGAAGAACAAGGTCCCGCCCGCGAAATGGACCTACGACAGCATCGCCCACATGAAGGGCCAGATGCAGGCGATGGGCCTGGCGATCGACTGGAGCCGCGAGCTCGCGACCTGCGACCCCGCCTACTACAAGTGGAACCAGTGGCTGTTCCTGAAGATGCTCGAAAAGGGCATTGCAGAGCGGCGCACCCAGGTCGTCAACTGGGACCCGGTCGACCAGACCGTGCTCGCCAACGAACAGGTGATCGACGGCCGCGGCTGGCGCTCCGGGGCCTTGATCGAGAAGCGCGAGATCCCGGGCTACTACCTCAAGATCACGCAGTACGCCGACGAGCTGCTCGCGGGCGTCTCGGACCCGACCTGGCGCGCCTACCTCGACGGCTGGCCCGAACGCGTGCGGCTGATGCAGGAGCACTGGATCGGCCGCAGCGAAGGCGTGCGCTTTGCGTTCGAGCACGACATCCGCGGCGACGACGGGCAGGCGATCCAGGGCGGACGCCTGTACGTCTTCACGACCCGTGCCGATACGGTCATGGGCGTGACCTTCTGCGCCGTCGCGCCCGAGCACCCGCTGGCCCAGCACGCTGCAAAGACGATGCCCAAGCTCGCGGCGTTCATCGAGGACTGCGGCAAGGGCGGCACCACCGAGGCCGAGCTCGCCACCAAGGACAAGGCCGGCATGCCGACCGGTCTGACGGTCAAGCACCCGCTCAGCGGTGACGACGTGCCGCTGTGGGTGGGCAACTACGTGCTGATGAGCTACGGCGACGGCGCCGTGATGGGCGTGCCGGCACACGACGAGCGCGACTTTGCGTTCGCGCTGAAGTACGGGCTGCCGATCCGACCGGTGATCGACATCGACGGCCGCCGACCTGACGAGGATTTCGACGACACCCGCTGGCAGGACTGGTACGCCGACAAGGACGGCGCACTGACGGTCAACTCCGGAAACTTCAGCGGCCTCAAGCACAAGGCCGCGGTCGATGCCGTGGCCGCCGCACTCGCCGCCAAGGGCCTGGGCGAAAAGAAGACCACCTGGCGCCTGCGCGACTGGGGTGTGAGCCGCCAGCGCTACTGGGGCACGCCGATTCCGCTCGTGCACTGCCCGGTGCACGGCGCGGTGCCGGTGCCCGAAAGCGACCTGCCGGTGGTGCTGCCCGAAGACTGCATCCCGGACGGCAGCGGCAGCCCGCTGGTCCACCACGAAGGTTTCCACGCCGGCGTCACCTGCCCGATCTGCGGTGCGGCGGCGCGGCGCGAGACGGACACGATGGACACGTTCGTCGATTCGTCGTGGTACTTCCTGCGCTACTGCGATCCGAAGCTCGACACCGCCATGGTCGGCCCTGGCGCCGCGTACTGGATGGACGGCATCGGCGCCAAGGGCGGTGCCCCGGGCATGGACCAGTACATCGGTGGCATCGAACACGCGATCCTGCACCTGCTGTACGCACGCTTCTGGACCCTGGTGATGCGCGACCTCGGCCTGGTCAAGACCGGCGAACCGTTCCGCAGGCTGCTGACCCAGGGCATGGTGCTCAACGAGGCGTTTTCGCGCACCAGCACCGAGGTCGGGCGCGAGTACTTCTGGGCCCACGACCTGGAGATCCGGCGCGACGAGCACCAGAACGTGCTTTCCGCAGTCGCCCGGCGCGACGGCCAGCCGGTCAAGTACGACGGCTGGACGACGATGTCGAAGTCCAAGAACAACGGCGTCGACCCGCAGGCCGTGATCGATCGCTACGGCGCCGACACGGCGCGCCTGTTCGTGATGTTCGCCAGCCCGCCGGAGCAGACGATCGAGTGGAACGACGCCGGGGTCGAAGGCGCGCACCGCTTCCTGCGCCGGCTCTGGGCACTCGGGGTCCGGCTCGAGCCTGCGGTGCGCGCCGCCGTCTCGCCCGAGGGCGACCCCGCGGCCCGCGCGCTGCGCCGCGAGGTGCACCTGGTGCTGCGCCAAGTGAGCTACGACTACGAGCGCATGCAATACAACACCGTCGTCAGCGGTGCGATGAAGCTGCTCAACGCCATCGAGGGCTTCAAGGGCCAGGCACCCGGCGTCCTGGGCGAGGCGATGTCGGTGCTGCTGCGGGTTGTGTACCCGGCCTGCCCGCACATCGCCTGGGGACTCTGGAACGGACTCGGCCTGAACGATCGCATGGGCGACCTGCTCGACGCGCCCTGGCCCGCGGTCGACGAGTCGGCCCTGGAGCAGGACGAGATCGAGCTGATGCTCCAGGTCAGCGGCAAGCTGCGTGGCAGCGTCAAGGTCGCGGCCCAGGCCAGCCAGGCCGAAATCGAGGCCGCAGCGCTGGCCGCGCCGGAGACCCTGCGCTTTGCCGAAGGCAAGCCGGTGCGCAAGGTCGTGGTCGTGCCGGGCCGCCTGGTCAACGTCGTCGTGTGATGCCCGTCCGGCCCGATGCGGGGCGTCGCCGCTTCGTCGTGTTCGGGGGCCTGGCGGCGGCGGGGCTGACAGGCTGCGGCTTTGCGCTGCGCAAGGCCCCGGCGATGCGTTTTCGCAGCATCGCGCTGACTGGCTTTGAGCGTGGCTCGCTGTTGGCCGACGAACTCCGGCGCCAATTGGTCGCCCCGGTGCAGATCGTGGCGACGCCGGGGTCGGCCGAGGTCGTGCTGCAGGCCCTGGCCGACCGCCGCGAGCGCAGCGTCGTGGCGTCCACGGCCGCGGCCCAGGTGCGCGAGCTGCAGCTGCGGGTGCGCTTCGATTTCCGCGCCAGCACGCCCGCCGGCCGCGAGCTGATCCCGCGCACCGAGCTGATGCTCAGCCGGGACCTGAGCTTCCGCGAGGACATCGCGCTGGCCAAGGAACTCGAAGAAGCCGAGCTCGTGCGCGGCATGGTCTCTGACATCGCCGGGCAGGTGCTGCGCCGGCTTTCGGCCCTGGTGCTCTGAGCGCCATGCAGCTGCGCAGCGACGCCTTGCCGGCCCGGCTGGCCAAGGGCGTCGACCGCCTGTACACCCTGCACGGCGACGAACCGCTGCAGGCCCAGGAGGCCGGCGATGCGATCCGCGCCGCCGCCCGCGCCAGCGGTTGCAGCGAACGCCGCGTCTTCAGCGTTTCCGGTGCGCACTTCGACTGGAGCGGCGTGCTCGGCGAGGCGCAGGCGTTGAGCCTGTTCGCCGAGCGCCGGCTGATCGAGATCCGCATCCCCTCGGGCAAGCCGGGCAAGGACGGCGGCGAGGCCCTGCAGCAGTACTGCCGGCAGCTGCCGGACGACGTGGTCACGCTCGTCGTGCTGCCGCGGCTGGACTGGCAGCAGACCAAGAGCGCCTGGTTTGCCGCGCTCGACGCCGCCGGCCCGACGATCCGCTGCGACGTGCCGGACCGCAGCACGCTGGCCGGCTGGCTCGGCCAGCGCCTGGCGCGCCAGGGGCAGGCCGTGGCCCCGGGCGACGAAGGCCAGCAGCTGCTGGCGTGGTTTGCCGAACGCATCGAGGGCAACCTGCTCGCCGCGCAGCAGGAGCTGTCCAAGCTGGCGCTGCTGCACGGCCCCGGGCCGCTGACGCTGGAGCAGGTGCAGGCCAGCGTGCAGGACCTGGCGCGCTACGACACCACCCAGCTGGCCGATGCCGTCTGGCTGGCCCAGCCGGCGCGCCTGCGGCGCGTGCTCGCCGGGTTGAAGGCCGAGGGCGAGGCGGTGGTCCGGGTGCATTGGGCACTGGCCGAGGAGATGCGGCAGATGCGCGCCGCCCGTGCCGCGCTCGACGACGGGCAGCCGCTGCCGATGGCCCTGAAGTCCGCGCGGGTCTGGAGCGCGCGCGAACGGGTCTTCGAGCGCGCGCTGCCGCGCCTGACGGCGCCGGCCCTGCTGCGCCTGATCGCGGCGGCCCAGGTCTGCGACGGCATTGCCAAGGGCCTGCCACGACCGGACTGGCCGGCCGACCCCTGGGACGCCGTCGAGCGCTGGCTGCTGATGGCCGTCGACGCGCTGCGCGGCGACGGTGACCGCAGCGCCCAAGCGCGGCAACCGCTGGCCCTGCGCGGCTGAGGCGCCTCGGGCCGACCCCGCATCCGGGGGGTTGGTTGCATCCGGACACCGCACTTGCGCGCCGCCAACGCCGGAGCCGGCCACGCACACGGAGCATCCGCCGCGCCTGAGGAGCGTCACAGGCCGCCGGCAAGATCCTCCGTTGCGGTCGACCGGGGCCATACCGACAAGGACATTCGACATGTCGCATTCGAATCCCAACCGGGCCGCGACGGCCAGGGGCCTGCCACTGGCCTGTGCCCTGGCGGTCCTGGGCCTTGTCGCCACGGTCACCGCCCAGGCTCAGTCCCAGACCCAGGCCCAGACCCAGGGACACAACACCGCGCTCGGCGCCTTGTCGCCGCCAGGGTCCCAGTCCACCGCGGCGGCCGAGGCCTCGCGGTTGCTGCACCAGGCCAGCTTCGGCCCGAACGCGGCGTCGCTGGCGGAGGTGCAGCGGCTGGGCAGCAAGGCCTGGATCGCAGCGCAGTGGAACCAGCCTCGCTCGTCGGTCCGCGCCTTGCAGGCCCAGTCCTGGAACCTGCGCGGCAACGACCCCTACAACCGCTACCTCGACATCCACACCGGCATCTGGACCGCCGCGATCGACGGCCGCGACCAGCTGCGCCAGCGCGTCACCTGGGGGCTGTCGCAGATCTTCGTCATCAACGTGCTGAACTCCGACCCGCCGCTGTCGTGGGCGCCCGAGGCGGTGGCCGACTGGTGGGACATGCTGGCGGCCAACGCCGACGGCAACTTCCGCACCCTGATCGAAGGCGTGGCGCGTCATCCGATGATGGGTCTGTACCTGTCGCACCTGGCCAACCAGAAGGAAGACCCCGACACCGGGCGGCTGCCCGACCAGAACTTTGCGCGCGAGCTCTTGCAGCTGTTCACCATCGGCCTGTTCGAGCTGAACCCCGATGGCACGCCCAAGCGCAACGCCCAGGGCCAGCCGATCGAGAGCTACACCGGCGCCGACGTGGCCGGGCTGGCCAAGGTCTTCACGGGCTGGAGCTTCGACGCCGGCCCCGGTGTGGACCGCTTCTGGAGCTGGAACTTCTACGACAACACGATGCCGGCCTCGGCGTTCCGGGCGCCGATGCGGCTGTACCCGGAGCACCACTCGCCGTCGGACAAGCAGTTCCTGGGCATCACCGTCCCGGCCGCTCTGGGCGGCGAGGCAGCGCTGACGGCGGCGCTGGACCGCATCGTGGCGCACCCCAACGTCGGCCCCTTCATCGGGCGCCAGCTGATCCAGCGCATGGTCACCAGCAACCCGGACCCGGGCTACGTCGCCCGGGTCGCCGCGGTCTTTGCCAACAACGGCTCGGGGGTGCGCGGCGACATGAAGGCGGTGATCAACGCCGTGCTGCTGGACCCCGAGGCCCGCAACCGCACAACGGCATCCCTCGCCACTTTCGGCCGTCTGAAGGAGCCGGTGCTGCGGGTGACCAACTTCTACCGCGCGATCGAGGCCCGGCCGGGCCAATACGGCTGGAACTTCTGGTGGAACTGGGGCGACGACGGCCTGGGCCAGGCGCCGTTGTCGTCGCCTTCGGTCTTCAACTACTACCGGCCGGGCTTCTCGCCCGCGGGCACCAGCATCGCCGCCAAGCGCCTGGTCGCGCCGGAGATGCAGATCACCAACGAGGTGACGACCATCGCCTGGGCCCAGCAGGTCCGCGACATGCTGCGCTACGCCGACAACTACCCGGCCGCGACACCGCTGGCGCTGAGCCGGCAGGTCGCGCTGGCCGGCGACCCCGACGCCCTGGTCGAGCACCTGGACACGGTGTTCGCCGGCCGGCTGATGAGCCCCCGCACCCGCGGCCTGCTGCGCGAGGCCATCGCCTCAGTGCCGATGACCGAGCCCGGCGCGGCGTGGCGCCGGGCTGGCATCGGGCTGGCGCTGACGATGTCGAGCACCGATTTCCTGGTCCAGAAGTGAAGGGGCACACCATGAACCGATCCGATGCCCCCAACCCCGCCGGCCGCCGTGCCTTCCTGCGTCAGGCGGCCGCCTTCGGCTCGCTGCTCGGGCCGGCCGCCGGGCCGCTGGCGCTGTCGCTCGGTGCCGCCGCCACCGCCGCGTCGGCACAGACGGTCAACGACTACAAGGCCCTGGTCTGCGTGTTCCTCTGGGGCGGCGCCGACAACGCCAACATCCTCGTGCCCCACACGCTGCCGGACTACAACCGCTACGCCGCGGCGCGGACCAACCTGGCCCTGCCGCGCAACGAGTTGCTGTCGTTCGTGCCGGCCAACCAGGGCGGGCGCTCGCTCGGGCTGCACAACAGCCTGTCGGCACTGAAGTCGCTGTACGACCGCCGCCGGCTGGCCTTCATCGCCAACATCGGCCCGCTGAACCAGCCCACCACGCTGACCGAGTACGCCGCCGGCTCCGTGCCCTTGCCGCCCAAGCTGTTCTCGCACAACGACCAGCAGTCGATGTGGCAGGCCTTCGCCCCCGAAGGCGCGCCTTACGGCTGGGGCGGGCGCATCGGCGATCTGCTGGCCAGCAACAACGGGCTGGCCGGGGTCACGGCCATCACGCTCGATGGCTATGCCGCCTTCCTGAACGGCCTGCAGACCCTGGGCGCGCGTGTCAACGCCTGGGGGCCGCTGGACGTCAGCCCCTGGCTGCCGAACCCGGACTCCTGGAACGGGCTGTTCGACTCGCCGGTGGCGACCGAGGCCTGGCGCAAGCTGGTGATGGAGCGCGAGACCAACGCCAGCCTGATCGAACGCGAGTACGGCAACGTGCGTCGGCGCGGCGTGCAGCTCAACGACGAGATCGGCCGCGCGCTGGCGGCAGTGCCGGGCCTGGGCGGGCTGTTCCCCGACAGCCGGCTGGGCTCGCAGTTGCAGATGGTGGCGCGGCTGCTGCTCGCACGGAACAGCCTGCGCGCCAAGCGCCAGGTGTTCTTTGTCGGCATCGGCGGTTGGGACCACCACAGCGGCCTGCTCAACGGCGGCACCGGCCACCTGGGACTGATGCAGTCGGTGGCCGCGTCGCTGTCGGCCTTCGACGCCTGGCTGTCGAGTGCCGGCCTGGCCAACAACGTGACGACCTTCACCGCCAGCGAGTTCGGCCGCACGCTGGACAGCAACGGCGACGGCTCCGACCACGGCTGGGGCAGCCACGCGATGGTGATGGGCGGCGCGGTGCGCGGCGGCAACGTCTACGGCACGATGCCGGTGGTCGACCTGGACACCAGCACCGACGTCGGCCGCGGCAGCCTCCTGCCGACGACCAGCGTCGATCAGCTCGTGTCGACGCTGGCGCTGTGGTTCGGTGTCCCCGACGCCAGCCTGGCCCTGGTGGCGCCGAACATCTCACGCTTCACGCCGCGCAACCTGGGCTTCATGGCCTGATGACCGACGGCCGCCGGCTCGGTCCGGCGGCAGCAGTTCACGGCGGGAGCCCTGGGCGCGATCCGTTCGGCTCATCCGGGCCGGTCCTGGCTCGGCCGATACCTCGGGTACACGCGGCGAACCGGCCGCGCCACCCCCTGAGGACTGCCCGAGGTCTGCCCGATGTTCCTGGCCCGATGCTCCAGACTTGCCCTGCAGGCTCGTCACGGCCTGACCGCGTTGCTGCTGGCGCCCGCCCTGGTCACCGGGCAGGTGTCGCCGGGCAGCACCGCTGCGGCGCCTTCGGCGGCCACGCCGGCAAGGCTCGTGGTGCCCCATCCTGCGTTGCGCCACGCCGACCAGGACGCTGCCCGCTTCCTGCACCAGGCCAGCTTCGGCCCGAGCCCGCGGTCGCTGGCCGAGTTCAACGCCCTGGGCATCGAACGCTGGATGCAGCGTCAATGGTCGCTGCCGCCCAGCTCGGTGCGCAGCCTCCAGGCCCAGGCCTTCGCACTGCGCGGCAGCCCGCGCGACGACTACCGCTATCTCGACGTCCAGTCCGGGATCTGGACCGCCGCCATCGACGGCGAGGACCAGCTCCGCCAGCGTGTGGCCTGGGCGCTGTCGCAGACCTTCGTGATCAGCGTGGTCGCCGGCGACCCGCCATTGCACTGGTTTCCTGAGGCCGCGGCCGATTACTGGGACACGCTGGCCCGCCACGCCGACGGCAACTTCCGCCACCTCATCGAGGCGGTCGCGCTGCACCCGCAGATGGGCATGTACCTCAGCCACCTGGGCAACCGGCGGGAGGACGTCGCCAGCGGACGCCTGCCGGACCAGAACTTCGCCCGTGAACTGCTCCAGCTCTTCGGCATCGGGCCGGTCCGGCTGCGCGCCGACGGGACACCCTGGCTGGATGCGCAGGGCCAGCCGATCGAAAGCTACGGCCAGGCCGACATCGAGGGGCTTTCGTCGGTGTTCACCGGCTGGAGCTTCGATGCCGGGCCGGGCCAGGAGCGCTTCGAGCACTGGCACTTCTTTGCCGCCGACCTGCCGCCTGAGTCGCGCTGGCGGCCGATGCGGCTGTATCCGGCCCAGCACTCGCCATCGGCCAAGACCTTCCTCGGCACCACCGTGCCGGCCGGGACCGATGGCCGGCTGGCACTGGGCATCGCCCTGGACCGCATCGCCGGCCACCCCAACGTCGGGCCGTTCTTCGGCCGGCAACTGATCCAGCGGCTGGTGACGAGCAACCCCAGCCCGGCCTACGTCGCCCGGGTCGCCGCGGTGTTCGACAACAACGGCGCCGGCGTTCGCGGCGACCTGCGGGCTGTGGTCCGCGCCGTGCTTGTCGACCGCGAGGCGCGTGTCGCGTCGATGTCGCTCCAGCCGCACGCCGGGCGTCTGAAGGAACCGCTGCTGCGCGTGACGAACCTCTACCGCGCGATCCAGGCACGGCCGGCGCAACAGGGCTGGGCATTCGGCTGGACCTGGGGCGACGACCTGCTCGGCCAGGCTCCGATGTCGGCACCCTCGGTCTTCAACTTCCATCGCCCCGGCTACGTGCCACCGGGCAGTGCCCTGGCCGCGCGCAGCCTGGTGTCGCCGGAGCTGCAGATCAGCAACGAGATCTCGACGCTGGGCTGGGCGCACCAGGCGCGGGCCTTGCTGGACCCCAACCGCCCGGGTCCGGCCGCGCCGCTGGCCCTGAGCGCCGAGGCGGCATTGGCCCACCGCCCCGAAGCACTTCTGGCCCGGCTCGAGACCTATCTGCTCGGCGGCCCGGTTTCGGCCCGTACGCGCGAGCTGATCCTGCGCGCCGTGGCCTCGGTGAACCCGAGCGAACCCGACGCCCTTCGAACCCGGGTCCGCATTGCACTCACGCTGCTGCTGGCCAGCCCCGACTACCTGGTGCAGAAATGAACCGCAACGACCGTCATGCGCATCCTTCAGGCGCTTCGCGCAGGGCCTGGCTGCGCCACGCCGGGGCCTTGTCCGCCTCGCTGGCCACGGCCGGGCTCGCCCAGGCGGCGCAACCGCTGGCCCTGGCCCTGAGCACCGCGGGCCAGGTGTCGTCGCTCAACCCCGGACGCCGCACCGCCTCCGGCGCGGGGGACGACTTCAAGGCCCTGGTGTGCGTCTACCTCAACGGTGGCGCCGACAACGCCAACCTGCTGATCCCCTTCGAAGCCGGGGAACACGCCCGGTACGCCAGTGCGCGCGGCGACCTGGCACTGCCGCGCCATCAGATGCTGGCCTTCGCGCCGGCGTCGCAGGGCGGACGCCGCCTGGCCGTGCACCAGGAGCTTTCGGCGCTGAAGAACCTGTACGACCGGCGCCGCCTGGCCTTCGTCGCCAACGTCGGCCCCTTGTCGGCACCGACCTCGCTGGCCGACTACCGGGCTGGCAGTGCCCGGTTGCCGGAACGGCTGTTCTCGCACAACGACCAGCAGGCGGCCTGGCAGGCCATGGCCGCCGAGGGTGCCCGCGACGGCTGGGGCGGCCGGCTCGCCGACCTGGTGGCCGACGGCGGCGACGCGGCGGCCTTTGCAGCGATCGCGCTCGACGGCCGCCCGATCTTCCTGTCCGGCCAGCGGGTGCGCCCGGCCCGCGTCGGCGTGCACGGGGCGATCGATGCCAGCCCGTGGACTTCACGGCAGGCGCCGGCGCTGCATGGCTCGGCGGTCGCCGCGGAGGCCTTTGCCCAGCTGGTGCACGGTGGCGGGGACGCCGCCAACCTGATCGAACGCGAGTACGCGCTGACGCGCCATCGGGGGCTCGCCGTCAACACGCGCCTGGCCAACGAGCTGGCCCGGGTTCCGGCCACGTCGGCGCTGTTCCCGCGGACGCCGCTGGGCGAGCAGTTGGCGATGGTCGGCCGGCTGCTGCTGGCCCGCCGGTCACTGGCCCAGCGACGGCAGGTCTTCTTCGTGGCGGTCAACGGATTCGACCACCACAGCAAGCTGCTCGATGCCGGCAACGGGCACCTGGTCCTCATGCGACAGGTGGCCGATGCGCTCGCTGCCTTCGACACCTGGCTGTCGGCCGCCGGGTTGGCGGATCGGGTCACCACCTTCACCGCCAGCGAGTTCGGTCGCACCCTGGCCAGCAACGGCGACGGGTCCGACCACGGCTGGGGTTCGCACCACCTGGTGATGGGCGGCGCGGTACGGGGTGGAGATGTCTACGGCCGCATGCCCGATGTCGCGCTCAACACCGAATCCGACGTCGGCCGCGGCAGCCTGCTGCCGACGACCAGCGTCGATCAGCTCGCCGCGACTTTGGCGCTCTGGTTCGGCGTGCCCGAGTCCAGCCTGGCGCTGGTGGCGCCGAACATCGCGCGCTTCGGCTCGCCCAACCTGGGCTTCATGGCCTAAACAGGGTCGGCCGGGCGCTTCCGGCTGCCGAGCGTCCCCGGGTCAACCCGGCCCTCGATTGCGGGATTGCGGGCACCGTGCCCGACGCAATCATGGGCTTTCCGGCGTTCGGCGCCGCTGCGCTTTGCGACGGCGCGGCAAGTCCGCTGGCAGGAGGGCACCAACCATGCATCGAGTTTTCCGAGTGTGCGCAGCCCCGGCCATCGCGGCCGCCGTACTGCTGGGTTTGTTGGGCAATGCTCAGGCCGAAACCGCCTACGGCATCACAACCACCGGGTCGCTGGTGACCTTCGACACCGCGAACCCGAACGCGGTCACGACCATCGGTCCGATCACCGGAGTGAGCAGCGGGCACATCCTTCGCGGGGTGGACTTCCGGCCTGCCAACGGGCAGCTTTACGCGATGTCCACCGTCACGGGTACCGGCACCGCGCAGCTGTACACCGTCGACCTCGCCACCGCTGCCGCCGCGCCCGTCGGTTCCGGCCTCACGCTGACGGGCAACACCTCCATCCGGGTGTCGCTGGACTTCAACCCGGTGGTCAACGCGCTGCGGGTGGTCACCGGCAGCGGCCAGAGCTACCGTGTCAACGCCAACACCGGCTCGCTGATCGCGCAAGACACCTCGATCGTCGATGTCGGCAGCGGCGCGACGCCACTCATCTCCGGCATCGCCTACACCAACAATGTCGCCGGCGCAACGACGACCACGCTGTACGCATACGACTTCCAGCTCGACAACCTGGGGCGAATCGGGGGCCTCAACGGCCCGCCGAGCCCGAACGGCGGCGCCTTCACGGTCATCGGCAGCAGCGGCATCGTCACCGGAGATGCCGGCCTGGGATTCGACATCAGCGGTGCCACCGGCATGGCCTACGTCAGCGTCGACGACTTCAACGGCTCGGTTGGTTTCGCAGCCGAGTTCTTCTCGATCAATCTCGCGACCGGCACGCTGACCCAGATCGGCAACGACGACTTCGCACCGCTGCTGGACTTCTCCATCGTCGCCGTGCCGAATCCGGGCTCGCTGGCGATGATGGCCGCCGGCCTGGGCTTGCTGGGCGCGAGGCTGCGGCGTCGGCGCGGGCAAGCCGCGTGAAAGGCCGAAACCGGGATCCGTCGCCTAGGCCTTGAGGCGGCGGATCAGGCTCGACGTGTCCTGGCGGTTCGCGCCCATCGCCTGCAGCTCGGCATAGAACTGGTCGACCAGCGCGGTGGCTGGCAGCTGGGCGCCGTTGCGGCGCGCCTCATCGAGCACGAGGCCGAGGTCCTTGCGCATCCAGTCGACCGCGAAGCCGAAGTCGAACTTGCCTTCGAGCATGGTCTTGCCGCGGTTGTCCATCTGCCAGCTCTGCGCCGCGCCCTTGCCGATGACGTCCAGCACCAGCGGCATGTCCAGCCCGGCGCGCTGACCGAAGGCCAGCGCTTCCGCCAGGCCCTGCACGAGGCCGGCGATGCAGACCTGGTTGACCATCTTGGCCAGTTGCCCGGCACCCGACTCGCCGACCCGTGTCACGGCCTTCGAGAACGCCAGCGCCAGCGGCCGGATGCGGTCGAACGGCTCGGTGTCGCCGCCGCACATCACTGTCAGCGCGCCGTTCACGGCGCCGGCCTGTCCACCGGAGACCGGGGCGTCGATGAAGTGCAGGCCGCGGGTACGCGCCGCGGCGTGCATCTCGCGCGCAATGGCCGCCGACGCCGTGGTGTGATCGACGAACACCGCCCCCGGCGCCATCGCGGCAAAGGCGCCGCGGCCCTCGGCGAGCAGCACCTCGCGCAGGTCGTCGTCGTTGCCGACGCAGGCAAACACGGCGCTGGCCCCCGCGACCGCTGCCGCCGGCGTCGCCGCGGCCCGGCCGCCGTACTGCTGCACCCAGGCCTCGGCCTTGGCCGCGGTGCGATTGAAGACCGTCACGCGGTGGCCGGCGCGCGCCAGATGGCCGGCCATCGGGTGGCCCATGGTGCCCAGACCCAGAAAGGCCACGTCCTGCGGGGCGATGGGGTCGTAGGGTCGGGCGGCAGCGGGAGTGGCGGTCATGTTGGCTCGGTGGTGGGGCGGTCGGAGCGCCGGATTATCGGCAGCCTCCGTCGTCAGCCCACGGGCCGCATGTCGGCCGTCAAGGTGCGTACGGAGCCAGGAAAGCGGCCCAGACGAAGCCCTCGCGTGGGGTCGCACCCTCGATGCGCACCTGGGCCCAGTCGCCCTGCAGCCCCAACCGCCGCACCCACGTGTCCTGGGGCAGCGGTGCGCCGACCTTGGCGTTGTCCTTGCTGGGTCCGCTACGCAGGTTCAGGAACGTCGGCACAACCCGCATCAGCGCACCCGCGGCGGGCGGCTCGGCGCCGGGATCGTTGCGGCCCAGGCCGGCGGCGATCATGCGCGTCAGCGGGAAGGCCGGGCCGGGGTCGGCCTTGCGGGTCGGAGCGATGTCGTCGTGGCCCAGCACCTCGACCAGCCCGTACTCGGCACACAGCACCGCGGCCAGTTCGGCACAGGCGTCGAGCTGCGGCTGGCTGTAGGCCTGCCACCAGCGGTGTGGATGCCCCGGGTTCTTGTGCCGTGCCTCGACGACATCGGCCGCATCGACCGGCACGTCGGTGGTCGACACGAACCGGCCGTCGGCGCGGCGCTGCAGCCAGCCGAGGTTCTCGACCTCGATGCCGATCGAATGCGTGTTCAGGTCGGTCCAGGTCTGCCAGCGGCTTTCGCCGGCGTGCCAGGCACGGCGGTTGAAGTCCACGCACTGCGCGACCCGGCCGTCGCGGGCCACCACCAGGTGCGCCGAGTTGCCGCCGCTGCGCCCGAAGGCGCGCAGGGTGGTGTCGAAGTCGATCACCGTGTAGTGAAAGACCAGGAAACGCGGCACGATGATCCGCCCGGCGTTGAAGTTGGGGCTGGGCTGCTGCTGGACCGGTGGCGCCAGCCGATGCTGAGTGACGGTGAACATGCTCGATTCCTCCTCGCTGTGGCGGCTGGCGGCTCAGCCGACCGCGCCGGATTCGTCGGGCTGCGTCGGTGGCAGCGGCTTTGCCGGGGCGGGCGCCGCCGGAGCCGCGGGCGGCGCAGCGGGCGGCGCCGCCGCCGGTGTGCCCTGGCGCATCCAGCGGCCGGCAAAACCTTCGATGAAATCGGCCCCGGCATAGCCTGCCCCCATCAGGCCGAGCAGCGGCGAGAAGCCGATGCCCTTGATGTTGTTGATCTCGGCCACCAGGAACAGCGAGGCCAGCGCCCCGGCAGTGGCGCCGAGCACGATGCTGAGCAGCATCACCTGGGCGCTGAAGGGCTCGCTGCCGTCCTGGTGGCGCTTGTAGGTGCCGGGGATGGTGCGCACAAGCTGCCCGAAGGCTCCGAACAGCACGCCGACACCGATGGCGATCAGCCACTGTTCGATCGGAAACTGGCCGAGCACCGGATTGGCGACGGATGGGGGCATGGCAATCCTCCTGGCAACGAAGCCCGCATGCTCGTGCCGGTATCCGGCACGGGCAACCCCCGGCGGGTGGACGCTTCAGCGCGCCGCTTCGAGCACGCGCAGCAGCTGCTCGCCGTAGGCCGCGAGCTTGCGGCTGCCGATGCCGGCGATGCCCGCCAGCTCGTCCAGCGTCTGCGGTTGCCGGCGTGCCATCTCGGCCAGCGTGGCGTCGTGGAACACGATGTAGGCCGGCAGGTTGTGTTCGCGCGCGACCTCGCCGCGCCAGGCCTTCAACGCGGCATAACTTGCCGCCTGCGTGTCATCCAGCGCCAGCGGTGACGCCGCCGACCGGGCCGTGCCGGACTTGCCCTTGGCGTCGCCGCGGCGGTTGCGGGCCGCTGGCCGCGGCTCGCTGGCCACGCGCAGCAGCACCGAGACCTCGCCGCGCAGCACGGCACGCGCGCTGTCGGTGAGCTCCAGCGTGTTGAACTCGCCGGTGCTGCGCACATGGCCCAGCGCCAGCAGCTGGCGCAGCACGCCGCGCCACTGCTGCTCGCTGACCGCAGCGCCAATGCCGAAGGTCGACAGCTCGCCATGACCGTACTGCTGCACGCGGTCGGTGGCCTTGCCGCGCAGCACGTCGATCAGGTGGCCGGCCCCGAAGGCGCGCGGCGCGCGGTGGCGCTGGGTGTCGCCATGCTGGGCAAAGCGGTAGATGCCCGACAGCGCCATGCGCGCCGCCTCGGTGCCGTCCCAGGTGGCGGGCGGCTGCAGGCAGTTGTCGCAGTTGCCGCAGGGCGTGCTGGCCTGGCCGAAGTAGCCGAGCAGGCGCACGCGGCGGCAGTCGTGGGCCTCGGCCAGCGCCAGCAACGCGTCGAGCTTGCCGCGCTGCAGGCGCTTGAAGTCCTCGCCGGCCTCGCTGTCGTCGATCATCCGGCGCTGGTTGACCACATCCTGCAGGCCGTAGGCCATCCAGGCGTCGGCGGGCAGGCCGTCGCGACCGGCACGGCCGGTCTCCTGGTAGTAGGCCTCGATGTTCTTGGGCAGGTCCAGGTGGGCGACAAAGCGCACGTCGGGTTTGTCGATGCCCATGCCGAAGGCGATGGTCGCCACCATGGTCAGCCCGTCCTCGCGCAGGAAGCGGTCCTGGTGACGGCGCCGCACGTCGGCGTCGAGTCCGGCGTGGTAGGCCAGTGCCGGAATGCCCTCTTCAACCAGCCAGGCGGCGGTTTCGTCGACCTTGCGCCGGCTCTGGCAATAGACGATGCCGGCATCGCCCTCATGCTCGTCGCGCAGCCAGCGCAGGAGCTGGCGCCGCGGGTCGTCCTTCTCGACGATGGCGTAGCGGATGTTCGGACGGTCGAAACTGGCCACGAACAGGCGCGCCGTCTGCAACGACAGCCGCTCGACGATGTCGGCGCGCGTGTGATCGTCTGCGGTCGCCGTCAGCGCCAGCCGCGGCA
>JAJTGU010000232.1 GCA_021297985.1 Rubrivivax sp.
CGGTCGCGCCGGCGGCGGCTGCCGCTCCTGCCGCGGCGGCTCCCACAGGCGGCGCTGCGGCCGCGGTCGCCGCAGGCGCCGGGGCGTCGTTGCCCGCTGCAGCTGCAGCCGCTCCGGCCGCAGCCGCGCAGCGCGCCTCGGCCGTGGCCGTCCAGGGCACCAAGGGACCGACCTACGTCTACAAGCGTGGCGAGTCCTTCGATGTCGAGGTCGCGGTGGCAAACAAGGGCTTCCTGTACTGCTACCTGATCGACGACAACAAGGACGTCGTGCAGTTCTTCCCGAACCCGGCACAGGCCTCGGCCGCGGTCGGTGCCGGCCAGCGCATGCTGTTCCCTGGACGATTCCCGTTCCAGTTGCTGGCCAGCGCCAAGGGTGCGACGGAAACCATCGCCTGCTTCTCCAGCCCGCAAGACCTCGGGCCCCAGGTGAATCTGGCCAAGAACGTACGCGACGTGACCGCGTTGCGTCAGGCCATCAGTCAACGTGCCGGTTCGCCGGTCGAGGTGGGGGTGTTCGATGTCAAGACTCAGTGAGTTTCGTGGCCCGGCGATCGCTGTCGCCCTGGTCGGCGCGTTGAGCTTCGTCTCAAGTCCCGCCCTGGCCCAGGACAGTCCTTCGGCTTCCTCGATCAAGAACATGGGTGCGCCTTCGGCCACCAAGGACAGCGGCGCCGCCAAGCCGGCTGCCAGTGCCAAGGATGCTGCCGCGCAGGCCACCACGGCCTCTCGCGGTGGCGGGGGCGGCGGGCGAAAGCCGGTGATGCGCTGCTGGCAAGAGGGCAAGCTGCTCTTTGAAGGCGCTGGCATGACACCGGCCGCGATGGGCCAGGCGTCGATCGAGTTGCGCAACGGCAGCGGTGTGGCCTTGCAGGTCTTTGACCTCAAGAACGCACTGTGCCTGCTCGACTACACCGACTGATCGCGGCAACCCGATTGCCTGGAACCGCGACCCCATGCTGCGCCGCCGCGAGATCGTTGAAGCCGTTCCCTTGCTGGTGGCGGGTCTGACCGTGCCCGGACTGGCTGTGGGCGCCGAACCTCAACGCCGCTGGGACATTGCTCCGTTCACGGTCGTCAAGACCGATCTGGCCGCCGATGTCGTGATCGTGCCGGCGGCGACGCAGAGCGTGGTCGTCCAGGCCGAGGCCAAAGTGCTGGAGCGCTTGCGTGTCGAAGTGAGGCAAGGCACGTTGGTCGTCGAAGCGGCCGGGAACTTCCAGACTCAGCGCGCCGTGACCGTTCGCATCGGCTACACCACGCTCGACAAGCTGCTGGCCGGTGGCGCCGCCGAGGTCAAGCTGCAAGGCCCACGTGCCAACAGCCTGGAGATCCGCACCGAGGGTACCGCAGGCCTGGAGGCTGGAAGCCTTGAGCTGCAGCAGTCGCTGCAAGCGGACTGCCGCGGCAGCGGCACCGTGCGCCTGGCGGGTCGCACGCCGCGAGCCAGGCTCTCCGCGAGTGGCAGTGCTGATCTCTTCGCGGCGGCCTTGACCTGCGAGGACGCCCAGGTGCGCGCCAGCGGTTCGTCCACCGTCGAGGTCGGTGCCCGCGCCTCCTTGGATGTGGTGGTGGCGGACGCAGCGACAGTGCGTTACAAAGGCAAGCCACGAATTTCGCAGAAGGTCGGCGATGCCGGCACGCTGGAGGCGATGGGCTGACGACCGATCCGGTCTGTTCGCTGCACGTCTTCCAAACCGAGGAGTACAGAACATGTTCACCGTACAACCGCGCCGCTTCGTGATCCCGGCCGTCATGGCGGGCCTTGCCGTCGTCCTGGTCGCTCCGGCCTTTGCCCAGACATCCAACACGACGATCAACAACGCCAAGCAGACGCAGTCCGGCGGTCTTGCCAACAAGCAGGAGGCGAACATCGGCAACGCCACCGGCGGCAGCAGCAGCACCGTGAACCTGGGCGCGTTGCGCCAGCAGCAAAACGGCGGCCTCGGCAACCGGCAGAGCGTCAACGTCGGCAACACGGCCAACGGTGCCCAGAGCAATGTCACCGTGGGCAGCATCAGCCAGACGCAAAGTGGCCTGGGCAACAAGCAGGAAGTCGACATCGGCAACGCCAGCGGCAGCAGCCAGACCCAGGTCAACGTCGGCTCGGTCAAGCAGAACCAGAGCGGTCTTGGCAACAAGTCCGAAGTCGACATCGGCAACACCTCAGGCAACGCCCGCGCCAATGTCAGCGTCGGCTCGGTCAGCCAAGGGCAAAGCGGCCTGGGCAACAAGCAGAAGGTCGCGATCGGCAACGCCTCGGGCAGTGGTCGCTCGGATGTGACGGTGGGCAATGTCAAGCAGAGCCAGAGCGGTCTGGGTACCAAGCAGACCGTCGAGATCGGCAACGCCAGCAGTGGCAGCACCACCGTGAAGGTCGGCAACATCACGCAGAACACCGGCGGACTGGGCAGCAACGACAAGGTCCGTATCGGCAACCGCTGAGTCCGGAAGTGCCAGACCAGCCCGACCCAGTGCTCCGCTGACCAGACGACAACCCCATTCGTTTCAGAATCGTTCAAGAGATACCCCCGGAGGACCCCGATGAATGCTCCCACCAAGACCCTGATCGCGATCGCCCTGGCCACCGGCGTGTTGGCCGCCCAGGCCCAGGTCAAGTCGTTCGACAAGCCGCCCACCCTCGAGGAACTGCGCAAGTCGCTGGCCGCACCTCAGCCGGCTGCGGCCGCAGCCGCGCCGGCCGACACCGGAGCGCCGCGAGCCCGTGGCATCGTCTGGAACGCTGCGCCGGCCAAGACCGACAGCGCCGCAGGCGGCTCGCCGTCTGCACAGACCGTGGCTGCAGCAGCTGCAGAGCCCGCACCCAGCGTGGCGTTGCCGATCAACTTCGCCCCCGGCAGCAGCCAACTTGTCGGGCAGTCGCTCTCGTTCATCGAGCCGATCGCGATGCTGATGCGGGCGGAGCCGTCTCTGCGAATGGTCGTCGAAGGCCACACCGACGCCATCGGCTCGCCCGAGCGCAACCTGATGCTGTCGTGGGACCGTGCGATGACGGTGTTCAAGGTCCTGGTCGAGCGCTACGGCATCGAGCCGCAGCGCCTGCAGCCCATGGGCAAGGGCTCGACCGAACTGGTCGATCCGAGCAACCCCGGCGCTGCTGCGAACCGCAGGGTGCAGTTCCGCCCGGTGGGTTGAGGCCCACGACCCTGGACTGAGGATGATCTGACGCCATGAGGGCAATCCTGGGTTTCTTGCTGGCCTGGACGCTGGTCGTGCCTGCCTGGGCGGCAACCCAGCGTCTGGCGCTGGTGATCGGCAACGATTCGTACAGCAAGATTCCGGCGCTGGTGGCGGCCCGCAACGATGCGCGTGCGATGGCCGAGGCGCTCGAGAAGGTCAACTACCGCGTCACGCTGCATCTCGACCTGGACCAGCGCGGCATGCTGACCGCCGTGCGCAACTTCAAGGCGAAGATCCAGGGGGGCGATGAGGTCGTGTTCTTCTTTGCCGGCCACGGCGTCCAGCTCGGGCCGGCGAACTTCCTGCTGCCGGTGGACCTGGCGGCCGACAACGAAGAGCAGATGCGCGACGACGCGCTTCCGCTGCAGCGCGTGCTGGACGACATCGCTGAGAAGCGGGCACGTTTTTCCCTGGCGATCATCGACGCCTGCCGCAACAACCCATTCAAGGGCCACGGCCGCTCGATCGGCGGCACCCGCGGTCTGGCGCCAACCTCGGCGGCCACGGGCCAGATGGTCATCTACTCCGCCGGTACCGGACAGCAGGCGCTGGACAGCCTGGGCGACAAGGACCCCATCAAGAACGGCCTGTTCACGCGTGTCTTCGTCAAGGAGATGCTGGCGCCGGACGTTCCGATTGATCGCGTGTTGAAGAACGTCCGCCTGCAGGTGCGCGACATGGCACTTCGTGTCAACCACGAGCAGGTCCCGGCGATCTACGACCAGGTGGCCGGCGACTTCTTCTTCATTGCCAGCCAGCCCGGGGGCCCGGCGCAGCCAGCTTTCGGGGCCGGCACTGCGGTCGCTGCAGCACCGCCGCCGGCATTCAGCGCTCCGCCCATGTCGCAGGCCCAGCCGCAGCCGTCCCAGGTGTTCGCCAGCCCGGCGCCCGTGGTCACGGCACAGCCCGCCCGGCCGGCGCCGGCGCAAGCGGCCGCCAGCAAGGACGACGATGATCTGGTCCTGGCCTGGCAGAAGATCCAGGCCCGAGGCGACCTGGGGGAAAGTTCGCGCCGCGCATCGGGCACAGCGCCGGCTCGACCGGCAGCCGCGAGCCGGACCGCGACGGCTGCGCCTTTGGCCGCTGCGGCCATTGGCAGTGTGTCCTCTCGTTCATTTACCCCGGCGGCCACCTTGCCGATGCAGCGCATCCAGGCCAGCCGAAGCATCGTGTTCGGGGTGCGCGACGATGTCGAGCCGCTGTCCTTTGCCGAAGGCCCGAACCGTTACGGCGGTTTCCACGTCGCCTTGTGTCAGCGCATCGCGCAGGACTTGCAGAAGAGCCTGGGCCTCGCGAACCTGGAGATCAAGTACCGATCCATCGCCAATCGCGAGGTCGTGCCGATGCTGATCTCGGGGCAGATCGATCTCGATTGCGGGTCCACCGTCAACACCGTGGCCCGCCAGGCCCAGATCGCATTTGCGCCGACCACCTTCGTCGAAGAAGGCCGCGTGATCGTCAAGGCGAACTCGGGAATCCGAAGCGTCAGCGGGCTGTCGGGAAAGCGTGTAATGACGGTCGCTGGCGGCGTGCCTGCAGCCGCCTTGAAGGCCACCGCCGAAACCCGCAGCCTGGCGTTTGAGGACATCCCGGGCGCCGATGCCTTGCAGGCCTTCATGCTGCTCGAAGCCGATATGGCCGATGCCCTGCTGGTCGACGGAGCCACGGCAGCGCTGATGATCGCCCGTGCGCGCAACCCGGCAGCGTTCCGGATGCTCGACGGCAGCTTTGCGGCCGATCCGGTGGCCATCGCGATGGTGCGAGACGACGCGACCTTGCGCGCAGCCGTTCAGGACACGGTCAAGACGCTGCTGGCATCGGGCGAGTTGCAGCGCCTGTACGCGCAGTGGTTCGGCAACCAGCCCAGCGGCCAGGCCACGGCTGCCGCCTGGGCGCAGCCGAACGAGCGGCCGAGCACTTCGAACCTGCGCTGATCGCCACGGCCCTTCGGGGCTTGACCTTGCAGGTCATCGCCCGCGGACCCGCCCCGGGCCAACATCGCCGCATCACCACTGAGAGACGGAGATGCCACGATGGAAAGCGTCAACCTGCTGCCACTGGCGGTCGGCCACATGATCGGGCTTGGCGCCGTTGGCTCCTGCCTTGGGGTGGGTGTCCTGGCCGCCAAGTACCTCGAAGCCAGCGCCCGCCAGCCCGAACTGATGGAGCCTCTGCAGAGCAAGGTGTTCCTGCTCGTCGGGGTGCTCGACGGTGCCTTCATCATCGCCACCGGCATCGGGCTCTGGTTCGCGACCGCCAACCCGTTCGGGTGACGTCCGCGGTGTGCGGCCACAATCCCGCCACCTCTTCCGATTGCCGACCCATGGATCCGACTCCCGACGACGTGGCGCGCTTCATTGCCGCCGGCCTGCCTTGTGAGCATCTGGCGGTGGAGGGCGACGGTCGGCACTTCTATGCC
>JAJTGU010000195.1 GCA_021297985.1 Rubrivivax sp.
AGGACAGATCGCGCAGCACGCAATCGCGCATGCGGTTGCGGTTGAGAACGCGCAGCTCGGCCGACTCCTGGCGCGAGTCGGGGTCGTCGTCGGTCAGGCGGTCCAGCAGCGCAGGTTGCAGCCGGTCCTGTGCGCGCAGCTGGCTCATCGGGGAAGACGGCTGGTCAGGTCGCCGAGACGTCGTCCGAGCCGTCGGCCGGTTCGACATCGGCAGGCAACTCGTCGATCGAGAGCTTGCGCACGTCCATCAGCGCGTGATCGCCCTGGTCGGTGGTCCACAAGCGCTGTCCCAGCCCGTGGAAGATCCCGGGAGAGACCTCGTGCCAGTCGGTCGCACGCGCCATCGCCAAGGCATCACCACTGGCGAGCTCGGTTCCCGGATAGCGGGTCGGGATCAACCCCACCACCTGGCCACCATTGGTGAACAGGAACTCGGCCGGCATCCACACCGCATCGCGCAGGTCCTTCGGCGCCTCGATGTCGATCTGGGCCAGGCGGTTGAACGGCAGCCAGTAGTACTTTCCGTTGATCACGGCCTCGACCACGGGCCCGAGGCGGGTGTCGGCATCGGCGATCCACTCGAAGCGTGCGCCCGGCTGTGCCGGGTCGGCGGCGCCGACATGGATGGCTCCGGACGAAGCCGGCGCCTGCTCCAGCGCTTGCTCACGCAACTGGCGGCCGGCGTCATGTTCGCCGCGGCCCTCGCGCAGGAGTGCTTCGATGAACAGCGCGGTCCAGGTCTCCGGCTCGCCGAAGAGCATCGGCGCCTTATGGCCGGAAAACACCGCCTGTCGCAGCGCCTCGCAGGCAATGGCCTCGCGGTAGGTCTGCACCATCGGCAAGGTCGATGCATCGAGCTCGAATGCGACGTTCAACTGGTTGAGTGCCCGCTCCCATTGGCCGGTGACGCACATCAGCTGGAACAGGAAGATCCGAAGCTTGGCGTCCTGCGGGTGGCTGCGCACCTGCTCGGTCAGAAGCTTGATCGCGTCCTTGGCCTGGCCGGACTTCAGGGCCTGTTCGGCAGCAGCGGTGTTGGGCATGGGAGTCCGGATTGCGGTTGAGGCATACGGGGGTTCGCGAACCGCCCTCGGGTGGCGCTTGGCAGCGAAACGATCAATTCGACTTCTGGGTCAAGCGGGCGCTGCGTCGCCAGTGAACGACGTGCTGCCGGTACGGGCACCCAGCTCGCTCTGCATCACGTAGTCGATCTGGACCTTGACAAAGGCGATGCCCCAGCTCTCGACGACCGCGGGCGCGCCGTCGACAAACGATGAGTGCAGCTCGAAGCGCACGATACGGGCGCCACCCAAGGTGACGACGCAATACGGTAGCGACTCACTGCCCCCGGCCTTGCGAACCGACAGTACGCACTCGCGGAACTCTTCGTTGGTGTTGGCCACGACCATCATCGCGGTCGAGGCCTTGTCCATGCGCTTGACGATCTTCAGTTCACCGAACTGCATGCGTGCGGTTCGTGAGCCTCCGATCGCCGTCGGCGCAGACGCCGACCAGGACCAGTCGACAACATCGATCTGGCCTGTAAACGCTCGGTCTGCCGTTTCGCCCGCAATGGCACCGGTTCGGCTGCCCGCGAGCTTGAGGAACATGTCGGAGCGGGCCAAGGTCCACCTCCGGCGCCGCGAACGGCGCACACAAAAAACGACAACCCGATCCGAAGACCGGGTGTCAGGGCCCGGCGCCGCGTGGCGCCGGTCGGGTCAAGATGACGTCGACGCCAACGATCAGGCGTTGTCGTTCTCGGCGATGTTGTAGATCATTTCCTTGGTCGTGTCGGGCGTGCCGTCGGCCTTCTGCGGGGTGTACTCGAACTTCACCTTGGCGAAGTTCAGCGAGACGTTCTCCGTCAGTCGGTCCTCGCCACCCGAGCCGCCAGTCGAGACCGAGGTGATCAGGACTTCGGTCATCTCGATCTTGATGTACTCGATCGGGGTTCCCTTGCCGCCCGCCTTGCGCACGATCAGGTTGGCCGACGGGTAGTGGTGGCCGTTGCTGCACGCCAGCAACAGCGCATGCGACGAGGAGTCGACGTACTTGGTGATCGAGATGTCCTGGACGTTGGCCTTGCCGGCGCCGCCGCCACCGCCCTGGTGGGTGGTGCCGGAGTTGCTCATGCCCCAACTCCAGGCGAGCACGTCGATCTTGCCCGCGTGCTTCTTGTCGACCGACTCGCCAACGACGTCGCCGATCTTGATGAACATGTCCATTGCCATGGTGGCTTCTCCTGCTGTGCCCGGTCGTTGGGCGTTGATTGAAACGATGAACTAGCGGTCTTCCAACGACAGCCTTCAGCCCGCTTTCGCCGACGGCAGCTTGCTGACCAAGCGCAAGGAGACCGTGAGGCCCTCGAGCTGGTAGTGCGGCCGAAGGAAAAACTTCGAGCTGTAGTAGCCCGGATTGGCCGGGTCTTCTTCCACCACCACCTCGGCCGCGGCCAAGGGCTTGCGCGCCTTGGTCGTTTCCGAGGAGTGGGCGGGATCTCCATCGACGTACTGCATGATCCAGGTGGACAACCAGCGCTGGACCTCGTCTTTTTCCTTGAACGAGCCGATCTTGTCGCGCACGATGCACTTCAGGTAGTGCGCAAAGCGGCAGGTCGCGAACAGGTACGGCAGGCGCGCGGCCAGGTTGGCATTGGCGCTCGCGTCCGGGTCGTCGTACTCGGCGGGCTTGTGCAGGCTCTGCGCGCCGATGAAGGCTGCGAAATCGCTGTTCTTGCGGTGCACCAGCGGCATGAAGCCGTTCTTGGCGAGTTCGGCCTCGCGGCGGTCCTCGATGGCGATCTCGGTCGGGCACTTCATGTCCACACCGCCGTCATCGGTCGGGAAGGTGTGCGTCGGCAGGTTCTGCACCGCGCCGCCGGACTCGATGCCGCGGATGCGCGAGCACCAGCCGTACTCCTTGAACGAACGGTTAACGTTGGTCGCCATCGCGTACGCCGCGTTGGCCCAGGTGTACTTGTTGTGGTCGGCCGAACCGGTGTCTTCTTCGAAGTTGAAGGCCTCGACCGGGTTGGTCTTGGAGCCATACGGCAGACGGGAGAGGAAGCGCGGCATCGCCAAGCCCAGGTACTTGCTGTCGTCGCTGTCGCGCAACGAGCGCCAGGCGGCGTACTCGGGAGTCGTGAAGATCTTGGTCAGGTCACGCGGGTTGGCGAGTTCCTGCCAGGAGTCCATCTGCATCAGTGACGGCGAAGCGCCGGTCAGGAACGGGCAATGGGCAGCGGCCGAGATCTTGGCCATCTCGCCCAGCAGTTCGACGTCGGGCGCGCTCTGGTCGAAGTGGTAGTCGCCGACCAGGCAGCCGAAGGGTTGACCCCCGAACTGGCTGAACTCTTCAGCGTAGACCTTCTTGAAGATGGGACTCTGGTCCCAGTTCGTGCCCTTGTAGCGCTTGAGCGTCTTGCCGAGTTCGGCCTTGGAGACGTTCATCACGCGGATCTTCAACTGCTCGTCGGTTTCGGTGTTGTTGACCATGTAGCTCAGGCCGCGCCATGCGCCTTCGAGCTTCTGGAAATCCTCGTGATGGAGGATCACATTGATCTGGTCGGACAGCTTCTTGTCGATCGCCGCGATCATCGACTCGATGGAGGCGACGACGTCATTGCCAATCAGCGTGGTGTTGGCGAGAGCCTGCTGCGCGAGCGTCTGCACGGCAGACTCGACGGCACTCTTGGCGTCGTCGCTCTTGGGCTTGAACTCCTTTTGCAGCAGCGAGGCGAGCTCGTTGCCTTCCATCTGCACACCGGCCAGCAGTGACGCGGCTTGGGCTTCTGCCATGTTCGGAAACTCCTGTGGGATATTGTGGTGCTAACGCAACGATGTAGTGGTGCCTGGAGGCGGCTCAGGCGTCAGCCGGCTTGGCTGAGCTGGCCAGGGCACCCAGCAGCGACGGATCGCTCATCAGCTTGCCAATCAATTCCTCGGCACCGCCCTTGCCGTCCATGTAGGTGACGAGGTTCTGCAGTTGCTGGCGCGCCTCAAGCAGCTTGTTCAGCGAGTCGACCTTGCGCGCGACCGCGGCGGGGCTGAAGTCGTCCATGCTCTCGAAGGTGATGTCGACGCTCATGTTGCCCTCGCCCGTGAGCGTGTTGGGCACCTGGAACGCGACCCGGGGCTTCATTGCCTTCATGCGGGCGTCGAAGTTGTCGACGTCGACCTCCAGGAACTTGCGGTCTGCCACCGGAGCCAACGGTTCGGCCGGCTTGCCCGACAGATCGGCGAGCACACCCATCACGAAGGGCAATTGGACCTTCTTCTCGGCGCCGTAGAGCTCGACGTCGTACTCGATCTGCACGCGCGGTGCGCGGTTGCGGGCGATGAACTTCTGGCTGCTCATGGGGATTCGCTCCTGGTGTTGTCGGCGCCAACCCGGCAAAAGCCGGGCCCTCGATGCCGTGAAAAGGAAAAGTCGATGTTTTGGTGCAAGTTGGCCTCGGCGTCAAGCCTTCAATCAGCTGAGCCTAGGCACCGTCTGGTGTTTCCACCGAGTCCGGATCGACACCGACGATGCGTGCGACCTCATGCATCGCATCGGGCGCCAGCACCTTCATCAGTTGGAGGAAGTTGTGGTTGACGAGCTGGCGCGCCCGGCGCAGGAACAGCGGCGCCGGGTTGGTCGGCTCGGCAGCTTCCATGTAGGCGATGACCATGTCGATCGCCCGCAGCGCGTCGTCGCGCGAGCTCACGCTGCCCGAAAGGCCCCGCCGCATCCGGGCGCCTGAAGCGCCCGAGTCGCCGTCCTCGTCGCCTTCTTCGGAGCCTTCGCCATCGAACGCTTCGGCCGGCGCCGGCATCGCGGAGATCACCGCATTCAGCAAGGTGCCCAGGGGCTTGAGTTCCGGCCCGCCCCACTCGCCCAGAAGGCGATCAATGTCCGCCGAAAGCGCTTTCAGGGTCGCCTGGGCGTCCAGTGCGGCGGTGCGCAGTTCAGGCCGCTTGGCGACGCCGGCGGCCAGCATCTGGTCCAGCGTGGCCTTGTTCGGCATCGCCTCGCTGCCGATCGGCGCGGACAATCCAGAAGCGAGTTCGATCGACCGCACCGTGACCTCGCCGATCGCCCGGTCGGCAATCACACGCGCCACACGCAGGTCACCCAGAACCCCTTCGTTTTCGCGCAGCAGGGCCAAGGCGTTGACGCGTCCGTAGGGATCCTGGTCGTCCGGGTCCGGCAGCGGATGGAGGGCTGGCCAGAGATCACCGGCGATCCAGCCCTGAAGCAGCTTCAGGCCCGAAGGCAGGGCCAGCAGCCCGTGCATCCGAAGCCCTGCACGCAGCCACATGACACCCAAACGGACGTCGCGCGTCCTCTCGAGCAACTCGGCAGCGCCATCGCGAACCCGCGGCCACTCTGGCGGCTCGGCCGGTCCGAACTGCGACTCCGGCTTGCCGGCAGCCGCCTGAACCAGGGCCAGGAAATCGTTGTCGTACTCCAGATCAGCGCCACAGGGTGCTTCGCCGTCAGGCAGGGGCTGCAGCCAGCGGCTCGCCTGGGCGTCGAAGTCTTCGAGTTCGGCCATGAGGACTCAGCGGTTGCGCTCAAGGGGCATCGCAGAGGACCGCGATGGAAGGGCGGCGAGTGTCGCTTACAAAAGTTCGCCCCCGCTACCCCGGGGCGACCCGCACGCCAGATGGAGGACGTTGCGCGCACAACAAACAGTCCTCCGCTGGGGGGACCCGACCCGATCACGGCTGCGGGTTTCCTCACGTAACATGAAGCTTGCAGGGGATTCGCCGACCACGCAATCGCAGGGCACGCGGACAGCGGCACCGGCTTCGGCGGCGGATACGAACTCAGGAGAGAGGTTCGGGATGCGGATCAGGCAGGACATCGGCGATCGGCCGGTACGTGGGACAACGCCGGCGGCACCGATGCGTCTCGCGGCTGTGAAGTCAAGTGCGGTGGCAGTCTTCATGACCTTCTCAGCGGGTGCTGCCCTGGCGCAGGCCCCAGCGCCCGAGCCGGTGCGCACGCCCTCGGTGGTGCCATCACCGTCACAGTTGGCGGCGCCGCTGATCGAACAACGGCCGGCCGCCAAGCTGCCCGAACGTGCGGCACCCCCGCGTGAGATCGCCAAGCCCGAGGACGACCGACGGCTGGACGTGACAGGCTTTGCGTTGCCCGACGACGCGCCAGCGGCGTTGCGCGCCGCCTTGCCGGGTCTGACACAACGCTTCACCGGCAAGCAGCGCCGCTTCGAAGACCTGTTGGGCGCGGTCAACGAAGTCACGCGCTACATGCAGCGCGAGATGGGCTACTACCTGGGCTACGCCTACCTGCCCGAGCAGACGGCAGGCGACGGCACCGTCCGCATCGCGATCCTGGAAGGCCGGCTGGACCGGGTCGTTCTGGAATGGAACGACAAGCTGCTGGTCAAGCGCGAGGTCGTCGAGGCCTACACCTCGCGGCTGAAGACCGATCAGATCCTCTACACCCGCGACGTCGAACGCGTGGCCTTCCTGCTGAACGACCTGCGCGGCATCAGCACCCGTTTCGAGGTCCGCCCCGGGAGCCGACCGGGTACGGCGCTCCTGGTGGTGACGCCAAGCCCGGAGCCGCGCTATTCGTTCAAGGTCGAGGGAGACACCAACGGCACCAAGGCACTGGGCGAGTACCGGTTCACGGGCCTGGCGCAGATGTCCTCGCCCTTCGGTCGCGGCGATGGCTTGACCGGCAACGTGCTGGCCTCCACGACGGGCGGGTTGTTCTTCGGCCTGCTCGGCTACACGACCCCGATCGGCTCCGACGGCATCAAGGTCGGCACGTCGGTCAGCGCCGTCGGTTACAAGCTCGATCGCGGGCTGTTTCCGCTCAACCTCACCGGGAACGCCGCGACGGTCAACGTCTTCGGTCTGTATCCGGTGGTTCGGGCACGCAACCTGAACTTCTTCACCCTCGCATCGGCCGAAGTCAAGCAGTACACCGATCGCCAGGAAGAGGTGGGCGCGCTCGTCAAGAAAGACGTCACCACGGTCGCGATCGGCACCACCGGCGACTTCCGCGACAGCGTGCTCGGCGGCGGTGTCAACACCTACGAGCTGAGCCTGATCAACGGGCGCGTCAACTACCCGCAGGGGCGCAGCTCGGCGCTGGACGACGACCCGACCTTCAACAAGGTCACGTTCGGCTACACGCGGCTTCAGGACCTCATCACCGGCCGCGTGCTGGTGTATGCCGCGATGCGCGGTCAGTTTGCTGCGAACAACCTCGACACGACCGAGCAGTTCCGGCTCGGTGGACCCGACGGCGTGCGTGCATGGGCAACCGGTGAAGGCACCGGCGACACTGGCGCGACCCTCTCGCTCGAGGCCCGCTGGCTGCCACCGGACGACTGGTTCGGCCGCATCGCCCGCGAGATGGTGGCGAGCCTCTTCTTCGATGCCGGCTATGTCCAGTACCGCTATCGGCCGCGGGTCAGCACCGATGCCGATCCACCACCCAACACCGGCACCTTCACCGGCGCGGGTGTCGGCCTGACCTGGGTCCGTCCCGGCAAGTTCTCGGTGCGCGGCGCGGTCGCGCAGCCGCTCAGTGGCGAGTCGCGCAGCGGCCCGGGCGAGAAGAAGACGCGCTTCTACCTCCAGGCCGCGATGTTCTTCCAGTGAGCCAGGCAGGCGCGGGCGACACGGTCCGCCGGCGGGGGCCTTGAACAGGCCGCAGAGTTGTTTGACAAGAGCATGACGACGGCGCCCAGGGCGCCAGGGGATTCCCGATGAACCGGTTCAGCCACACCCGAGTCCAGCGCCAGACCATCCGCACCGAACGCGGCCGCCCTTTGCGCGTCTCGCTGCGTCCGTTGCATGCCGCCGCGCTGGTGGCCTGCGGCTTTGCGCCGTCGGTGCTGGCACTGCCGCAGGGCGCGCAGCCCAGCTTCGGCCAGACCCAGGTCCAGACCCCCGCTGCCGGGCAGATGACGATCACGCAGACCACTGCGCGCGCCGGCATCGACTGGGCGAGCTTCTCCATCGCCGCAGGCGAGCGCGTCAACATCGTGCAGCCGGGTACGAGCTCGGTGCTGCTGAACCGCGTGGTGGGCGACAACCCGTCGCAGATCTACGGCAGCCTCACCGCCAACGGCGGCGTCTGGCTGATCAACCCGCGCGGCATCGTCTTCGGCCGCGACTCGCGGGTCGATGTCGGCTCGCTGGTCGCGAGCACCTTGTCGATCACGAACGACGACGTCCAGTCCGGCCGCTTGCTGCTGGGCCGCGGTGGCCAGGGCGCGGGCGAGATGCGAGTCGACGGCGCGATCGTCGCGCGTGGCGGCACCGTGGTGCTGGCGGCGCCGCAGCTCGTCGTCGGCGGCCAGATCGAGGCCGCACGTGTCGGCCTGGTCGCCGCCACCGAGGTGCTGGTCGACGTCGAAGGCGACGGCCTGATCTTCTTCAATGCCCGCAACGACGGCAGCCTGGACACCAAGCTGTCGGTGCTCGGGCAGGTCAAGGCCGACGGCGGCCTGGCCGAAGTGCGGGCCGCTGCGCGCGCCGGTTTTGCCAGCACGGTGCTGAACATGGACGGCATCGTCCAGGCCCGCGGCCTGGGCGAGCGCCAAGGCAAGATCGTCATCGACGGCGGCACCAGCGGCATCACCAGCGTTGCCGGCACGGTCGACGTGTCCAACGCCAGCGGCAAGGGCGGCGACGCCCGCGTGCTGGGCGAGAAGATCCTGCTCGACAAGACCGCGCTGGTCGACGCCTCGGGGCGCGATGGGGGCGGGGCGGTGCGTATCGGTGGCGACTGGCAGGGCAAGGCTGCTGACGGCATCCACAACGCCGAGCAACTGATCGTGCGTTCCGGGGCAGAAGTCCGTGCCGATGCGGGCGAGCGGGGCGATGGCGGCCTGGTGGTGTTCTGGTCCGAGAAGGCGACGCGCTACTTCGGCCATGTGTCGGCACGAGGCGGTCTTCTGGGCGGTGACGGCGGCAAGGCCGAGGTGTCCAGCAAGGGCTGGCTCGATTTCCAGGGCACTGCCGACTTGTCGGCACCGCTCGGACGTGTCGGCGACCTGCTGCTTGACCCGACCAACATCGAGATCGTGACGGTCGGCGGAACCGTTCTGGGAGGGGACGTCGACTTCGGCGATGCCGACCTCGATGTTGGCAATCAGATCAGCCGTTTCACCCCGGCATCGTTGGTGACACGCATCGGCGCCGCGAACACGACGCTGTCCGCGACCAACAACATCACGATCACCAACACCGTCAATGCAGCGGCAGCGGCCAACTCGTTGACCCTACAGGCCCGCGGGAGCGTGTTGGTCAATGCCCCGTTGACGACGGGCGGCGCGATCGTCTTGAGCACGAACCACGACAACGACGGCGACACGACTGGCAGGCTGGTGGTCGGCGCAGG
>JAJTGU010000235.1 GCA_021297985.1 Rubrivivax sp.
CCGGCAAGCTGGGCAACCGCGGAGCCTTAGGTCTCAGTCTGCAGGATGTGCAGCGCAAGCTCGCCCGTTTTGAAGGTGCTGACCACGCGGCGGTGTTGAAGGATTTCCAGAAGACCAGCCGACAAGCACGCGAGATCGAGCGCCAGTTTGATCAGGCTGCCGAACTGGCCACGCGCTTGAAGGCCTTTGCGGGCGACATGCTCGCCGACGATCTGCCTGAAGGCCTGTTCGACGAAGCAGGCAACGTCGATATGTCGGCGGTACAGGTGATCCAGAAGCTGCATGCTGGGATGGGCAAGGCGCGCTCTGCAGTGGAGCTTGCTGCGGCCGACCTGGACCATCAGCGCGTGCAACTCAGAGCCGTGCTGGATGCGTCGGACTGGGCCGGTCGAATTGCCCAAGCGAAAGCCGCCTACGAACAGCTGAAGACCGATCTGCAGCAACAGGGTGTCAATGACCCGAGCGAGTACGGCCGCCTGGTTCAGGAGCGGCAGCGGCTGGAGACGGAGGTCAAACGTCTGGATGCCCTGCACAAACAACAGGAAGACCTGAAGACCCGGGCGTCTGTTCAACTGGAGAGCGTTCGCGAAGCGCGCAAGGCGGTGAGCGAACGGCGCCGGCAGTTTCTTCAAAGTACGCTGGACGGCAACCTCTTCGTTCGCATGGCGCTCATTCCTTATGGTCGCGACGCGCGCACCATCGAGCGTTCCTTGCGAGAATTGTTGGGAGCCGCGGAGGGCAAGTACACCGACGACTTGCTTGCGGAAACCCAGGACGATGTGCCGGCCAAAGGCGCAGTGGCGGATCTGCTGGCGGCCGTCGATCTCTCCGACGAACCAGGGGCCTGGGATGCGCACGCCTTCGAGTCCTCACTGAGGGACTTGAAGGGCAAGCTCGTTGCTGCCTGCAAGGGGCAAGCCGAATTCGGGGGCTGGTTCAACAAATTCCTGAAGGCTGAAGCCGACCAGCGCCCCGAGTTCATCGACCACATCCTTTGCTGGTTCCCTGAAGACGGCCTTCAGGTGGAGTACAGCCGCAAAGGAGACGGGCAGGACTTCAAATTCATCGGGCAGGCTTCTGCCGGTCAGCGTGCTGCCGCGATGCTCTCATTCTTGCTGGCCCACGGAACCGAACCTCTGGTTCTGGACCAGCCAGAAGATGACCTGGACAACCACCTGATCTACGGCCTGGTGGTGCGACAGATTCGCGCCAACAAGCTGCGCCGGCAGCTCATCATCGTCACCCACAACCCGAACATCGTGGTCAACGGCGACGCGGAGTTGATCCATGCCCTCGAGTTCGAGAACGGCCAATGCCGTGTCAAGGACTCTGGCTCGCTGCAGAATGTTCGTATGCGCGACGAGGTCTGCCAGGTGATGGAGGGCGGCAAAGAAGCCTTTGAACGCCGCTATCAGCGCCTAGGCCGGGAGATCTGAGATGTTCATCAGCAATGCTGAACTGCTGGAAAAGATCCGACTGGGCGAAGACACATATCTGGAGTTGAAGGAAGTGCGATTCGCCGGACATCGGGTGAGCGCGCCACACCGTAATGCCTTGGCTGACGAACTGGCCGCGTTCGCCAACGGACGGGGTGGCGTTTGCGTGCTTGGCGTCGATGACGCACGAGAGGTGCTCGGCTTGCCGCTGGATCGGCTCGATCTGGTGGAAGACTTTGTTCGACAGCTGTGCTTGGACAGCATCCAGCCGTCTCTTGCCCCCGTTATCGAAAGGTTGACATTGATCAGTAGCACCGGCGAGCAGTTGCCGGTGTTGAAGGTTGATGTGAGCGGCAGCTTGTTCGTTCACCGCAGCCCTGGTGGCTACCTGCACCGCGTCGGCAGTGCCAAGCGGGAAATGTCGCCGGACTACTTGGCGCGACTGTTCCAGCAGCGCAGCCAGGCCCGCATCATCAGGTTCGACGAACAACCCGTGCCACGCGCCCGGTTGGACGATCTGCAAGACAGTCTGTGGCAACGCTTCGCGGCGCCGCGCGTGCAAGACCCTCGTGATGTCCTCCTTGACAAACTGGCGATGGCCCGAAAGGACGCCGACGGCGAAATCCGGCCGACCGTGGCCGGTGTGTTAATGGCCAGTGCGAACCCCAGGGTCTGGATACCCAACGCCTACATCCAGGCTGTCGCGTACCGCGGCACGCAGGTCCGGCCCGACGGCGACGCCGCGTACCAGTTGGATGCCCAGGACATCAGTGGACCATTGGACTCTCAGGTGATGGCTGCCTGTCACTTCGTCAAGAAGAACATGCAGGTCTTCGCCTCGAAGGACCAGGGGCGGCACGACCTGCCGCAATTCGACATGACGGCCGTGTTTGAAGCCCTGGTGAATGCCGTGGCACACAGGGATTACTCGATCCATGGCGCCAAGATCAGACTGCGGCTGTTCGCTGACCGATTGGAGATCTATTCGCCCGGGGCCATCGCCAACACCATGACCGTGGACAGCCTCCCATACCGCCAAGCAGCTCGCAATGAAGCGGTCGCCAGCCTGCTGGCGAAGTGTTCCGTGCCAGAGGCTGACCAAGCGGAGACGGGGCGTTCAGCGATGATGGACAAGCGCGGTGAAGGCGTTCAGTTGATCATCGGTCGCACCGAACAGCTCAGCGGGCACAAGGCTGTATTCCGGCTGATCGATGACTCCGAGTTGCTACTCACGATCCCGGCGGCTTCGCCTACGCCAAGTGGTTGACAGCCCCTGACCAAATGCACTGGGTCTTCGGAGGCCCGCTTCAAATCCTTGTAGGTGATTGATCTCGCTGCAGATTCCAGGACGTTTGCCACGCCTTTCACTTCGCCGATCCCAGTTCTCTCCGTTCAACATCGATAACCTTGAGGGACAAGGGCGACGCCTCCTAAGCGCCAGATGCAGGTTCGATTCCTGCCGGGGGGACCAGCCGCCGTGTGGGCCGTGCGAACATCCCGGCCCCGTTCGCCGTCCGCAACTCGCCGTCGCATGCCCCTTCACGCCGACCAGCCCGAACCGGCCGCGGCCGTGGCGATGTCGGTCCACCTTGACGGCAGTCCACGGCTGCTGCGAGACGGCCAGGAGTTGAACGCCGGCACCCGCAAGGCACTCGCGCTGGCACTGCTGATCGTGCTGGAACCGGGACTTCGCCGCGCCCGCGCGGCCGACCTGCTGTGGCCCGACACCGACCCCACCGATGCGCGGCGCAACCTGCGGCGCGACCTGTTCCGGCTGCGGCAGCTGGGCCTGCCCATCGCCGAAGGCGCCGGCGAGCGCTTGCAGCTGCAAGCCGAGGCCAAGCTGGCCATCGTCTGGCCACGCCCGGGAGCGACGGCACCGCGCTGGCTCGAGTCGCTGGACGACACCGCCGGAGCCGAACTCGCGCAGTGGGCCGCCGAACAGGCGCCCTTGCTGCACCAGCGCTGGCTGCAGGCGCTGGAGCAAGAAGCCCGCGCATATGAGTCCGCCGGCCACCTGGCCGAGGCCACACGCGCCTGGCGCGCCTTGCTCGCCGACGGTGCCGCCGGCCCCGGTCACGAGGCCGCGCGTCAGGCCTTGCAGCGCCTGCACGAACGCCACGAATCGCCAGCGGAGGTCGCCGCCGGGCCCGGCGCGGTCGATTCGGTGTTCGCGCCGCTGGCCCCCCCTGGCCTGCTCCCCGTGTCGGCGTCGGGGCCGATGCCGGCATCGCGCACGATGCTGAAGGCGCCGCCCTTCGTCGGCCGGGTCGACGAGCTCGCGGCGGTCCGCGTCGCCCTGGCCGCCGGCCAGCGGGTGCTGATCGCCGGCGCGCCCGGCATCGGCAAGACGCGGCTCGCGCTTGAAGCATTGGCGCCCTTCGACGGCGTGCTGGTGCTGCGCTGCCGACCCGAGGACAGCGCCGTGCCTTATGCCGGCGCGCTGCGCGCGCTTCATGCACTGCGCGACGCGGCGCCCGACGTGCCGCTGCCGGCCCGCCTGCTGCGCGACCTGGCGGCGCTGGTGCCGCAGTGGCTGCCACGCGGCAGCGCCGGTTCGGCGTCGCCCGCCGAACCGGTGGCGATGCCCAGTCCGGAGCGCCTGCACCACGCCTACCAGGGCGCGCTCGCGCTGCTGGCGGCCGGGAACTTTGGCGCCTTGCTGATCGACGACTGGCAATGGGCCGACGAACCCAGCCAGGCGCTGTGGGAGCCCGTCGCGTCCACGCCAGATCATGTCGCGGCCGACCTGCCTTGCGTGCTGGCGCACCGCAGCGGCGAGTTGACGATGCCGGCGCTGCAGCGCCGCCGGCAGTGGCTGGACCAGGGCCGCGTCACGGCCGTGAATCTGGGCCCCTTGCCCGAGGCCGACGCGCGGGCCTTGCTCGCGGCCGTCGCCGACGGCGATGCCGGGCTGGTTGCCACCACCGACTCCGCCCTGGCCACCGTGCTGGAGCGCAGCGCCGGCCACCCGTTGTTCCTGATCGAACACCTGCGCCATGCGCGCGAACACGGCGCGGCCCTGGTGCCGGCCAGCGTGCAGGAGGTGCTGGTCGCGCGCTCGCGGGCCCTGGGTCCGGTCGTGCGCCGCGTGCTGGAGGCCGCGTGCCTGGCCGGCGATGCGCTGTCGGCTCCGTTGCTGGCCCGTGCGCTGTCGCTCGACGAACTCGCCGTGTCCCAGGCGCTGGAACACGCGCTGGCCGCCGACCTGCTGGCGGCCGACCGGCATGGCCCGTTGCGCATCGCCCACGACCTGATCGCCCAGGCCATCGCGGCCAGCCTGGCCCCGCTGCGTCGGGCGGCGCTGCACGCGGCGCTGGCGCAGGCCCTGGCCGGGCAGCCGGGCACCGAGCCCGCCGAAGTCGCCCGCCACCTCGGCGCCGCCGGTCGCCCGGCCGAGGCCGCGACCTGGCAGCTCCGCGCCGCCGATGTCGCGCTGCATCGCCACGCCTGGCCAGAAGCCTGCAGTGCCGCCGAAGCAGCCCTGGCGGCGAGTCGCGATCCCCAGGAGCGCCTGGCCGCGCTGCGCACCGTGGCCCAGGCACAAAAGCAGATGGCCAA
>JAJTGU010000013.1 GCA_021297985.1 Rubrivivax sp.
CCGTGTTCCTCGCCAGGCTCGTCGCCTTGACGATCTCCCGCACCGACTTCTTCTCGCGGTGTCGCATCCGCAAGACCTTGCCAATCATGGCCATGGTGATCACTCCTCACACCCCGCGCCGCTGTGGATAAGTCGGGCAGGGTAGGTTGAACACCCGGGTCAGTTTTCGGTCGGCACGATCCTCGGAAGTGGGTCAAATTTCAGTCGGCGCCAACAGGCACCGACCAAGAAAGCAGCTGCGAAGAAGACGCCAGCGAAGACTGCCGCGAAGACGGCGGCCAAGAAGACGACCACGGAGCCGGCGGCCACCCCGAAGCCTCAAGCGGCCGCCAAGAAGGCCACCGCCCCTACGAAGAAAACCCGAGGTCTGGAACACGTCGTCGCCAGCCTCAAGAAGACGCAGAGCAAGCCCGCGCGCCAGGCCGCCCTGCTGGCCATGATCAAGTCGCTGCTGGTGGCCAAGGACGACGATCCGGTCATCCAGAAGACGCTCAACGACATGATGGCCGCCGGCAAGATCGCGATCAGCGACACGGGCGCGGTGCAGTACAGCCTGTAGGGATCCTGCCCGCCCCCGCTCGAAGGCTCGCTCGACGCCCGCATCCTGCGCGCCAGCCGCATTGGCGTGGACTACGGCCTGCGCGTGTACCTGCCGCCGCTGGCGGCGGGCCCGCGCGAGAGCCTGCCGATCGTCTACGCGCTCGACGGCGAGACCTGGTTCGACACCCTGGTGCGCAGCGTCGAGAGCAGCCGCACCCGCGTGGTGGTGGTGGGCATCAACAGCGTGTCGCGCCGCAATCTCGACTTCGTGCCGCCCAACTCCTGCACCGCGGGCGGTGGTGGGCAGGCGCTCTACCTCGACTTCCTGCGCAACGAGGTGCTGCCGTTCACCGAAGACCTGTTCGGCGGCGATCCCCGCCAGCGCATGCTGTTCGGCCATTCGCACGGCGGCAGCTTCGTGCTGTACGCGCTGCTGGCCGAGGCGCCGGGTTCGCACGCCTTCCGCGGCTACATGGCCTGCGATGCGTCGCTGGGCTGCCTGTTCGACACCGCCACGCTCTGGCAGGACCGCTACGCCGCAGCGCACCGCGCGCTGCCGGTGCGGCTGCACCTGTCGCACGCCAGCAGTGGCAACGTGCTGTCGAACGTGCCCTATGCCGATGCCCTGGCCGCGCGCCGCTTCGAGGGCTTCGAGTTCCGCCCGCAGGCCTACAGCGGCAGCCACAGCGGCATCGTGCCGCAGGCCGTCAGCGACGGCCTGAACTGGCTGCGCACCGCCGGCTGACGGCGCGCGCCGACCGCGAAGACCGCGCCGCTCAGGCGGTGCGAAACCGCGCCAGCATCGACGCCAGCGTCTGCGCCTGTGTGCGCAGCGACTCGGTGGCCGCGCTGGCCTCTTCCACAAGGGCGGCGTTCTGCTGCGTGTTGCGGTCCATCTCGGCGACGGCCTGGCTCACCTGCTCGATGCCCTGCGCCTGCTGCGAGGCGGCGCTGGAGATTTCGCCCACGGTGGTGGACACACGCTCGATGGCGCCGACGATGCGCGTCATCGTCTGGCCGGCCAACTGCACCTTGCCGACCCCGGCATCGATGCGCTCGACCGAGGTGCCGATGAGCGTACGAATCTCGCGTGCCGCCTCGGCGCTGCGCTGGGCCAGCGTGCGCACCTCGCTGGCGACGACGCTGAAGCCGCGGCCCTGTTCGCCGGCGCGGGCAGCCTCGACCGCGGCGTTCAGCGCCAGGATGTTGGTCTGGAACGCGATGCCGTCGATGACGGCGATGATCTCGCCGATCTTCTTGGCCTGGGCGTTGATGTCGTCCATGGTGGCGATGACATCGCCGACCACCGAGCCGCCCTGGCGGGCCACGTCGGAGGCGTCGCGCGCCAGCGTGTCGGCGGTGCGGGCGTTGTCGGCGCCGTGGCGAATGGTCGTGGCCAGTTCCTCGATCGAAGCCGCCGTCTGCTGCAGGGCGGCCGCGGTGTTCTCGGTGCGCGAGGACAGGTCGGCGTTGCCCTGTGCGATCTCCGACGAGGCCTGGCTCACCCGGTCGGCGCTGGCGCGGATGCCGGCCACCACTTCGGACAGCCGGCTCTGCGCGGTGGCCAGTGCCGCGATCACGCGGCCCGTGGCGTCGGCGCTGGCGGGCTCGGTCGGGCGCGTGGCCAGGTCGCCCTCGGCGACGGCGTTCGCCACCCGGGCTGCATCGACCAGCGGCCGCACGATCACGCGCGACATCAGCAGCGAGATGCCCACGGTGGCCATCAGGGCCAGCAGCACGCCGACACCGATCGCCAGCTGGTTGCTGTCGGCCAGCGTGCGGCCCTGCTCGACACGCTTGCGGGCGTGCTCGGACTGCAGCGCAACCAGGTCATCGAGCGACTTCTTCACCGCGGCGTAGTGGCCGTCCATCGTTGTCATGAACGACGCCGCGTTGGAGACCATGCCGCTCTTGATGTCCAGCGCCTCACGCGTGCTCTTGGCGTAGCTGTCGAAGCTCTTCCTGGCGACGGCGAGCTGCTCGCGGCCGCTGCCCTCGGTGCTGGCGTCAGCGGCCGCGCCCAGGGCCTTCGAATAGTCATCGAGGCGCTTGACGATGTCCTGGTCGAGCGCCTTGATCTTGACTTCCTTGATCCCCACGCCCTCCCAGGCCAGGCTCTGGTTGACGCTGCCGTTGATGCTGGCGATCTGCTGCGCCAGCTGGCCCGCGGTGGCGATCTGCGGCACGTTGCCTTCGCCGAGCGCGGCCAGCGAGTGAGCCAGCCGTTGGTTGGCGAACAGGCCCAGCCCGCCCACCAGCAACAAGCAGACGATGGCCAGCGCCGGGGCCAGTGCCACCTTCACGCCGACCGAGGCGTTCGAGATCCAGGAGATCATGGGTGCTTCCTCCGGCCTCGCGGTCCAGGGTGGACGACGCGAAGCCTGCGTTGGACGATGACTTGGGGCGGTGGGCTGATCAGCGGTAGACGCCGACGCCGACCCAGCCGTCGAAGTTGTCGAGCTTGCGCGCGAAGGTCACCTTGCTCTCGACCTTCTTGGTCTGCGGGTGGGCCCAGTCGTACTCGACCCAGCCACCGCCCTTGGACGCGGCGGCGACGAGCTCCTTGATGAGCGGCTTGCCGTTGGGGTCCTTCAGCTCGATCAGGTTCTTGCCGACCAGCTTGTCATTGGCGCCATGGCCGACGCAGGTGCCGTCGTTGCGGTAGGCCATCACGTACAGGTCCTTCTTCTGCCAGGACTTGTTGGACTTGTCGGTGAAGTCCTTGAAGGCCTGGTCCGGGCCGACTTTCTTCACGTGGGCGACGGCGGCGTCGACCATGGCCTTGGCTTCTTCGCGCGTGCCGAACTCCTGCGACAGAGCCGAGGCGTGGAAGCCGATCACGAAGGCGGCGCCGGCAAGCCAGCGCGAGAGGGTGCGGAAGTTCATGCAGCTGTCTCCGAAAGGTTGAAGAGACGCCGGTGCCTCAATGCACCTGCGTATCCGCAATATCGGACTGCTCCGCAGCAGACTTGAGCCGAACAGACAACGATTTCGACGGCTGTTCCGCGGTGGACTAAACCGCTCGCGCGGTAGGCGCTCCGGCCACGGCTTGGTGTTTCGGGAGAGTCGCGGTTCTGCGAAGTTGACGAGCGAGGCAATCCGCCTCGTTCATCAACGGAGCTGCAACCATGGACACGACCACCCGCG
>JAJTGU010000106.1 GCA_021297985.1 Rubrivivax sp.
ATGTTCGGCGTGTCGGCGCTGTATGGCAGCACCTTCGGTCTGTTCCTGCTGCCCTTGCAGCAGAGCCTGGGCTGGAGCCGTGGCGAGATCGCCTTCGCGCTCACCCTGGCCACCCTGTTCACGCCGCTGGTCGCGCCGTTGACCGGCTGGGTGGTCGACAAGGTGCCGCTGCGCCCGCTGATCCTGGTGGGCGTGGTGCTGCAGTCGCTGAACTTCGCCGCCTTCTCGATGATGGAAGGCAGCGTGTGGGTGTATTACGGCCTGTGCCTGTCGCTGATGGTCACGGCCGCCGGCGCTTCACTGCTGACCCTGGCCAAGCTGGTGCAAGGCTGGTTCGACCGCTCATTGGGCCGGGCCCTCGGCCTGCTGTTCGCCTGTGGCGGTGTCGGCGGCATCCTGCATCCGCTGTGGACGCAGGCCGTCATCAGCCAGTTCGGCTGGCGCCAGGCCTTCATGGTCATGGCGGGCCTGAGCCTGCTGATGTGCAGCGTGGCGGCGCTCTTGTTCGCGCGCGAACGCGACCCCGCTGCGCGCCGGGGTGGATCCGCCGTGCCGGCTGCGCACCCGCCCGCCGCCGCGGCTGCGGCTGCGGCTCCCGAAACCAACGGCCCCGGCACCATGGCCGCCTTCCTGCGCGACGCCATCTGGTGGAAACTGGCCTTGTTCAACATGCTGTTCGCACTCGGCGTGGGGGCCATCTTCATGCACTTCGCGGCGCTGCTGCAGGACCGCGGTGCGACCCCCGGGCAGGCCGCCCTGGCGATGAGCCTGGTCGGCGTCGGGGGCCTCACCGGCAACCTGCTGGCCGGCTGGCTGGCCGACCGCATGCCGGCGTCGCGGCTGGCGGTCATCTTGATGGCCGTGCCCATGCTGGCCACGCTCGTCATCTACACCGGTGGCGGGCTGTGGGTCAGCATCGCGGCGGGCGGCTTGCTGGGCCTGTGCTCGGGCGGGGACAACAGCGTCAGCCTGCTTCTGGCGCGCCGCTACTTCAGTGCCGAGACCTTCGGCCGCGCCAGCGCCACGCAGATGGTGGCCACGGCCGCGGGCGGCGGCATCTCGCCCTGGCTGGCCGGCGTGGTGCACGACCGCACGGGCAGCTACGACCTGGCCTTGATCATGGCAGCAGCTTGCATGGGCGCCGCGGCGCTGGCCGCCTGGTGGCTGCCGGAGAGCCGCGCGGCCACCCTGCCACGCGACGACACCGTGACCGCCCGGTCCTGAGCCATGCACCGCGGGCGCAACGCTTTGCTGGCCGTGCTCAGCCATGACGCGGCCGGGCTGCTCGTTGCCGCGCTGGTGGGCCTGCTCTTCTTCGGCCTGGCGCGGGTGGCACCCGATGCGCTGCGAATGCCGCTCGTCGCGGTGGGTGTGGCACTGAGCCTGCTGCTCGGCCTGGCCTCTGCGCGCCACTTGTGGACCTTGTCGCGCGCACGAAGGGCGACGCCGCCGCCGGGCCGTTTGGTCGATGTGGGCGGCTATCGCGTGCACCTGCTGGCCGAAGGCAAGGTGCCGCCCGGGCGCGTGCCCGTGATCTGGTTTGCCGGCGGCCATGCCAGCGGCTACGGCATGCACCACCTGCACCGCGCGTTCCGCGGCGAGACACGCTCGATCCTGATCGACCGGCCGGGCACCGGCTGGAGCGACACCGGCCCCTTCCCGCGCACCACAGCCCGCGAGGCCGACGAGATGGTGCTGGCACTGGAACGAGCCGGCGAGAAAGGCCCGTTCATCTGGGCGGGTCACTCCTTCGGCGGGCTGCTCGCGGCCAACATCGCGCGCCGCCGGCCTGAGTTGGTGCACCTGCTGGTGCTGCTCGACCCCACGCCGCTGGAGACCATCGTCTTCGGCCCGCGCCTGTCGGCGCTGAAGGACATGCGCCGCGGCGCCTGGCTGGGCGGGCTGGCGCAGCTTTTCGGCGTGAACCTGCAAGAACGGCACAACGCCCGCATGGCCCAGGTGCCGGCCTACAAGCAGGCCATGGAGGCCACGCAGGCCGTGCTCGGGCCCGAGGTGGCCGCCGCCAGTGCGGTGCAGGCCAACGCCGGCCACTTCTTCGCACAGGCGTCCATCTACAGCGAACTCAGCCCCGAAGGCGTGGCCGCGGTGGCCTGGGACACGGTGGTCTATGACCGCGACCTGGGCGACCTGCCGGTGTGGCTGGTCGGCCCGAAGGACGACGAGGACGGCGACATCGCCCTGCTGCCCGAAGCCCGGGCCGGCAGCGACGCCAACGCTCGCCGCATGTTCCGCTTCTTTGCGGCCACGCGCGAACGCTACCTGGCCACGTCGACCCGCTCGCGGCGTGTCGTCGCGCCCAAGGGCGCCGGCCACAACTTCGTCTACGAGCTCCCGGACTGGACGATTGCCGTGATGCGCGAGGCCATCTGCGGCGCACCGGCGGAACCGAAGCCATGACCGATCAGACTTCACAGACCCCGGCCCGAGCCGCACTGGCCGCCCTGGCGGATCAGTACTGGGCCTTCGAGTGCCATGCGTTGCCCTTGTCGGCCGTGCTCGCCGGGCAGCCGCTGGCCGATGCCGTGCTGTTCCGCGAGTCGGCGGCTGACCACCTGCGCCGCGACCAGGATGCCGCGCAGTTGTTGGAGCAGGCCGAACAGATCGACGCCGGCCCCCTGCAGGCCCAGGAGCGCGCCACGCTGGCGCTGATCCGGCGCGAACTGGCGGGGCTGCGGGCGCAGCACGCTGCCGACTCGTGGCAGAGGCCCTGGCTGTTCCCCGCCGGGCCGGACTTCACCGCGATGTTCTGGGCCAACTCGACCAGCGTCGGTGATGCCGCCGCAGCGGCGCTGTACGTCGACCGTCTGGCCGGCTTGCCCGGCTACCTGCGCGACGTGCAGTCCAACATCGAGGCCGGCCATGCGCGCGGCTACCGCTACCCGCGGGTGGTGCTGCAGAGCGCGGAGGCCAACACGCGGGGCATCCTGGCCGCGGCGCCCGAAGCCTCGGCCTGGCTGTCGCCCTTCAAGCGTTCTCCGGCGGCGGCGCAACCCGCCGTGTTGGCCCAGGCCGAGCGCGCCCTGGGCGTGGTGCGCGAAGCCCTGATGCCGGCCCTGCAGGCCTGGGCCGATTTCCTGGAAGGCCTGGTGCAGCTAGGCGCGCGCGAATCGCTGAGTTGCGTGGACGGCCCGGCCGGCGCTGCGTACTACCGCACCTGGGTGCGGCACTTCACCAGCACCACCGACGACCCCGACGAGGTGCACGCGCTGGGTCTGGCCGAAGTGGCGCGGCTGGAGCGCGAGATCGAAGCCGTGGCCCGAGACGCCGGCTACGGCGGCAACGTGCCGGGCTACCGCGCCTTCCTGGCATCGGACCCGCAGTTCGTCGCCCCGTCACGCGACGCCCTGCGCGAGAGCATCGAGGCCCTTTGCAAGCGCGTGGACCGGCGCATCCCGGAGTTCTTCGGCCTCATCCCGCGCATCACCTACGGCGTGCAGAGCATCCCCGATGCCGTCTCGGCGCGCATGCCACCGGCCTACGCCCAGCCCAGCCCCGCCGATGGCTCGTCGGCCGGTATCTTCTGGATCAGCGGACTGCCGTCCAAGGCGCCGAGTTACCTGCACCCGGCGCTCGTGGTGCACGAAGCCTGGCCCGGCCACCTGATGCACATGGCGCTGATGAACGAGCAGGCCGAGCTGCCGGCCTTCCGCCGCTACGGCGCCGTCAAGTACACCGCCTGCGTCGAGGGCTGGGCGCTGTACTGCGAAACGCTGGGCATCGAGATGGGCCTGTACACCACGCCGCACGAACACTACGGGCGGCTGGAGATGGAGATGTGGCGCGCCGTGCGCCTGGTGGTCGACACCGGCATCCACGCGCGGGGCTGGAGCCGCGAGCAGGCCGTGGCCTACATGGCCGAGCGCCTGAGCCTGTCGCGCGAGACCATCGAAGGCGAGGTCGACCGCTACGCGGCGCTGCCCGGGCAGGCGCTGGGCTACCAGATCGGCAACCTCAAGCTGCGTGAGTTGCGCCGCCGCGCCGAGGCGCAGCTGGGCACGCGCTTCCGGCACCGCGACTTCCATGCCGCCGTGATGAGCGCCGGCGCCGTGACGCTGCCGGTGCTGGATGATCTGGTGAACGACTGGCTGCAGCGCCAGGCCGGCGAGGCCCTGCATGCCGCTTGACCCCACCAGCGGCGTCTTCTACGAGGTGCAGGGCCAGGGCCAGCCCTTGCTCATCGGCTTGCCGCTGATGGCCTCGTTCACCGCGATCTTCGGTGACGAGCTGCAACCGGTGCTCGACGGCTACCTGCAGCCGCTGCTCGACCGCTACCGCGTGCTGTTGGTGGACTACCCCAGCATCGGCGGCAGCCGTGACATCGCGCCGCAGGCGCTCACCGCCGACCGGGTCTGCGCCGACCTGCTGGCCGTGGCCAGCGCAGCCGGCTTCGACAGGTTCGCCTACTGGGGCTACTCCTGGGGTGCCGCCGTCGGCCTGCAACTGGCCGCGCGCACCGACCGCCTGAGCGCGCTGGTGCTGGGGGGCTGGCCTCCGCTGGGCGCCCCGTACGCGGGCATCCTGCAGGCGACGCGGCTGAAGCAGGCCGACCCGGAACCGTCGTCGCTGAAGGTGCTGCGCTCGAAGGAACAGTACCGACAGTGGGAGACCTGGTACAGCAGCATGCAGGGCTGGCCCGAAGCCGACTCGGTGCAGCGCATCGCCTGCCCGAAGATGGTCTTCTTTGGTAGCGATGGTGATCTGGTCGAAGCCGGCATCCCGATCCGCATCGCCTCCATCATCCGCGAGCACCGCGACGAACTGCTGCAACAGGGCTGGACGGTGCACGAGATCACGGGCCAGGGCCATGGCGTGTGCATGGCGCCGGGGCTCGTCGTACCACCCGTGCGCGCCTTCCTCGACCGGGTTCTCGCATGAACACCCGCCCATCCCCAGCCGCACAGGCCCTGCTGGCTCCCTGGTCAGGCCCCTATGGCGGCTTGCCGCCGCTGGCCGGCGTCGACCCTGCGGCGCTGGAGGAAGCCCTGCGCGCCGCCATCGAAGCCAAGCGTGCCGAATTGCAGGCCATCGCGGCGAACCCCTCAGCACCCAGCTTTGAGAACACCGCCGAAGCACTGGAAGACTGCGGCCGGGCCCTGGATCGCCTCTTGTGCGTGCTCCGTGTGCATGCCAACAGCCTGAGCCTGGGCGATATGCCTGCCGTCGCACAGCGCCTGGCCCCCATGCTGGCGGCGCTGGACGACGAGATTGCGCACGACGAACGGCTGTTCGCGCGGCTGAACGAAGTCTGGAACCAGCGCGGCCAGGCCGGGCTCACTTCCGAGCAGCAGAGACTCCTGGACGTGCTGCGCGCGCGCATGCAGCGGCGTGGTGCCGGCCTGCCACACGACGCCAAGCGGCGCCTGGCCGAGATCAACGCAAGCCTGGCTGCGCTGTCGTCTCAGTACAACCAGAACCTGATCCACGAGGCCGGGCGCCAAGCGGTCTTCATCGAGGACGAGTCCGGACTGGACGGCCTGCCCGACGCCTTGCGGCAGGCCGCCGCAGCGGCGGCCACGGAAAAGGGTCGGCCGGGCATCTGGGCCATTCCCAATGCGCGTGGCTCGGTCTGGCCCTTCCTGACCCTGGCCACGCGGCGCGATCTGCGCGAACAGGTCTGGCGGATGTGGACCCAACGCGGCGACAACCCAGGGGCGAACGACAACAAGCCGATCGCCGCACAGATCCTGCAATTGCGCGGCGAACTGGCGCGGCTGATGGGAAGCCCCAGCTACGCGCACTTTGCACTGGCGGACCGCATGGCCCGTACGCCCGAGACGGTCTTGGCCCTGCTGGAGCGCACCTGGCGCAGCGTCAAGCTCGCCGCGCAGGCCCAGATTGCCGACTACCAGGCCATCGCCGACCGCGAAGGCGCCGGCATCCGCCTGGCCCCGTGGGACCGCCAGTTCTATGCAGAGAAGCTGCGGCGCCAGCGTTTCGGCCTGGACGGCGATGCGGTGAAGGCGCACCTGCCCCTGGAAGCGGTGCTGCAAGCCATGTTCTGGGCCGCCGGCCGCGTGCACGGCCTGGCCTTCAAGCCGCTGGCCGACGCACCCTTGATCCACCCCAGCGTCCGGGTCTACGCGGTCAGCCGCGGCGAAGAGCCGGTGGGCGTCCTGTACTTCGACCTCTTCAACCGCCCGGGAAAGGCGCACGGCTCGTACCAGATGCAGTACCGCGAGGCCGAGAACTTCCGCGGCCGGGTGTTGCCGATCGCCGCCGTCTACTCCACCTTCCCGCCTCCACCCGAGGGCCAGCCCGTGCTGCTGCCCTGGGAATACGCCAACGTCTTCTTCCACGAGTTCGGCCATGCGCTGCACATGCTGCATTGCACGTCTGCGTACCGTTCGCTGGGCAGCCAGCATGTGGCCTGGGACTTTGTCGAGTTGCCGGCGCTCATCAACGAACGCTGGCTGCGCGACCCTGAGCTTCTGGCCCGCTTTGCACGGCACCACGTCACCGGCGAGTCCATGCCCGCCGACCTGATCGACCGCATCCAGCAGGGCCTGAAGTACGACCGCATCTTCAGCCTCAACCCGGACTTCCTGCTGCCAGCCATCGTCGACATGCGGTTGCACCTGCTGGCCGATGGCAGCGGCCAGCCCATCGACCCTGTGCAGGTGGAGAACGACACACTGGCCGAGTTGGGCATGCCCGAGGCCTGGGACCTGATCATGCGGGTCACGCACAACTTTCACCTCTTCATCGGCGCCTACGCAGCGGGGCTGTACTCGTACCTGTGGGCTGACGTGATGGCGGCCGATGCGGTGGAAGCCTTCGAGCGTTCGCCCGGCGGCCTGTACGACGCCGACACGGCAAGGCGCTGGATCGAGAAGGTGCTGAGCGTCGGCCATCGGGTGGCCGCCGACGACGCGTTCCGCGACTTCGCCGGACACGATCCGGATCCGGCGCCGCTGCACCGGCGTTTCGAGTTGGTCTGAGCCCGTGCCGTGAACGCCTTCCTGCGCAACGCCTGGTACGTTGCCGCCTGGTCGCACGAACTGCAGGCGGGCCAGTTGCTTGCCCGCACGATCGTCGGCGTACCGCTGGTTCTGTGGCGTACGGCTGACGGCGCGATTGCCGCACTCGAGGACCGCTGCGTACACCGCCACGCACCACTGTCGCGCGGCCGACTCGAAGGCGATGCTCTGCGCTGCGGGTATCACGGCTTGAAGTTCGCGCCCGACGGCCGCTGCATCGAGGTGCCCGGCATGGACTCGCCGCCGCCGGCGGCCTGCGTGCGGCGCTTTACCGTTGTCGAGCACCGGTGCTGGGTGATGGTGTGGACGGGCGATGACGCGGCGAGCGCCGACACCGGTCTGCTGCCCGACAACTTCTCCTGCGAATCGTCCGAGTGGGCCTATCGCCCGGGCTACTTGCACTACGAGACTCCCGTCGAACTCATCGCCGACAACCTGCTCGACTTCTCGCACCTGAGCTATGTGCATGCGGCCACGTTCGGCGGCGGCGGAGACGACACACTTGCGCGCGTGCCGCCACGGTTGGAACGCCTGTCGCGCGGCGTTCGTGTGCGGCGAGACATCTCCCGGGTGCCGCCGCCCGCGTACTACCGCCCGCTCTGGGATCATGACGGCCCGGTCGACCGCTGGCTGCACTACGAATTCCTGCTGCCCGGCACGCTGCTGATGCATTCTGGCGCGCAGCCCGCCGGCATGTCCGCGGAAGACGCCGAAGGCCAAGGCACCGGCGTTCGCTTCCAAAGCTGCCAGGCCCTGACCCCCGAGACGGCCACGAGCACCCACTACTTCTTCATGGAAGCACACCGCGCCGACCGCGGCGATGCAAACGTCACCGAGGCCTTGTACCAAGGCCTCTTGACAGCCTTCGAGGAAGACCGCGCGATGATTGCCGCGCAATGGCACAACCTGCAGCACGCGCCAGACCGTCGCATGCAGCCATTGCACATGGACGCGGCACTGACCCACTATCGCCAGGCCTACGCCGCCGCACTTCGAACCGAGACTGCGACCTGATTCACCATGACTCGACCCCACGCTGCCTTCGCCCAGGAACCGCTGCCCGCCTACCGCGAGTACCCGCAGCCCGAGATGATCGAACGCGCCCGCGCCTTTCATGCCGACTTGCAGCGCCGCCGCACGGTGCGCGACTTCGACAGCCGGCCGGTGCCGCGCGAGGTCATCGAAAGCTGCCTGCTGGCTGCCGGCACGGCACCATCGGGCGCCAACCAGCAGCCCTGGTTCTTCAGCGTCATTACCGACCCCGCGCACAAGAAGCGCGTGCGCGAGGCGGCCGAGGTCGAGGAGCGCAGCTTCTACAACGAACGCGCGCCGCAGGAGTGGCTGGACGCGCTGGCGCCGCTGGGCACCGACTGGAACAAGCCCTTCCTGGAAGAGGCGCCGGTGCTGATTGCCATCTTCGCGCAGAAGTACGGCGTGCACCAGGAAGGCCCACAGAAGGGCGAGAAGTTCAGCCATTACTACGTTCCGGAATCCGTAGGCATCGCTTCGGGCTTCCTGATTGCCGCGCTGCACCATGCCGGGTTAGCGACGCTGACACACACGCCCAACCCGATGAGCTTTCTGAACAAGCTGTGCGGCCGGCCGCCTTCCGAGAAGCCAGTGATCCTGCTGGTGGTCGGCTACCCCAAGGCGGGCTGCCAGGTGCCGGTGCACGGCGGCATCAAGAAGCCGTTGGAAGCGATTGCGCAATGGCTGTGAGCCTCTGACCGACCGGCGAGCACCGCAACCTCAGTACCCTTCGCGTCCACCGAGCCCCGTGCGTACGGCGTGCCGTGCTCAGGGCGCCTCGGCGGCGCGCGCGACGCGAGTCGTTTGAACGAAGCCACGGCCGCACAGCAGCATCAACATTGCGGAAATCAGCAAGGCGGTGGTCGATGTGGCCGTCATCGCCAATATCAGCCCATCGGGGCGCGGTTTCAGCGCGTCGGAGATCGCACCCACCACAGCAGGGCTGAGCGAGCCCAGCACCATGTTGAACATGATGATCAGCGAGATCAGGCGCGCGCGCAGGGGTTGTGGCGTCATCTCCTGCAGCGCGGTGGGAAACACCATCGTGCCGGCCATCAGGAAGGTGTGATGCAAGGCCATCAGCGTGAACAGCTGCACGGGGGTCTTGGCCAGATAAAGGGACGCGGCGAAAACACCACTGGCGACCGCTGCGAAGGCCAAAACCCGCACGGGCAACAGCGGGCCCAGCTTCGGTGCCAGCCACTTCATGCCCACATTGGCGATCAACAGCCCGACTCCCGCTGACACGAACGTGGCGATGCCCATCGCATTGCCCAGCTCCAGTGAGCTCATGCCCATCTGGCGCATGGCCACCGCCGGGATGAATGCGCCAGTGGCGCCAAAGCCGAACACCAGCAACCCCACCGACAACATGAAGGTGAAAAACGTGAAGCGCTGGCTGCGCAGGAACGGCCAAACGGTCGGCTTGTCTGCGGGTGCCACGGCCGGTGTTCCATCCGCCAGCACAGTCGACTTGCGCTTGCCGATGGGCAACAACAAGATCATCGGCACGAACACGATGCCCGGCAGCGCTGTGGCAAAGAATGCCAGACGCCAGGTCGGCAAGGCTTGCAGCACATCGGGCAGCAGGTGCCGCCAGAGGTCGATGGCGTGAATCATCCACCCACACATCGCGATGATCAGGCCTACAACCAGCCGCCCGGTGACGATGAACAAGGAATTGGCCAACTGCCGCTGGCCGCCGCGGAACAGCTCGGGGATCAAGGCATAAGCGATGGGCAGCAAGCCGGCCTCTGCCGCTCCCACCAGGGAGCTGGCAAGGAAGAGCTGGTTGAAGTCATCCGCCAGGCCACAAGCGCCTACAGCCAGGCTCCAGACGGCGATGCAGCCGGCCAAGACCTTGCGGCGGTCAAAGCGATCTGACAACCACGCAATCGGGTAGCCCACCACGGCTGCAAACAAGGCCACGCTGAGGCCTTGCAACAGCCCGAACTGCAAGTCAGACAGTCCCAGCGCCTTGCGCAAGGGCTCGGCCTGCAGCCCGAAGATCTGCCGGTCCATGTAGGTGTACAGGCCCAATGCCACCAGCACCAGCAGGCTGATCCATGCGGACACCGGCGCCCGCTCAGCGGCAGCGCCCTGTGGCGGCAGTGCCGCGGCCTCAGTGGAAACGGCCATGGCGTTGCTCCAGTTGTTCACGCAGTGCGTTGTCGGACAGTGGCTCTCCGGTGGCGTGCAGCAGCATGGCGTCCAAGTCGTGGCGTGCGCCCTGTTGCCAAATGCGCGGGGCGAGCCAGTCGCCGATGGACTTGCAGTTGCCTACGGCCAGCTGCGCGTCCAGCTCGGGCACGTCGCGCCGCAGGGCGGCGAAGCACTGCGCTGCCACCATGGCGCCCAGCAGGTACGCTGGAAAGTAGCCGAACATGCCGTGCACCCAGTGCGGGTCTTGCAAGGGGCCCTGGCTGAAAGGCGCCTGTGGGTCGACGCCGAGAAACCGCCGTACACGCTCGTTCCACCAGGCCGGCACATCATTGACCGCAATCTCGCCTTCGATCAGTGCTTGCTCGATTTCGACCCGGACGATGACGTGCAGCGGGTAGGTCAATTCGTCGGCGGCGACGCGGATGCGCCCTGGCCGGATGCGGCGCAGCAGCCGCGCCAGGTTGTCTGGCTCGAACCCGGGCTGTTCACCGAAAGCCTTGCTGAGCAACGGAGCGAGGGCCTGGCAGAAGGCGGATTGGGGTGCCAGCTGGCGCTCGAAGATCAGCGCCTGCCCCTCATGCAGCGCGGCTGAGTGCGGACCCGCCAGTGGCTGACCCAGCCAGTCACGTGGCAGGTTCTGTTGGTAGCGTGCGTGACCCGTCTCGTGGATGGTGCCGACCAGCGCCGGCAGGAAGTTGGTCTCGTCGAATCGCGTGGCCAGGCGCACGTCTTCTGGCACACCACCGGTGAAGGGGTGCTGCGTCGTGTCCAAACGACCGGCGTTGAAATCGAAACCCAGCATCGCCATGACCTGCTCGCACAAGCGCTGCTGCGCTTGCGCCGGGAAAGGGCCAATGGGTTCGATGGGCGGCACGGCACGCGACTGCGCGGCCAGCGCCTGTTGAACCAGCGGCGGCAGCCACCCTTGCACCTTGGCGAACAAGGGGCTCACCCGCGCCATGCGCAGGCCCGGCTCCCAGCGCTCGAGCAAGGCGTCCATGGGTCGCAGGCCCAAGGCATCGCCCAGCCGCGCAGCCGATTCGCGCGCCACCCCCACCAACGGCGTCCAGGCTTGCGCAAACGCGTCCCAGTCGTTGTTCTGTCGGGCCAGGCCCCAGGCCTGCATGGCTGCGCCGGAGGCGAGTTCACGGCGTTCGGCCAGGGCCGCGGGAATCGCCGCCTCGATGCGGTGCGCCTGGCGCATGCGCGCCAGGTTCAGCGCCGCATCGCCCGGCAGGAGCTCGTGTGCGGCAGTTTCGAACTGCCGGGTGAGGGCGGGCTCGGTTTGCAACTGCTTGATCAGCACGGCCAATGCCGCCTGGGCTGCTGCGCGTGCGGCCGCGCCGGCAGGTGGCATGTGCGTCATGCGGTCCCAGGTGGCGATGGCCTGCAGGTGCTCCAGGTCATGCACGCGGCGGTGGTGAGCCACCAGGGCGTCGTAGGCGGGGGTGTGGCTCATTCAGACCCTTAGGGTGCACGGCGCAGCGTGGTGTGGCTGGACAGGCGGCTAACGCCGAAACGCAAAACGCACGCCGCGTGCGATGCCCGCCGGCGGCACCATGTTGTGGTCGTCGCCTTCGTGCACCACGGTCTCGACGTGAAAGCCTGGCGACGCCAGTGCGGCAAGTCGATCGCCGAGTTCGGTGGTGTTGGGCACCATGCGGCATTCTTCGGTCATGTCGCGGAAGTCTTGTTCGCCAGCCGGCAGGCCGGCAACGAAGCGAAAAGTGGACTCCAGACCGCCCACGCTGATCAATGCACGCGCCTTGACCTGTCCAGACCGGACTTGGTCACTGAAGGCGGCCTCGTGCGCCAGCACTGCGCAGTCGTTGAACCAAATGGACGGGCTGATGGCGACGAACTGCTGGAACGTCGCGGTGTGTCGGAAGAGTGCATGCAAGGTGGTCAGCCCGCCCAGCGAATGACCCATCAGCACCTGCTCTTGCCGGTTGATGGCCACCATCGCCTCGACGCGTGGCTTGACTTCTTCCTCGATCACGCGAAAGTAGTTGTCCATGCCGCCGAAACCTTCGGATGGCCGAGGCATCTTCGCGATGAAACCCTTCTTCAGTCGCTCGTCCGAGATCGGTGTCGTCAGGTCGATCATGCGCCGGTCCAACGCGGTGCTGACGCTGTCGGTGGGGTAGCCAATGCCCACCACGACAGGGTCGATCACGTCGGGCCAGCAGGCCTGGATGCGGGCCGTGTCAACGGCGATGCCGAGGTGCAGGTTGCCATCGATCAAGTAAAGCACTGCATGCCCTGCTGGCGGCACGGGCCGCCGCGTCGGGATGGAGACGAACAGCCGATAGGCGCGGCCATTGACCTTCGAGGTGAAGTCGATGACGCGGGCATTCAAGGCCATTTCGGCCGTGGGCGAAGTGGTGGTGGCGGCTTCCATGGATTGCTTTCTGGCGTGGGAGGAAAAAGGGTCGCACGGCGTCGCTGCGGTCAGCCCCACAGCGCGGGCTGAGGCGGCTGCACCACACCCTGGTGGTAGGCCATGGCGGATGCACGGTCGTCCAGCTGCAGCAAGGGCCCATCGAGATCGGCCCACCGTGCGAGTTGGGCCAACAGGAACGCGGGTGCCATGCCCAGGGAGGTGCCGCACATGTTGCCCACCATGACATCGATTCCGAGCGCTCGCGCTTCGCGCGCCAGCGCCAGCGCCTCGGTCAGTCCGCCTGTCTTGTCGAGCTTGATGTTCACGCCTTGGTAGCGGTTCACCAGCCCCGGTAACGAAAGGCGGTCCGTGCACGACTCGTCGGCGACGAGTGGAATCGGCGAACTCAAGCCATCCAGGGCGTTGTCCGCACCTCGACTGACGGGCTGTTCAATGCATTCGATACCCAGTGAAAGCAGATCTGGCAAGAGCTTTTCGATCAAACCCCGCGTCCACGACTGGTTGGCATCAATCACCAACCGGGCACGCGGAGCTTCGTCACGAACGACCCTGATCCAGTCCAGATGGCGGGCGCCGTCGACCTTGACCTTGATGAGAGGAGCTTCTGACAGCGCTTTGGCGCGACGCCGGGTGTCGGCCAGGCTGCCAAGGCCGATGGTGCACGCTGTCAACAGCGGACGCATCGGTTGCATGTCAGCGCTGACCCATGCGGGTACGCCAGAGCGCTTCGCCCGAAGGTCCCACAAGGCGCAGTCCAAAGCGTTGCGGGCGCCACCGCGGGGCAGATGCGCTGCAAGGTCCTGTGGCGTCGTCGCTTCGTTCAGGTTCGTGGCAACGGACTCAATCTGCGCCCGCATCGACATCGGCGTTTCACCGTCGTAGTCCACTCCGGCTGCTTCGGCGCGGCCCACAAATCCGTCGCTATCGGTCAGTTCTACCAACAGCAGCGGCAAATCGACCATGACTTGGCCAGCAATCTCGAAGGGCTCCTTGAGAGGCCAGCTTTCTTCGGTGGCTTTGACTGCCAGCTTCATGCGGTTTGCGCGATCGCCTGCGCTGAGTACGCTCTCGGATCAAGCTTTCGCAGCACGGAGTCGATACCTTCACGGTTGAAGCCTTTGTACCCGTCGTTGCGTTCGATGTTCTCGAGGTGCGTGACGATCGAGCCATTCATGCGAAGCTGTTCGGCCTCCTCGGCGCTGACGTGTCCATTGCGTTCCAGCTTGTCCACACGAAACGGGTCGACGGCCTCCCAGTCACCTTCGGTGAGTTCCTGGTACAGATGCGGCCAGTTGGTGAAGGGCGGCATCATCTGCAGGCCATGACTGGCCAGCTGCGATCGCAGCACCCGCTGGTCATACAGACCGGCAACGTGATTGAGTCCTGCTTCCAGAATGGATTCGCCCAACAGCTCGGAAAGCAAGCCAGCGCGCCTGTGCTTTGGGAGATCAGGCAGGGTGTCGCGAGCGAAATCGACTGACAGCTCCTCGGGTGCGAGGTCCACGTCAGCGAAGATGGTGGAGCCAATCACCGGCTGCTCAAGTACCTGGCTTCCCCAGCCAGCAAGTTCGCCGGCATAGAGCATTTCGCGACGCTCATAGCCCAGCTTCTCGAGTATGCGGATTGTCTGACGGAAGTGGCGGCGTGAACTGTCGTAGGTGTGATGGTCAATGTTGGCCCAGCCCACGCCTGCAGCGTCCTGACGCGCTTTCTGCCATCGTCCGGCAGCGCATCGCCGCATCCAATTCTCGCGTTCGGCCGTCAGCCAGAACGCGCAGGCGCGATGGGGCCCGATAGCGGCAACGGCCTGGTCGACCAAGTGCTCGACTGCTGTCAGCCCTGCATCGACGGTATCGAACTGCCTGCGCCTGGCCCGAAACGCGCCGAGAAACCAGCGTCCCTCGCGGATCGAGGCCGGGTCACTTGCTTCCGCGACATAAGCTGTTCCGCCATTTCGCTCGACGATGCCCAATGACGCCTGCTGACTCTCAAAGGCGACCGCCGTCCGCAAAGGGGCAAACGGCGCGTCCTGCGGGGCTGAGGCCAAGCCGTGAACCCGGTTGAATTGGTCGACCGATTCAACCCGAATCATGATGACTGAACGCTTGCCGCTCAGAACTGGGGGGAACAGGCCCGCAGAGTTCCGAAGCACCGCGCCGTCTTGACTCCATCCTGCGGCTTTCAAGGTCGCAAGCATCGCTTCGTCCGCGAGAATCAAATGGTCCACGATGTCGATCAAGCGGATTGCCGTCTCTTGCAGCAAGCGCTGGGCAAACACCTTGGCCTGCGGACATGCGTCGATCACGCGCGTGACCGCCCCCAGGTAGGCCTCTTGGGCCTGTACTTGGCGGTCCCAACGGACGCCGGCTGTGAGGGTCGGCTCAGACATCGCGGTTCCTCCGCAGGTCGTCGGGCGCAGCACGGTCGCGGGGTGCTTTAAGAACGACCTTGTGGGCTGACAGCTGGCGACGCGAGCCATCAGCGTCTGCAATGGACACACTCATCTTTAAGCTCCCATGGCTTGGACAATTGATTCAACGCCGCCGCGCATCGGATCGCAAACCGGCAACTGCAATTCGGCCTGCAGTTGATCTCGATACCGCGCCCATTCGGGTAAGGACAACGACGAAGAGTTGATGGCGACGCCCACACACCGAATGTCTGGATTGGTCAGGCGGCCCGCCTCCAGGTAGCGGCGGATGGCCTCGTCCAGCGCGGGTAGGGCAATGTGGGGGTGGTCTTCAATCGTCTGCCGCGACGGGTCGTGGCACAGCACGATGGCGTCTGGCTGAGAACCGTGCAGCAGGCCCAGCGTGACACCTGCATAGGCCGGGTGGAACAGGGCCCCTTGCCCTTCCACCACGTCCCAGTGGTCTGCATCGTTGGCCGGCGACAGCGTCTCGGCGACACCCGCGATGAAATCGGCGACGACGGCGTCGATGGCCACCCCTTGCCCCGCGATCAGGATGCCCGTCTGCCCGGTAGCGCGGAACGTGGCCTTCATGCCCCGGGCAGTCAGGGCCCGGGTGATGGCCAAGGCGGTGTACTTCTTGCCGAGCGCGCAATCGGTGCCCACCGTCAGGACACGCCGCCCGGAGCGCCTGAGCCCAGTACCGACAGGCCAGTCGCGGTCTGCGTGGCGCACGTTGATCAACCGGGCCTGGCGCTCGCGCGCCGCCTCCACCAGTTGCGGGTAACGCTCCAGCCGCGTGTGCATGCCGCTGACCACATCCAGGCCAGCGTGCAGCGCGTCGGCCAGGGTCGGAATCCAGGCCTCGGGCAGACGCCCCCCTGGCGGCGCCACGCCGACGACGATTGAGCCCGCACCGCGCCTGGCCGCGTCTGCCGGTGCGATCACCGGCAGGCCCAGGCTCACGGTGGCTTGGGGCAAGGCCCACTGGCCGATGACATCGGTGGGGCACCAGTCGCGCAGGCCGAAGCCGGTCTTGGCATCGGACTTCAGCGTGACGTCACCGAGGAAGATCAGGTAGGGCTTGCGCAGTGTGTGCATGAGGCGGATAGTATTTCATCCACCCCATGGTGCGCAACCCGGCCGCGCGGCCGGGCGATCCACCGTTTCAGACCGGCGGCGTGTTCGCGCTCACGACGACGGCTTCCTGGTCGCTCACGTTGCGAAACTTGTGCGGCAGCCGGCTTGAGAACAGGTAGCCGTCGCCAGGGCCCAGCACGCGCGTGGCGCCGCCCACCGTGACCTCGACTTGGCCCTGGATCACGATGCCACCTTCGTCACCGATGTGGCTGTAGGGCGTCTTGGCTGTCTCCGCGCCGGGGGCGTAGCGCTCCAGCAGCACCTGCAGCGGCCGGCCCTTCAGGTTGTGGCCTACCTGGCGCAAAGAGATGCCGCCGCCGCCCACCTCAAGCAGTTCGCGCTGGCTGAAGAAGACCTGCGTCTCGCTCTCGGGTTCCAGCGCGAAGAACTCGGACAGCGTCATGGGAAAGCTGTCAAGGATCTTGCGCAGCGAGCCCACAGAAGGCGAAATCGCGTCGCGTTCGATGCTGCCGATGGTGGCGTGTGTCAGACCAGCGCGCCGCGCCAGTTCGCGCTGCGACAGGCCATGCATTTCGCGCAGGAAGAGCAGTCGGGCGCCTACGCCGGAGTTGGCGTCGCCGCCGCCAACGTCCGCCGCCGGTGGCTGCTTGGCGGGCTTGGCAGTCTTAGCAGGCTTGGATTCTGCGGCCGCGGCGCGGGTGCTGCGGGCGGGGCTGGGCAGGGGCATGGCAAAAGGAGTGCGGGAGAAGAACACTTGCCAGTGTAGCCACGCGTTGCCGCAGATGGCCGGTGCGCTGCTACAGTGGACACAATAGTAGCCAAACTTGGGAGTTGATCATGCCTGCAATGTCGTCCTTGCCGCCCGGGCTGGGCAGCCAGCTGGCGGCTTCGGCCATCGGCTTCGGCATTCCCGGCCTGGCCATTGCGCTGGCCGCGCCAGGGCGGCAGGCGCTGTTCCTGCACGGCGAGCAGCCCGCCGGCTCCGGCCAGCCGGTTGACGAAGCGACCTGGTTTTCAGTGGCCTCACTTGGCAAGCACGTGACAGCGGCCACGCTGCTGGACCTGGCCGCACAGGGGCGTCTGGACCTGACCGCGGAGATTGGCCACTTGCTGCCCGATGTGCCCGCAGCCTGGGCCGACCGCAGCGTGGCTTCGCTGCTGCACCACACCAGCGGCCTGCCGGAGTACCTGGCGCTCGCGCTGGACGCCGTGCCGACGCAGCGTTGCGACTTCATGGCCGCCTACGCCGACCTGGCGCCGGCCTTCGGCGAAGGGCAGGGTTGGCTTTACACCAACACCAACTACATCCTTGCCGGGTTCCTGATCGCGCAGGCGGCGGGCCGGCCTTATGCAGCCGCTGTTCAAGCAATGTTTGACCGCGCTGGCGTGCCAGGTGCGGCGGTGGGCACGCCGAGCTGGGCAGCGCAGGCGCGCGGTGATGCTGCGCCGGATGCGGAAAGTGCCGCGCGTGAGGTCATTGGTGACGGCGATGCCTGCTTCACGCCCACCGGCGCGTTGGCCTGGCTGCAGGCCCTGCTGGCCAGTCCGGCCTTCGACGAAGCGCTGCGCCGGCAGATCAGCTCGCCTGGCGTGCTGGCCAGCGGCCGGCCTTCGTTGTACGGCGCTGGCTGGTTCCTCGAGCCGCTGCGCGATGGCTGGTTGATGCACCACGCAGGCCACTTCGACGGCTGGACCGCGATGGCCATCCTTGATCCTGCCTCGCGCAGCGGCGTGATCGCGATGTGCAACCTGGCGCCCGGGAACACGCGCGCCATTCGCCACCTGGCACAGCAGGCGCTGGAGGGCTACGCGCCGGGCAGCACGCCGCTGTCGCTGCCGCCCATCGAGGACCGAGCACCGGCGCTCACCGCCGCTGCGCTCACGCAACTGATCCGCCGGCCGGGCGAGGAACTAGACGCCGAACGTTTCGCGGACGAGCTGAAGAACGTCGCACAGCATGGCGGTAGCGTGCGGCGCATGCCCAACCTGTGGGCCGGCGTCGAACCCGAACGCGTGGAGCTCGTGAGCGAACTGGGCGCACCGACGCACCGCTTGCGCCGCCACCGCCTGGTCTATGCCGACCGTACGGAACACCTGCTCGCCGGCTTCACGCCCGAAGGCCGGCTCTACTGGGCCTGGGTGCTGTGAGCGGGCGACACGTCCTCTTTTGATCCAACTCCGACCGCGAAGCGCACGCGCACACCGACGCGGCTCAGTTTGCGCCGCCAGGCCTGTGCGAGAGATTGCGAAGAACGGATGCCAAAGCATCCATCTGCACAAAGTTCGCACCACACTGTCTCTTTTCTCCCTGCTACAACAACCGAAGATCTGGATCTGCATCCTGATTGACGGACACTATAGTATCCAATACGATGGTTCGCACCGACCCACGAAGGAGCTCTCTACGATGAAGTCCGCTGCCCTTGTCCTGCTCTTGACACCCTTCGCGGCCTTCGTCGCCGCCTCTGCGGCGCGCGCCCAGGCAGTGACCACCGACGTCATCACCATCACCGCCACCAAGCGGCCCGAACGCATCACCGACGTGCCAGCGGCCATCACCGCGATTGGCGCAAACGAGATCCGCGACCGCGGTGCAAGTGATTTGCGCGATTTGCAGTATTCGGTACCCGGCCTGAACATCCAGGAGCAAGCCCCAGGCGCCAACCGCATCCAACTCCGTGGCGTGAACGCGGGTGCTGGCTCGGGCCTGCCCATCGTCGGCACCTATGTCGACGAAGTCGGCATCACCATCGACCAGCAGCAGCGCGATGGGCCCTTCCCGCTGGTGGACCTGGCCCGCATCGAGGTGCTGCGGGGCCCGCAGGGCACTTTGTACGGCGAAGGCTCGTTGGCCGGCACCATCCGCTACATCACGCGCAACCCCAGCCTCACACGCACTGACGGCTTCATCGAGGCCAACGCCTACCGCCAGGGCGAAGGTGGCACGGGCTACCGTGTCAATGGCGCGGTGGGCGTGCCGCTCATGACCGACAAGGTGGGCCTGCGCGTGGCCGGCGGTTATGACAAGACGGCTGGCTGGATCGACTACCCACAGATCAACGCCAGCGACGTCAACAGCAGCAAGCGTTGGTTCATTCGCCCCAAGCTGTTTGCGCAGGTCACCGACAAGCTGACCGTGTCGCTGATGTTGCAACGCTACGTTTATGAAGGAGACAGCGACAACCTCAGCAGCGCGGCCGACCCCATGGTGCGTCAGCGCAACGAGCGCTTCCCCGGTTCGGACAAGAGCGATCTGGCCAACGCCGTGGTGCAGTACGACTTCGGTCCGGTCACACTGACATCGTCCACCGGCTACCAGAAGCGCGATCTGCTGTTCAACGCCTCGTTGGCGGGCTTCCGCGTCGTCTTCGACACGGCTTTCAAGCAGTGGAGCCAGGAAGTGCGTATCGCCTCCAACGGCGATGGCCCGCTGCGCTATTCGGCCGGCATTTGGATGCGCGACTTCAAGTCCGAGATTGACCGCACCGCCTTCCGCGGCGGCGCGGTCACCACGGCGCTGCGCCGCGTCGGCGACGACCCAGTGGATTCGACATCTTCGGCCGTCTTCGGTGACGCGACCTGGAAGCTGAACGACCGCATCGAAATCAGCGGCGGCGGCCGATGGTTCAACGACGAGCGCTCGACCGGTTCCACGGTACCTGCCGTGGCCACCACCAGCGCCAAGTTCGACGCCTTCAGCCCGCGCCTGTCGGGCCGCTATGAATGGAACCGCAACGCATCGACCTACGCGACCGTGGCCAAGGGCTTCCGCTCTGGTGGCTTCAATGGCAGCCGCACCACCTTCGGCCCGGAAACCTTGTGGAACTACGAACTTGGCCACAAGGCTTCGCTGCTGGGGGGCAACGTCTTCTTCGACGGCGCCGTCTACTACGCTGACTACAAGGACCGTCAGGCCCAGTCGGCCGCCGAAGTCAGCCCCGGCGTCTTTGCGGCGGAAACGCGCAATGTTGGCAAGGCTTCAGGCCCGGGTGTTGAGGCCGGGCTGAGCGCACGCCTGGGCGCCGGCCTGGAACTCAGCGGCACGGTCGGCTGGAGCGACATCAAGTCAAAAGTGAGCAACACCGAGGTGCTGAAAGGCGAAGCCTTCGACTTCGTGTCCAAGGTCACAAGCTCGTTGTCGCTGAGCCAGCGGCTGCCGGTCTTCGCCGGCCTGACCGGCATGTGGCGCGTGGACTACCAGCATGCTGACCCGTACACACAGCGTGTACGCCAGCAACTGCCTACCGGCGCGGTGTCCACGCTGCAGGACTTCCGCAGCCAGAACCAGGACTACTTCAATGTGCGAGCCGGTGTCGAAGCCAAGGGCTGGAGCCTGATGCTGGACGTGAAGAATCTGTTCGACAAACGGCCGCTGCTGTTCCCCGTGGCGCCGATCAGCGCGTCAGGCGAGGGCGGCCACGCCGCGCCGCGCACCATCGGCCTGACCTTGCGCAGCACTTTCGGCGGCACCTGAAGGGGCGCGGCCGGGCGCGGGGCGGGCTGCAGAACGGGTGGGCCCAGGGGCTCGCTCGCCACACTAGCGCAGCGTCTCCATCAACCGCATCAACAAACGGGTGCGCGGAATGATGCTGCTGATGTAGAGCCGCTCGTCCAAGGTATGGCCTCCGTCGCCATCGACGCCCAGGCCGTCGAGCGTGGGCGCGATGGCGGCGGTGAAGTTGCCATCACTGCCGCCGCCGGTCTTCAGGTCGATCAACTCGAAGCCGATCTCGGCCGCCAGCCCTTTGGCATGTTCGTACAGCGCTGCGATCCCGGGTGTCTTTTCGTAGCCTGGCCGGTTGATGCCGCCCTCTACGGTCAGCGTGACGCCTTCGAGATGCGGTTTGAGGCCTCGGATGCGTCGCACGATTTCCTCGCCGATCTCGGGGTTGGGCATGCGCACATCCACGTCCACCGTTGCGGTGTCGGGCACCACGTTGGAACGCGTGCCGCCCTTGATCAGGCCCACACTGACGGTGAGCTCGCGCGCGTAATCAGTCATCGCTTCCAGCGCCAGCACTTGGTGCGCAATCTCGTGGATGGCGTTGCGACCGAGGTGGTGTTCGACGCCAGCGTGGGCCGCCACGCCATGGGCTGTGACCTTGAACTGGGCGCAGCCCTTGCGTGCGGTGACGATCTTGCCGCCCGAGCGTGCCGGCTCGGTGACCAGCACGTACTTCGCACGCCGCGCCTCGCGTTCGATGTGCTCGCACGAAGTGTCGCTGCCCATCTCCTCGTCGCTGACCATCAGGTGCCGCACCGGCAGGTGCGTCTTCAGGCCGTCCCGCCCGATCTGTCGCAGGGCGGCCAGCGCCAGGTAGGTGCCGCCCTTCATGTCCTCGGCGCCTGGGCCATAGGCACGGTCGCCCTCGATGCGGAACGGCAAAGGCCCGGCCAGTGTGCCGATGGGATGCACGGTGTCGATGTGGCTCAGGATCAGCAGGCCCGGGCCGGCCGCAGCCTCGCGTGGGCAGTGCCTGTCGTCTGTCGCCAGCACGTGGTCGCCAAACCCGTCCCGGCCGGCAATGCGCTCCACCCGCACGCCGATGGCTTCATAGTCGGCCTGCACCCGGGCAGCCATGCGTGCCATGCCTTCGGGGTCGTCCGTTGGGCTTTCGATTTCGATCCAGGCGCGGATACCGGCCAGTATTTCGTCCACATTCAAGGGCTGGGCGCTTGTCATCAAAGGCTCCAAAGTGAATGCTGCGTAGACAGCAGGAATTTATGGATAGTATATTGTCCACATGTCTGCAATGTTGACTTCACTGAACCACTGCAATCCACGACTTGCGGGCATGGGACACTGCCCTCAGCGACCGAATCGCCAGGTGCGGCGATCTCCGTTGGCCTGCATGCACACTTTATCCGTGACCCATCGCGCACGTTTAGTGGCTGGGTCACTGTGAGCAGACATTCAGCTCCACCAGACTCACGATGAAGACCGCTCTTGACATCATCCAGGGCTGCCTGGTGTGGGACAACCATGGCTGCATGCCTTTGCGGCCGCTTGACACCAGCTTCTTGCCACAGCTGGCGCGCTGCCGTGCCGCGGGGTTTGACCACATCTCGCTGAACGTCGGCTTTGGCGACGACAGTATCGAGCAGCACCTGCGCATGATTGCCAGCTTCCGGCACTGGTTGGGCCAGCGTGCCTCCGACTACACCCTGGTGCGCACGGTGGATGACATCGAATCGGCTCGGAACAGCGGCAAGCTGGCAGTGAGCTTCGACATCGAGGGTGCCAACGCCGTTGCTGATCAGATCAGTCTGGTTCAGCTGTACTACGACCTTGGCGTGCGCTGGATGCTGCTGGCCTACAACCGCAACAGTGCTGCTGCAGGGGGCTGCCAGGACGACGACTGTGGCCTCACGGACTTTGGCCGCCGGCTGATCGACGAGATGACGCGCGTGGGCATGGTGGTGTGCTGCAGTCACCTGGGCAGCCGCAGCGCGCAGGAGGTGCTGGAATACGCACCAGGGCCGGTCATCTTCTCGCACTCCAACCCGAGCGCGGTGCGGCCGCACCCGCGCAATATCTCGGACGCCTTGATGCGTGCCTGCGCGGCCAAGGGCGGTGTGGTGGGCATCAATGGCGTAGGCCCGTTTCTGGGTGACAACGACACCCGCAGCGATACCTTTGTGCGCCACGTCGATTACGCCGTGCAGATGATAGGCCCACAGCATGTGGCGCTGGGTCTAGACCACGTCTTCGACCAGGCCGAGGTGGACGCCGGCATGGCAGCCATGAAGGGCCTGTTTCCACCTGAACTGGGTTATGACAAGGGCATGAACTTCGTTCAGCCCGAACAGTTGGAGGCCATCGTCGATGGTTTGCTTCGACTGGGTTACGCCGAAGGCGACCTGCGGTCCATCCTGGGTGGCAACCTGATGCGCATTGCTCGGCAGGTCTGGAAAGAGCCGGCATGACAGTCCTTCGCTTTGGTGGCAGCAGGCCACTTGCAACAAGCGCCCAAAAGAAGTTGCGAGCGCCCAAGTTTTTGTTCCGCGGGCATAACTCCTTGCGTGCCTGTCGCACTACGCTTGGATCAACTTGATGCCCAACCCAACACCGCCGCGCCAGCGCTACTCTGCCTGGAACCTGTTCGCAGCTGCGCGGCGCGGCCACACCGACTGGGCGCCCGCCTGGCGCGAAGCCGAGCCCAAGCCGCGCTACGACGTCATCGTCATCGGCGGCGGCGGGCACGGCCTGGCCACGGCCTACTACCTGGCCAAGAATCACGGCGTCACCAACGTTGCGGTGCTGGAAGCCGGCTGGATCGGCGGCGGCAACACCGGGCGCAACACCACCATCGTGCGCTCGAACTACCTGTACCCGGAAAGCGCGCGGTTGTACGACTTCTCGCTGCGGCAGTACGAGCGACTGGCGACCGAACTCAACTTCAACATCATGCTCAGCCAACGTGGCATCGTCACGCTGGCCCATTCACGGCACGACCTGGACGCCCAGTCTCGTTGGGCCAACGCCATGCTGTGCAACGGCATCGATGCCGAATTGCTGGACGCCCGTCAGGTGCAGGAACTTGAGCCCCGGCTGAACTTTGGCGCCAATGCGCGCTTCCCCATCGTGGGCGGCTTCATCCAGCGCCGGGGAGGGTCGGCGCGGCACGATGCCGTGGCATGGGGCTATGCCCGCGGCGCGTCGGCCTTGGGGGTGGACATCGTGCAGAACTGCGCCGTCACAGGTTTCCTCAAGCAGGGCGACACGGTCGTGGGCGTGACCACCCGCCGTGGCGATGTGCAGGGTGAGATACGCGCCGATAAGGTGGCCCTGGCCGTTGCCGGGCACTCGTCGGTGCTGGCCGGCATGGCCGGTTTTCAGCTGCCCGTGACCAGCTACGCCCTGCAGGCGATGGTGAGCGAGCCGGTCAAGCCGGTGCTCAACACCGTGACCCTGTCGCCGTCGCTGGGGGCTTACTGGAGCCAAAGCGACAAGGGCGAGGTGGTGATCGGTGGCGCGCTCGATCACTTCCCGTCCTACGCGCAGCGCGGCAGCTTCGATGTCATGCAGCACGTGGTGGCGGCCACGGTCGAGATGTTCCCCTCGCTCAGCCGCCTGCGCCTGCTGCGCCAATGGGCGGGCATCGTCGACGTGGTGCAGGACAGCAGCCCCATCATCGGCGCCACGCCGGTTCCGGGCCTGTTCATCAACTGCGGCTGGGGCACCGGCGGCTTCAAGGCCATCCCGGTGGGCGGCTGGACGCTGGCGCATGTGCTGGCCACCGGCCGCAACCACGAACTGGCAGAACCGTTTCAGCTGCAGCGCTTTCACACCGGCCGCTTGATCGACGAAGCCGCTGCCGCCGGCATCGCACACTGAACGGAGCTGGCCATGATGCAACTCCGATGCCCCCTGTGCGGTCCGCGCGCGGAAAGCGAATTCCGCTGCGGCGGCACCACCGGCATCGCGCGGCCTCCGCTGGACTGCAGCGATGAGACCTGGGGCGCGTACCTGTACTTCCGCGACAACCCCAAAGGCGAGCACGCCGAGCGCTGGTGCCACACCTGGGGCTGCGGCCTGTGGTTCAACATCCTGCGTGACACCGTGACGCACGAAGTGAAGGCGGTCTACGGCATCACCCAGGCGCAGCCAAGGTCCTTGCCATGAGCGGCTACCGCTTGCCAGCGCCCCAGGGTGCCTGGCTAGACCGCTCACGGCCGCTGCGCTTGCAGTTCAACGGCCGCGACGTGCCGGGCTTTGCCGGCGACACCGTGGCCTCGGCCTTGCTGGCGCAGGGCATCGTGCATGTGGGCCGCAGCTTCAAGCTGCACCGGCCGCGTGGCATCTTCAGTTGCGGGGTGGAAGAGCCCACCGGCCTGCTCGACATCGGCCTGGGCGGTGCACGCACGCCCAACACGCGCGCCACCGACATCGCCGCGCAGGACGGCCTGCAAGCCTTCACCGGCAACGCCTGGCCGAGCCTGGAATTCGACCTGGCGGCGCTCAGCTCAGGCTTTGCGGCGCTGCTGCCGGCGGGCTTTTACTACAAGACCTTCATGTGGCCGCACTGGCATGTCTTCGAGCCCACCATACGCCGCATGGCCGGGCTTGGCGTGGCGGCCGATGCCACTGACCCCGACCGCTACGACCAGGTCTCGCGCCAGGTGCAGGTGCTGGTGGTGGGTGCCGGTGCAGCGGGCGTGCAAGCGGCGCTGGCGGCTGCGCACTGCGGCCAGCAGGTGCTGCTGATGGAGGGTGCGGCGCAGTTCGAGCCCGCCTGCGCCGCCCGCCTGCCCGAACTGCAACAGGCCGGTGTGGAGGTGCACACGCGCTGCACCGTGTTTGGCCTGTACGACCACCGGCTTGCCGCGGCCACGCAGGTGGTCGATGGCGCGGTGCGCGAACGGCTGTGGAAGATCCGGGCCGAACGCATCATCCTGGCCACCGGGGCCTTCGAGCGGCCGATGCTCTTCCCCGACAACGACCGCCCGGGTGTGATGCTGGCCAGTGCTGTGCTTCGATATGCCACCCACTATGGCGTCGCCTGCGGGCGCCGTGTGCTGGTGAACACGGCCTGCGACGCTGGCCACATCGCGGCCCGCGCGATGCTGGCCGCCGGCTTGAACGTTGTCGCCGTGGTGGACCATCGCCGCGCGGCGGCCGTCGATGCCATGCCCGGCGTGCCGGTGTTTCGCGGCAGCGCCATCGTTGCGGTGTTCGGCAAACGAGCGACAAGCGGTGTTGCCATCGCTGCGCATGAAGGGGGCCCCATCCACCACGTTGCGGCCGACTGCATCGCCAGCGCCGGCGGGTGGGCGCCTGCCGTCAACCTGCATTCCATGGCCGGTGGCAAGCTGCGCTGGGTCGACGACGCAGCGATGTTCGTGCCAGTGGCCGGCGTGCCCGGCATCGAAGCGGTGGGCGCGTGTGCCGGTGTCTTCGATGCCGACGCTTCGCTGGCGCATGCCGATGCCGTGGGCCGCGGCCGCCCCGTCCCGGCTCCAGTGGGTGGCACGGGCGTGGTGGTCGCGAACAACAGCCCGACGCCGGCGGCGCTGGCCACCCGGCGGCGCGGGCCTGGCAAGGTCTTCGTCGACTTGCAGAACGATGTCACCGCAAACGACGTGGCGCTGGCTGCGCGCGAGAACTACCGTTCGGTCGAGCACCTCAAGCGCTACACCACGATGGGCATGGCCACCGACCAGGGCAAGACGAGCAACGTCAACGCGCTGGTGTTGATGGGGGAAGTGACCCAGCGCACCCCGGGCGAGGTAGGCACCACGAAGTTCCGTCCGCCCTTCAAGCCGGTGACCCTGGGCGCGCTGGCCGGCGGCCGAAAGGGGGCGCTCTACAAGCCGCTCAAGCGCATGCCAGGGCATGCCTGGCACGATGCCCACGGCCCGCTGTGGGAGGAGTTCGGTGCTTGGCAGCGCCCGGCGGCTTACCCGCGCAAGGGCGAATCCTTGAACGCCGCCGCCGAGCGGGAGGCCTTGAACGTGCGCCAGCATGTCGGCCTGTTCGAGGCCTCGCCACTGGGCAAGATCGAGCTTTACGGACCCGATGCCGCGGGCTTCCTGGACCTGATGTACGTGGGCACGATGTCCACCTTGGCCATCGGGCAGGCGCGCTACGGCCTGCTGCTGCGCGAAGACGGCGTGATCTTCGACGACGGCATCGTCGCGCGCCTGGGGCCGCAGCACTTCTGGGTCAACACCACGTCGGGCGGCGCCGAGCGCGTCGCGCAGGCCTTCGACGAGTGGCTTCAGTGCGAGTACGTGCAGCACCAGGTACTGGTCACGCCCGTGACCTCGGCCTGGGGCAACGTCACGGTGGCCGGGCCCAAGGCCTGGGCCCTGCTGGATGCGGCGGGCTTCGAAGCGTCATTGGCACCCGCAGTCATGAAGCACATGACGCTGCGCGAGGTCCATCATGGCGGCGTGCCGATGCGGCTGCTGCGTGCCAGCTTCAGCGGTGAACTGGGTTACGAGATCAACCTGCCGGCGGATCGTGTACCGGATCTGCTGGAGAGCCTCTGGAAGGCGGGTCAGGCTTTCGGCGTGATGCCCTACGGCGTTGAGGCGCTGATGATCCTGCGCACCGAGAAGGGCTACCTGCATCTGGGCGCGGATACCGATGGCACGACCTTCCCTGGAGATGTCGGCCTCGACCGCGGCATTGCCAAGAAGACGGCCAACTTCGTCGGCCGGCGATCCCTGCTCAGGCCGGTTGCGACCGACGCAGACCGCATGCAACTGGTCGGTCTGCTGCCGCTGGACCGCCGCACCAGCCTGCCCGTTGGCGCGCACATAGCGGCGCAGGTGCCGCCGGCCGCGATCGACGGCTTCGTCACCTCCAGTGCCTTCAGTCCGGTTCTTGGCCACCCGGTGTCGCTGGCCATGCTCAAGCGAGGCAGCCAACGCTTGGGGGAGTGCATCACCGCGTATCACCTGGGCCAGGCGTTCAAGGCCCAGGTGGTGAAGACGCCTTTCTTCGATCCCACGGGCGAGCGGCTGCATGGTTGAGACCCAGGATGTGCCAAGCCCGCTGCGCGGGGAACCGAACGCCGGCTTGCCTTCGCCAGCCGCCGTGTCGGTTCGCGGGGTGACAGGCGTTCGCGTGCTGTCCCTGCGGCACCTGGCCAGTGGCACTGCGGCAGTCACGGCGGCGGTCGCGGCCCATGGATTGGCCCCGCTACCCGAGCCGGGCGCCTTCTGCGGCACCGACCCGTGGTTGGTGTGGGCTGGCCCGACCGAGTTTCTGTTGCTGACCACGAGCAGCGCGGTGGCCGATGGCGTGCATCGGGCACTGGCGCCGGGGCGCGAAGCGCTGGCCTGCGTGCTGGACCTGTCAGCCGGCAGCCGGGTGCTTGAACTGACGGGGCACGGCGTGCGCGATGTGCTGCCGCAACTGTTGGACGCCAACGCCGTTCCCGAGCAGGCGGGCGAAGGCACTCGAACGAGGCTGGTGGACATCGGCACCGTCGTCTTGCGCCTGGAGACCGACCGCGTTCTGCTGCTGCTCGATCAGGCGTACAGCGTCTACGCGATGCACTGGATCACCCAAGCGTCAGGCGCCGGGTCGGGTCCCGCCTAGGAGGTGATGCTCAAGCGGGCGTCGCTGGGCTGGCAGCCTTGGCAGTCGCCGCAGCGGCCGCGCCGCCCTCAGGGCCTTGCGGCGCGGTCGGCCAGGTAGGCCCGCAGCGCCGGGTTGGCCAGCGCGGCGTCCCGGCCGGCGTTGATGGCGGCATCGACGTCGGCGCGCGGCAGCGACAGCCGTGTCGGCATGTCGCGCATCCGCGCTGCACGTTCCGGCCCCAGCGATTCGGCACTGACGGTGCCCACGAAGAACGTGACGTCGTCGCAGCGCCAGGCCTGCCCGGCCGGCACATGGCGCCGCACCTGCGCGTCGCTCAGGCTGCAGCGGTGGCGGATGATGTTCTCGCGCCACTGGGACGTCATCGTCCTGAAGGCTGCCGCACTCAGGCGCGTGGCCGAGTCGATGGCGGCATCGGCCGAGGCGACACCCACGTCCACGCCCGACGGGCCGTCGCGCCGCAGCGCCCAGTCGCCGGCCGGCGGTCGCCCGGCATCGACGATGAGAAACAGCATCCTGCGCAGGCGCACCACGTCGTCCTCTCGCAAGGGGCCGTAGCTCGTGTCCGACACGGCGCGGGCGATCAGGATGCTGGCCAGCCCCTGGTTGTCGGTGAGACCGCCATCGGCCAGCTTCACGTAGCGCATGCGCTCGGGATCGCGGTAGTTGCGGATGGCGCGGGCGGTGCTGGCCAGGATGCCGGCCGTCACGCCGCCGTCGTCGGCCAGCATCGTGTCCATGTTGGGCGGCAGCGGATTCAGGCAGTCACCCGGAAAGGTCTTCAGAACAACGGGCGCGAAGGCCAGCGGCACGGCCATCGACGCGGCCACCGCCTCGGAAACACGCAGCCGGGACAGGTCGCTGCACAGCCCGATGAACACCGGCGGGATGAAGGGGAAAGGCGTGCGGTTGTACAGGTCGGTGGCGTTGATCCACACGTCGGGCTTGTTGCGGCGGTACAGGTCGGCGAAGGTCGCGCCGCGGAAGATGTCGGCGTCCAGTGTCGCGGCGAGGTTGCTGCGGTCGTTGACGCCGCCGGCCAGCAGGCGCGCCAGGTTGCTCGGGGAGAAGAGGCTCAGTCGCAGGTCGCGTTCGAGATTGACATCCAGCACGCGCGCACGAAAGTGCTTCATGCCGTCGCGCCCGTGCAGCGCGATGTAGGCGGCGGTCAAGGACCCGCCCGAGACGCTCGACATGAAGGTCAGGTCGTCGAAGAGATCGACCTTCGGCTCCCCGGCGGCCATCAGCGCCTGCATCACCCCGAAGGAGAAGGCCGCCGCGCGCAGACCCCCGCCCGACAGCGACAGGCCGATCGTCTCGGCCCCGACGATGCCACGCAGCTGCGAACTGCTCGCGACGAAGTCGGCGGTGATGGGCTGGTTCTGCGGCTCGTTGTCGAAGCGGGTCGCACAGCCGCTCAGCAGCAACGCTTGCAGAACCAGCCCGCCGATCCACAGGGCACGCGACCTGGTGACCGGCCGCCATGCGCTGCCGCTCTCAGGGGCCTTGCAGGCTCGTGATGCAAGCGAACTCTGTGGAGGACTCATGCAACGACTTTATCGAAGCGCGCCCTCGAGTACCTCGCCTGAACGAACCCGTTGTCCCAATGCCGCACGCCGTCGATCGTCCAGACGCGGTCTGCCGGCAGCGGACCGAACAGCCGGCGGCCCGAGCCCAGCAGCACCGGCACCGTGGTGAGGGTCATGCGATCCACCAGGTCGGCAGCCAGAAAGGCCTGGATCAGCTCGCCACCGTCGAGGTAGACACACTGCACACCCGTGTGAGGCAACTGCTGGAGCAGGTCTGCTGGGGCGAGGCGGGTCATGCTCACGCCATGCCCGAGCGCCTCGGGAACAGTCACGGCATCGCTGCGAGACATGACGTGGACCGGATGGTCGGGAAATGGCCAGGGGTCGAAGGCAAGCACCGTCTCGAAGGTCTTGCGCCCCATCACCAGCGCGTCGATGCCCGCCATGAACGCGGCGTAGCCGAAGTCCTCGCCGGCGGGTGCCGTGGCCTGGGCCTGCAGCAGCCAGTCCAGGCTGCCGTCGGGCCGGGCGATGAAGCCGTCGAGCGAGGTGGCGATGAACACCTGCGCCTGTGCGCGGGTCACAGCCGCCGCTCCAGCGTGATCTCGGTGCAGGCTTCGCCGCGGAACACGACGTCCTCGCTCGCGGTCGGCACGAAGTCCAGCCGCGACAGCAGGCGCAGCGACGCGGCGTTGCGCGCATCGGTGATGCCACGCAGCCGCGTCATGCCCAGCGGCACCAGCAGCCCGGTCATGCAGGCCCTCACGGCCGCCTGCGCCCAGCCGCGCCCCTGGGCACCACGCGCCAGGCTGAAACCAAGTTGCACCTGCGCGGCGCCCTCGCGCTGTAGGCCGATGTCACCGACCAATCGGTCGTCGTTGGCGCGGGCGATGCCGATCTGCGCCCAGTCGCCTTCACGCCAGGGTGACGGCACCGCGTCCTGCAGAAAGGCCAGGGCCGCTTCCCGATCCATGGGCTGCCAGCCCTGGTAGCGGGCGACCTCGGGGTCGCTGCGGTAGGCCAGGAAGTCGTCGATGTCGCCGGTCCGCAAAGCGCGCAGGGTCACCGCGCCGGCGGCGACGGGCAGCCGGGCCAGCAGCGGGTGATCGGTGGGGGTGGTTGGCTCGGGGGTGTGCATCAGTCGTACAGCATGCCACCACCGACGAGGCTGCCGCACCGTCAACCGCGTCGTGCAGCCCAGGGATACGCCGGGTCGGTGTAGCCCGGTGTCGACGGGTGGCCCGGTGGCACGAGGCGGTCGACCAGGGCCTCGTCGTCGGCGCCCAGGGTCAGGGCGAGGGCCCCGAAGTAGTCCTGCCACTGGTCCAGCGTGCGCGGGCCGGCGATGACGCTGGTGACGGCCCGATGGGCCAGCACCCAGGCGGTGGCGAAGTGCGCCAGCGACAGGCCTCGGCCCGCGCAGTGCGCCTGCAAAGTCTGCGCGATGTGCAGCGACTCCTCGCGGAACTCGGTCTGCATCATGCGCTTGTCGGCCCGGCCGGCACGGCTGGTCGGGTCGGGCACGGCGCCGGGGGCGTACTTGGCCGTGAGCACGCCACGGGCGAGCGGGCTGTAGGGCACGACGCCGATGCCGTGATGGGCGCAGACCTCCAGCACCTCGGGTTCGGGCTGGCGGTTCAGCAGGTTGTAGTAAGGCTGGCAGACCACCGGGCCGGCGATGTTCAGCGCCCGAGCCACGTGTACCAGCTCGGCGATGCGCCAGCCGCGGAAGTTCGACACGCCCCAGTAGCGGATCTTGCCGTCGCGCAGCAACTGGTCGATCGCGCGCAGCGGCTCCTCGAGGTCCATGCCGTCGCTGCCGTCGAGGAAATCGCGGTGCAGGTACAGGATGTCGACATGGTCCATGCGCAGCCGCGCCAGGCTGGCCGCGCATTCGGCCAGCATCCAGCGCCGCGAGTAGCGCTGGCGGTTGCGGCTCGCGTCGGCGCCGTCGGCCATGGCGTTGCCGAGCTTGGTGGCGACGATCCAGTGCTCGCGCTGGCCGAGCAGCAGGTCGCCGAGCAGGGTCTCGGAGCCGCCGCGCGAATAGACGTCGGCGGTGTCGATGAAGTTCACGCCGTGATCGCGGGCGTGGGCGACGATGCGCCCGGCCTCGGCGGCATCGGTGCGGTCGGCGAACATCATCGTGCCCAGGCACAGGCGCGAGACCTCCAGCGCGCTCTTGCCCAACGTGCGGTAGCTCATCGTCACCGTCGTGGTCATGTCGGGGTTCCTTGCTCCAGTCGGCCGGTCAGCCGAGTTCGCCGGCCAGCCGCCAGCCGCGGCGCAGCGCCTCGGGCCATTCGCCACGATCCAGCAGCGCATCCATCGCGTCGCATTCGGCGTCGCATTGCAGTCCGTGGGCCGCCAGCCAGACATCGTCGAAGTAGGTGTGGCGGTAACGCTCGCCGGCGTCGCACAACAGCGTCACGACGCTGCCGCGTTCGCCCTGCGTCTGCATCGCGCGGGCGCAGGCCAGCGCGGCGATCAGGTTGGTACCGGTCGAGCCGCCGACCCGGCGCCCCAGCCGCACCGACAGCGTGTGCATCGCCGCCAGGCTCCAGACATCGGGCACCTTGACCATCGCGTCGAGCACGCCGGGCACGAAGCTGGCCTCGACCCGCGGCCGGCCGATGCCTTCGATGCGCGACCCCTGCTCGATGCGCAGGCCGCGGTCGCCGCTGACGTAGTGCTCGAAGAACACCGAGCGCTCCGGGTCGACTCCGCACACCCGCGTCGCATGGCGGCAGTAATGCACGTAGCGGCCGATGGTCGCCAGCGTGCCGCCGGTGCCGGCGCTGGCGACGATCCAGCTCGGGCGGGGATGCGGCTCGCGCGCCATCTGGCTGTAGATGCTCTCGGCGATGTTGTTGTTGGCGCGCCAATCGGTGGCCCGCTCGGCGAACGTGAACTGGTCCATCCAGTGGCCGCCGCTTTCGGCCGCAATGCGTGCACTCTCGGCGTAGATCGCGGTCGGGTCCGACACGAGGTGGCAGCGCCCGCCGTGGAACTCGATCGCGGCGATCTTGGCCGCGCTGGTGCTGGCCGGCATCACGGCGACGAAGGGCAGGCCGAGCAGCCGCGCGAAATAGGCCTCGCTGATGGCGGTGGAGCCGCTGCTCGCCTCGACCACGGTCGAGCGCTCGTGCAGCCAGCCGTTGCACAGGGCATGCAGGAACAGGCTCCGCGCCAGGCGGTGCTTCAGGCTCCCGGTGGGGTGGCTGGACTCGTCCTTGAGGTACAGGTCGATGCCCGGGAATCCCGGCAGGCTCAGCGGGATCAGGTGGGTGTCGCTGCTGCGCTGGAAGTCGGCCTCGATGCGGCGGATGGCCTCGCGGATCCAGGCCCGGCGCGCCGCGGACGCGCCCTGCTCGCGCGCTGCAGCCGTCACGTCAGCAGCGCCCGGAACCGCTCGGGCATCGGGGCCGAGCGGCCGGCGGCGTAGTCGGTCCAGACCACCTTGGCGCCGCCCTCGGCGTAGACGACGCCCGGCTCGTCGCAGCGCGCAATGCGGTGGTAGGTCTCGAAGCTCGACCGGCCGGGGTTGGCGACATGCATCGTGACCTCGATGTCGCCCGGGAACTTGAGCTGGCGCAGGAAGTTGCAGAACGCATTGACGATGATCGGCCCCTGGTCGTCGGCTCCCGGCTCGGCCCGCGCGCCGCCGACGTTGAAGATCCAGTCCAGCCGCACGACCTCCATGTAGCGGAAGTACAGCGTGTTGTTGATGTGCCCCATGGCGTCCATGTCGCCCCAGCGCAGCGGCATCGTCATACGATGCACGAGCTTCAAGTTCGCGGGCAGCTCGAAGCGCATGGGGCTCAGTTCGACGCGGGGGTCGTTTCGTCGGCCGCGACGCCCAGCTCACCGGCGAGGCGCAGCACCAGGGCCTTCAGCACGGCGACCTCGGCCGCCAGCCGCGCCTGTTCGGCCTTGATCGCCGCCAGCTCGCTGAGCGCCACCGTGTCGCTTCCGCCACTGCCTGGCACGCCGCGCATCGCCACCGGCAGCACCGGCTCGCCACACAGCAGGTGGGCCCAGCGCGCCTCGCGCTCGCCGGGAGCCTTGGCGAGCTTGACGACCCGGCCCTTGATGGCTTGTTCGTCGAGGAAACCTTCGACGCTGGACAGGTCCGCAAACCGGTGCAGGCGCTCGCTGTTCTGGCGCAACTCCGCCACCGTCTGCGGTCCGCGCAGCATCAGCACCGCCAGCAACGCCACCGCGGCTCCAGGCGCGGCAAGCACGCGGCCCAGGTTGTGCTCGTACTTGATCACCCGCGCGCCGCCGACCTCGAACACCAGCGACAAGGCCTTCAGCGCGTCGATGGTGGCCAGCACCTCGTCGTCGCGCAGCTCCATCGTCGGCTCGCGAGCGGTCTTCTGGTTGCAGCCGGCCACCAGCGCGTTCAGCGACAGCGGGTAGGTGTCGGGCACGGTGGCGGCCTTTTCGATCAGCACGCCCAGCACCCGCGCCTCCAGCGCCGACAGCGTGCGCAGCACGGGGATGCTCATCACCTTGGCGTCAGATGCCCTGGCCGTCGTCGGCCGAGATCGTCGCGCCGTTGATGAAGTGGCTCTGGTTGGCGCACAGCATCAACAGCAGCAGGTCCAGGTCCTCGGGCTTGCCGACGCGCTTGCGGGGCATGGCCTGCACCATCTTCTGCCCGGCATCGGTCTGCCAGACATGGTGGTTGATCTCGGTGTCGATGTAGCCCGGGCAGATCGCGTTGACGTTGATGCCGAAGCGGCCCCATTCCAGGGCCATGGCCTTGCTCATCTGCACGACGGCGGCCTTGCTCATGCAGTAGACCCCCAGCTGAGGCGACACGCGCAGCGCGGCGATCGACGCGATGTTGACGATCCGCCCGCCTGTGAAGGTGCCCGGCGCCTCGCCCTTGCTGCGCGCGATCATGCGCTTGGCGACCTCCTGGGCGACGAAAAACGCACCGCGCACGTTGGTCTGCATGACCCGGTCGTAGTCCTCCGGCGTGACGTCGACCAGGCGCTGCGTGGACCCGACGCCGGAGTTGTTGACCAGGATGTCGATGGCGCCCATCTCGGTCTCGGCGTGGGCCACCGCGGCGCGGATGCTGGTGGGGTCGTCCACGTCCAGACCGACGACATGGGCGTCGCCGCCATCGGCCTCGATCTCGGCGCGCAGGGCCTTCAGCCGCTCCAGGCGACGGGCCGCGAGCACGACCCCGGCACCGGCGCGGGCCAGCACCCGCGCGAACTGCGCTCCCAGGCCACTGGAGGCGCCGGTGACGAAGGCCACACGGCCGGAAAGATCGATGTCGTAGGCCATGAAGGATCCGGGTGTCGGCAGCGTGAAGGAAGTGCAAACGACGATAGCACGCAGCCCCGCTGGGGCATCATCGGCGACGATGCCCGAAACCCCCGCCACCACCGCCTTGCTGCAGGTCCGTGGTCTGGGCAAAAGCTACGGCGACGTACCGGTGTTCGCGGGTGTCGACCTGACCCTGGCCGCGGGCGAGTTCGTGGCGCTGGTCGGCGAGTCCGGGGTCGGCAAGAGCACGCTGCTGAACTGCATCGCCGGGCTCGACGACGCCGACACCGGCCACGTGAGCTTCGACGGCCAGGACCTGTCCAGACTCGACGACGACGCCCGAGCCCAGGTGCGTCGTCGACGGCTGGGCTTCGTGTTCCAGGCCTTCCATGTCCTGCCCCACCTGAACGTGGAGCGCAACGTGGCTCTGCCGCTGCTGCTGGGTGGCGCCAGCGCGGCCGGGGCCCGGGCCCGGGTCGCCGAGGTTCTCGATCAGGTCGGCCTCGCGGCGCTGGTGCATCGCATGCCGGCGCAACTGTCGGGCGGGCAGCTGCAACGGGTGGCCATCGCACGTGCGCTGGTGCACCGGCCGGCCCTGATCCTGGCCGACGAGCCGACCGGCAACCTCGACCCCCAGACCGCAGCCGGAGTGCTGGACGTGCTGCACCGGCAGGTGCGCGAAGCCGGCGCGAGCTGCCTGCTCGTCACGCACTCCGACGCCGCCGCCCGGCGTGCCGACCGCGTGTGGCGACTCAGCCCGTCGGGCCTGTTCGCGACATGATCGCGACATGATCGCGACATGACCCCAGCGTGACCGCGCGTATCGCCTGGCGGCTGCTGCCGCTGACCTGGGCCGAGTGGCATCACCACGCGCTGCGTCACATCGTCGCCCTGCTGGCGGTGGCGCTGGGCGTCGCGCTGGCGTACTCGGTGCACCTGATCAACGAGTCCGCGCTCGGCGAGTTTGCCGCCGCCGTGCGCAGCGCCAACGGCCAGCCGGACCTGAGCCTGCGCGGCCAGCGCGAGGGCTTCGACGACGCGCTGTTCGCCGAACTCGCGGCCGATGAACGGGTGGCCGCCGCCAGCCCGGTGCTGGAGATCGAGACCTACCTCCGGCGCGCCGATGGCAGCCGCGTGGCCGTCAAGGTGCTGGGCGTCGACGCGCTGCGTCTGCCAGCGCTCGCGCCGGCCCTGATGCCGCGCCCGGACGCCGGGGTCGACAACCAGGCGACGCTCGACCCGCTGGCGGTGTTTGCCAACCCGGCGGCCTTGGCGGCGGTTTCGGAAGCGGCGGCATCGGGCCCACCCCGCGCCGCCGAAACCATGCTGGAGCTGCAGTCCGGCCCCGAGTGGCGACGCTGGCTGCTGGCCGGCACCGTCGCTGCCGGCGGCGGGCCGACCCTGGTGATGGACCTGGCGGGTGCGCAGGCCGGCTTCGGGCGCGAGGGCCGGCTCTCACGCATCGACCTGCGCCTGCAGCCCGGCGAATCGGCCGCGCGCTACGTACCGCCCGAGGGCACCGCTCGGGAACTGATCGCGACCCTGCCCGGAGACGACGAGCAGCGGATATCGAAGCTGTCGCGGGCCTACCGCGTCAACCTCACGGTGCTGGCGCTGGTGGCCTTGCTGGTGGGGGCCTTCCTGGTCTATTCGGTCCTTGCGCTGGCGGTCGCGCAGCGGGCACCGCAGCTCGCGCTGCTGGGCGTGCTGGGGCTGTCGGCGCGCGAGCGCAGTCGCTGGGTGCTGCTGGAATCGGCCCTGCTCGGCGTGATCGGCAGCGGCCTCGGGCTGATCGTCGGTGCGGCGCTGGCGTTTGCCGCCCTGCGCTGGCTGGCCGGGGACCTCGGTGGCGGCTACTTTCCCGGGGTCGTGCCGCAACTGCGCTGGCATCCGGGCAGCATGGCGGTGTTTGGCGGCCTGGGTGTGGTCGCCGCGATGCTCGGCGGCTGGTGGCCCGCGCGACAGGCCGCCTCGCTGGCGCCGGCGCAGGCGCTGAAGGGCCTGGGCCAGAGCCACCGCACACCGCAGCGCCACCTTGCGATGGGTGTCGCGGCCCTGCTGCTGGCCGGGTGCGGACTCGCCTTGATGCCACCGGTCGCGGGGCTGCCACTGGCCGCCTACCTCAGCGTCGCCTGCCTGCTGCTGGGGGGGGTCGCCGCCGTCCCGCTGGTGGTGCGTCTGCTGCTCGTCCTGGCAGGGACTCCGAAGTCTCCACTGGCGATGCTGGCGCTGGAGCGGGCGCGGTTCGCACGCCACACCGCCACGGCGGCGGTTGCCGGTGTCGTCGCCAGCCTGGCGCTGAGCGTGGCCTTGACGGTGATGGTCGCGAGCTTCCGCGACGGCGTGTCGCAGTGGCTCGACCAGGTGCTGCCGGCCGACTTGTACGCGCGCAGCGCCGGCAGTGCCGCAGCGGCCGAGCAGGCGTGGTTCGACACCGCCTTGCTGGCCCGCGCGGCGACGATTCCCGGTGTCGCACGGGTCGAAGGCAGCCGCTCGCGCAGCCTCCAGTTGGCCGCCGGCCAGCCCGCGGTGACATTGATCGCGCGGCCGATCGCACAAGTCGGCGGCGCGATGCAGGCGCTGCCGATGGTCAGCGCCCCGCTGAAGGCTGCTGCAGGCGTGCCGGCGGTCTATGTCAGCGAGGCCATGGTCTCGCTGCACGGGGCGCGGCCGGGCACGCGCATGGTGCTGCCGCTGCGCAACAGCGCCGGCAGCGAGGGCCTGGAGGTCCAGGTGCTCGGCGTCTGGCGCGACTACGCCCGTCAATTCGGCACCATCGCCATCGACCTGGAGGACTACCGCCGCCTGACCGGCGACACCAAGGTCACCGATCTGGCCCTCTGGCTGGTGCCCGGCAGCACCCCTGAGGCCGTGCAGGCGGCCCAGGCCGCGCTTCGCGCGCTGCCCGGCGACGCCGCGATGGTCGAAACCCTGGCGGCGACCGAGTTGCGATCGATGTCGCTGCGCATCTTCGACCGCAGCTTTGCCGTCACACGCTACCTGCAGGGCATTGCCATCGCCATCGGCATGATCGGCGTGGCCGCCAGCCTGGCCGCCCAGGTCCTGTCTCGGCGCAAGGAGTTCGGCTTGCTGGCCCACCTGGGCCTCACGCGGCGCGACGTTCGCGCGGTCGTTGTCGGCGAGACCGCGGCCTGGATGGCGGCCGGCGTCGCCATCGGCCTGGCGCTGGGCCTGGCGATCAGCGCCGTCCTCGTGCACGTGGTCAACCCGCAGAGCTTTCACTGGCGCATGGCCCTGGTGGTGCCCGAGTGGCGGCTGGCGCTTCTGGCGCTGGGGGTGTGGGCCATCGGCATTGCGACCGCGGTCATCGCCACACGCCGGGCACTGACACGCAGCGCGGTGCAGAGCGTCAGGGAGGACTGGTGAGTCGCCATGGCCTCTCACGGCGCGGATGGCTGCTCGGCGTGCTGTCCACGGCCACCCAAGCCGCCGCGACCGAGGGGGAGACAGCGCCCGATCCGGTTCGCCCTGGGCGGTCGCTGGTCTGGCCACGCGACCACGGCGCCCACCCCGCGAACCGGCTGGAGTGGTGGTATGCCACTGGCTGGGCCGGACCGCTGGACGCGCCCACGTTCGGCTGGCAGCTCACGTTCTTTCGCAGCCGCACCGGCCTGGCCCAGGGCAATGCCAGCCGCTTCGCCGCGCGCCACCTGCTGTTTGCGCATGCCGCGATCACCGACCTGGCCGGCCGCCGCCACCTCCACGACCAGCGCATCGCACGCTGGAACGGCGACCCGTCGGCCCGCCCGGACTCGGCCAGCCTGGCCGACGCCGACATCCGCATCGGCCGGTGGACGCTGCGGCGCAGCGGGCCTGTTGTCCCGGACCGGTTGGGCAGCGTCTGGCAGGCGAACCTGCCGGCCGGGTCGACCACCGCACCTTGGGGTCTGGAGTTGACGCTTTCTGAAACCCAGCCTGTGCTGCTGCAAGGCGAAGCCGGCTTTTCGCGCAAGGGCCCGGACCTGGCCCAGGCCAGCCACTATGCAAGCCTGCCGCAGCTGGCGATGACCGGAGGCCTGCGCCTGCCCGGCCAACGCGAAGCGTTGGCGGTCAGCGGCCGAGGATGGCTCGACCAGGAGTGGAGCGACACCCTGCTCCACCCCGAGGCCGTCGGCTGGGACTGGATCGGCATGAACCTGGCCGATGGCGGCGCGTTGACGGCGTTTGTGCTGCGGCGTGCGGACGGCAGCGCGCTGTGGGCCGGTGGCAGCCACCGCGGTCCTGGTGTCCAGCAGGCGCAGGTGTTTGCGGCCGACGGCGTGCGCTTCGTGCCCGGTCGCCGCTGGACCAGCGGCGCCACCGGAGCGCGCTACCCGGTGCAGTGGACCGTACACACGCCTGCAGGCCGCTTCGAGGTCCGCGCCCTGCTGGACTCGCAGGAGCTCGACGGGCGCGGGGGCACCGGTGCGGTCTACTGGGAGGGCCTGTCGGAGCTGCTCGACGCCGGTGGCCGCCGGGTCGGACTGGGCTACCTCGAGATGACGGGCTACAACGAGCGACTGCGGCTGGGTTGACAGAGGCCGTGGCCGCTTCAGGTTCGGCCCGGCTGCGCCTCAGGACTCCGATCCCGAGGCCACCCGCGGGGGAGGCAGGTCCACCGGGGCCGCGCGCACGCAGTTGCCGCCGACCTGGCGCGCCGCCCACAAGGCCTCTTGCGCGTCGGTCAGCAGTGCCGCCAGCGTCGTGTGGGACGGGCGCATATGGGCGACGCCCAGGCTGACCGTGATGCGCAGCTTGCGCTGGCCATGCTGTGCGACCTCGAGCTGCTCGATCTGCTCGCGGATGCGCTCGGCCACGTCAAGGGCGCCGGTGGCGTCGGCGTGCACGAGGAAGATCGCGATCTGCCCTCCGCCGAAGCGCGCCAGCGTGTCGGCGCCGCGCAACGCCGGTGCGATCCGGCGGCGGAGTTCATCCATCAACGCCTCGGTGGCCACCGGACCCACGGCCTGGCGCAGGGTGTCGAGGTGGTCCAGGTCGACCAGCACCATGGCCGCGCCAATGCCGTAGCGTCGTGCCCGGGACCACTCGCGCTCGGCCTGTTGCAGGAACATGTCGCGCAGTGAACGGGTCTCCACACGGGCCTGCGGAGCGTGGGGCAGGTCGGCGGCAGGAACGGTGTCGGACTCCGGAGACCGGCGTTGGGCCTTGGCCAGCGCCACGGCGAGCGGGCCGGCCACGCCCAGAACCGCCAGCGCCGTCGCAACCGCCGCAGACAGCCAAGGGGCCAATCCGATCGCAGACGCCAGCGCCGCCGACCCGGCCGCCAGCCCGGCAGCGGCGAGCAGCACCAGCGCGGCGATCATGGGGGCGCTCGACCCCTTGCGCGCGCTGGAAACCGACCCTGCGGCAGGGTCGGGCAGATCAAATGCACCCAGGCGTCGGGTTGGTGCGGGCCGGTCGGGGGTGGGATTCAAGGGGA
>JAJTGU010000076.1 GCA_021297985.1 Rubrivivax sp.
CAACCCGGGCTGACCCCGTTGCAGCGCGTGGCCCTGGTGCTGGACGCGCGCGACCGCATCTTTGCCGCCCTGGACAACGGCAGCGAGGCCAGCCCGGAGGCCTGGCTGCTGCTGATCCACAGTCATTGGGCCCTGGGTGAGTCTGCCGCGGCGCTGGAACTCGGCATCCAGTTGCTCCAGCAATGGCCGCAGACCGTCGCCGAGGCGGGCCCCATCGCGCGTGCCGTCGTGCCACCCCAGCGGGCCGACCTCGAACGGCGGCGCAGCACCGGCCTGGCGGCGTGGTTGCGCCAGTGCCTGGCCGAATGGGTGGCGATGCGTTCGGCCTGGAGTGGCTACTTCCAGCAGCCGGCGCCGCAGCGCTGGGCCGAATTGCTGGCCCATCCGGACCATGGCAACGAGATCGAGCGCCGCTACCTGCTCGCCCACGCCAGCACTGGCGAGGCCGCGAACCTGGCCCTGGTGACGCACCTGGCCGAGCCCGGCGCCACCGCCAACCCTCAGCTCTGGAGCCGGGTGCTGGCTGCGTTCGGCGCTTCGATGGCGCCGGCCCGGGCGCCGATCCCGTTGTCGCCCGCGCTAGCCACGCTGGGACCGGCCGGGGTGCTGGCCACCTTGCCGGTGGCGCTGCTCGACATCGTCGATGTCGGGGCCAGCTCGCATGGCCCGGGCACCGCGCCATATGCCGGTGTGCTGGCGCATGGCCTCGCGCGGATCACCGCGTTCGAGCCCGACGCCGGGGCCTGCAACGCCCTGCAAGCCGAGGCCCGCACCTGGCCCGGCAGCGGTCACCGGGTGTTGCCGCACTTCGTCGGCAATGGCGCGCCGGCGACCTTCTTCCAGACCCCTTGGCACATGACCGGGTCGCTGCTGCCGGCCAACCATGCGCTGCTCGGTCACTACCACCTGCTGGCCGAATCGACACGCGGCCTGGCCCAGCATCCGGTGCAGACGGCGCGCCTGGACGACGTGCTGCCACCCGGTGGGCTGGACCTGCTGAAGATCGACGTGCAGGGCGCCGAGATGATGGTCTTCGACGGTGCCCGGCGCCTGCTCGACGAGTGCCTGGTCGTCTGGACCGAGGTCGCCTTCGTGCCGGTCTACCAGGGCCAGCCGCTGTTCGGCGACATCTCCGCGCGCCTGGGTCAGCACGGGCTGATGTTCTATGCGCTGGACGACACCTCGCAAAACGTGCGCACGGGCTGGGCGGTGCCCGGCACCCCGATGCCACGGCGCGCACAGGCGATGTGGTCGGACGCCATCTTCGTGCCCACGCCCGAGCGTCTGTCCCGCATGACGGCCGAAGGCGCCGCGCGGTTTGCACTGCTGGCCCACCACGTGCTGGGCGCCTGGGACCTGTGCCACGCCGCGCTCGAACGCCACGACACGCTCGAAGGCCGCAACCTGGCAACGGCCTACCGCCAGGCCTGGATCGAGCGCGCGCGTGTGGGCTGAGGCGGGTTGAGGCGGGTTGAGGCGCAGCCGGCGTGGGCCGGCGGCGGGACCAGGCAAAGCGCTTGATGGACTCGACCGAGAGGGATCATCGGCACGTCATCGCGGGCGCAGCCGCCATGGCACCATATCGCCATGCTGCCGCTGCAGTACAGAACCCGACCCATCAGCCTGGCCACGCAGCATGGCAAACAGCGCGCTGTCGCGCGGCCGTTTCGTGCCGCTCTGGGCTTGGAGGTGGTGGTGCCGCCTGGCTTGGACACAGACTCCCTGGGCACGTTCACAGGCGAGCGGCCACGCCCTGGGACCGCCATGGCCACCTGCCTGGCGAAAGCGCGCCTGGGCATGGCTGCCTCCGGCCTTCCTCTCGGGCTGGCAAACGAGGGCAGCTTCGGGCCGCACCCGGCCGTGCCGTTCATGCCGGCGGGCATCGAACGGATGGCGTTCATCGATGCCGAGCGCGACCTCGTCATCACCGAGACACTGTTGTCGGCACGCACGAACCATGGGCACCGGCAGGTTGCCAGCCTGGCCGCCTTGCAAGCCTGGCTGCCCGTCTTGGGCTTCCCGTCCCACGCCTTGATCGTCAAGCGCACGGGCAGTGGTGGTGACGCGGTCATTGCCAAGGGTCTGACCTGCGTCGAACAGCTCGCTGCGGCCATCGCCCAGGCTTGCGCGTTGTCCGATGCAGGCACGGCCTGGGTCGAGACCGACATGCGCGCCCACCTGAATCCCACCCGCATGGCCAGCATTCGCGCGCTGGCCTTCAAGCTTGCACGCCGCATCGCGACGCCATGCCCTGCCTGCGGCGCGCCGGGATGGGGTGCCACTGGCGCCCTGGACGGCCTGCCGTGCGAGGACTGCGGCGGGGCCTCGACCCTGGTGCGTTGCGAGGTCTTCAGCTGCGTGGCCTGCACGCACCGCGAAGAACGACCGCGTCGCGACGGTCTGCAAAGGGCTGCCGCGCGGTACTGCCTGCAATGCAATCCATGACGCGCAGTCAGCGCGACCCCGGACCCGTCGCCTGCTGAACCGGGATTCAGCGCCCGCTCACCGCCGCGCTCGACCCCCGCCCACCGGCGGCAGCCGGACCTCGAACCGCACCCGGTCGAGCACCGCGCCATCGGCGGCCCTGCGCTCGAGCGTCCAGCGGCCGGGCTGGGGGGGCCAGCTGAAGCGGTCACCGCGGCCGAGTGCGATGCGGCGGCCGTCATCGGCGCTGAGCTGCCAGCGGGCCGGCGCTCCGGCAATGGCCAGGCGCTGCGATGCGGGGGGGATCTCCGGGTCGAGTGCGATCACGCTGCCGTGGCGCGGCTGCTCGATGCCGAAGCGGCCGACCGCGCCGGGTGGCGGGCGGTGACCGGCCAGGGTGGTGGTCGTCCCGACGGCCATGGCGCCCGCGGCCGTGCCCGGCGGGGCCTGGGCCTGCAACCAGGCCAGGGTCTGCTGCCAGGCCGGGGCGGCGCCGCTGGTGCCGCTGACGGCGTGCATCGGCTCGCCACCGGCGTTGCCGACCCAGGCCGCCACCGTGTGCCGGTCGTCGAAGCCGATGCACCAGTTGTCGCGCAGGTCCTTGCTGGTGCCGGTCTTGACGGCTGCGCTGCGGCGTGTCGCGAGCACCGAGTCAAAGCCAAAGGTCGGTGCGCGCGCCGCGGGGTCGGCCAGGATGCGCGTGACCTGCCGGGCGGTCGACGCGGCAAAGACACGGCGTGCCGTGCCGCTTGAATGCGGTGTTGGGCCCGGCAGCGCCAGCGGGCGGTACAGGCCGCCGTTGGCCAGCATGCGGTAGGCGTTGGCCAGGTCGATCAGGCGGGTTTCGGCACTGCCCAGCGCCAGCGCGTGGCCGTGGAATCCGGCGCTTTGCCCGAGCTGCAGGCCGCTGGCCTGCAGGCGGTCGAAGATCGCCTCGGGACCGAGCATCGCGGCCACGCGCACCGTCGGTACGTTCAGGCTGCTGGCCAGTGCGGTGGCGGCGGTGACCAGGCCCTTGTGGCCGCGGTCGTAGTTCTGCGGCATGTACAGCGCGTCGCCGCCCGCCGGCAATTGCAGCGGCGAGTCGTCCAGCCAGGTGCCGGGCTCGAGCAGGCCGCGTTCGAACGCCAGCGCGTAGACGAAGGGCTTGATCGTGCTGCCGGGCTGGCGCCGGGCCAGCACGAAGTCCACGTCGCCGGCGTCAGACATCGCGCCCGAGGACCCGACCCAGGCCCGGACCTCGCCGCTGGCGTTGTCCAGCACGACCAGGGCACCGTCGTGCACCGAATGGCCCTGCAGCTCCGCAAGCTGCTGGCGCAGCGCCGTCCGTGCGACACGCTGCGCCCGGGCATCGAGCGTCGTGCGCAGCGCGGCCGGCTGGCGGCGCAGGCTGGCCTGCCGCGTCGCGGGCTGTGCGGCCCACCACTGTCGCGCCCAGTGCGGCGCCCACTGCGGGCCGGGCGCCGGGCCGGGCTGCCGGGCGAGCGCGGCGTCGACGGTCGCGGCCAGCCCGGTGCAGCCCTGCTGCATCGCGCCCAGCAACTCGCAGGCGCGACGTTTCAGCGTCGCGGCCGTGGCATTGGGTCCGCGCAGCAGCACCGCCAGCAGTGCCGATTCGGCGCTGTCGAGCCCGGCCGGGTGCTTGCCGAACATCGTCCAGGCCGCGGCCGGCACGCCGACCGATTCGCCGCGCAGCGGCACACGGTTGAGGTAGGCCTCGAGGATCTGGGTCTTGGTCCACTGCGACTCGAGCCGCCGCGCGACGACGATCTGGCCGAGCTTGGCGCCGATGCCGCGGCCACCCTCGGGTCGGGCGAGATCCTCGTCGATCAGGCCGGCCAGCTGCATCGTCACCGTGCTGGCGCCACGCGTGCGCGTGTTCCACGCGTTGGCCCAGGCGCTGGCCGCGAGCGCCGACCAGTCCACGCCGGCATGCGACCAGAAGCGGCGGTCCTCGCTCAGCACGATGGCATGGAGCAGCGCCGGCGACATCGCCTCCAGCGGCTGCCAGGGCAGGCGCCGCTGCCCGGGGTCGATGCGCAGCACCTGCAGCGGCTCCCCGTGACGGTCCAGCAGGGTCAGGTCCGACGGCGCATGCGCGGCGCGCACATCGGCAAAGGCCGGCACGGCCCGGGCCGGCGTCGACACCAGGACGGCCGTCAGCACGATCGCGGCGACCACCGCCGCGGCAGGCGTCAAGGCCGCACCTCCAGCACCGCGTTGGGGGTCTCGGCAAAGTTCTCCGGCGCGTACATCGCCTCGACGCGGCTGGCCGGCAGGCCGAGGCGGCCGGCGTTGTTGAGTCGCAGCGTGTACTCGACGACATGGCGCCCGCGCGGCAGCCAGCGGTAGTAGGCGCGGAAGTGCCCGGGCCCGCGTTCCTCGAAGGCCGGCCAGGCGTTGCCGCTTCGCGTCTCGTCACGCGTGGCGATGGCCGAGTCGCGGCCCAATCCAGTCCCGAGCGCCGTCGCGCCGGTGGGCAGCGGGTCGCTGACCACGACCCAGGCCATGTCGCCCACGGCCTCGATCTCGAGCCGCACACGCAGCAGATCGCCGCGGCTCCAGGCCTCGGGCGTCTTGCGCTGCACGGCGCTGACGCTGCGCACGATGCGGTAGCCCGAGGCCACGGGCTCGGTCAGCGGGACCGCGGCCAGCGCCTGCCAGGCCAGCCAGGGCCGGCCTTCGCCCTCGTGGCGGACCACCAGTGCAGCCGTGGCGGTGGGCCAGGGCAGGGTGTGACGGCCGCCCTCGGGTGTGGCCGACCAGTCCACGGCCGCGCTTGCGGCGCCGAGCTCGATGCGGCTGCGGCCGGTGGGTGGCCGGGCCTCGAAGCGGGCGCTGAAGCGCTCCAGCGCCAGCACGCCCCAGACGTTGGCGACCGTGGTGTTCCAGGCGCCGCCTTGCTGGCGGGCCAGCGCGCCGGTGACGATCCTGGGCACGTCGTCGTGCCAGGCGGGCGTCGCCACGGCCGCCAGCAGCAGCCGCGCGGCATTGCCGTCCGGGCCGTCCATCAGCCACCACCAGGCGTCGCTGTCCTCGGTGGCAAAGCGCAGCGTGCTGCCGCCCAGCACCAGCCGGCCGCGCACCTGCTGCTGCACCGCGGCCAGCCGGGCCGCGACTTCGGGCGTGCTCGGCAGGCGTTGCAGCAGGCTCCAGGCCTCGAGCAGCGCGGAGGTCGGCCAGTTCGCCACCGTGCCCGGTGCCCAGTCGACGGTGGCCAGCCAGCGGACGTCGGCCCGGCCGTGGCGGGCCAGGGCCTCCAGCGCCGCCAGCCGGCGCATGTCGCGGTCCTGGCGCGGGGCCTCGAAGCGGCGTTCGAGCCGCCCTTCGACAAAGGCCTGCAGGCCGCGCAGCATCGCCTCGCGCGCGGGCTCGGGCCAGGCCCAGCCGGCCTCGTGCGCCACCGCCAGCAGGTGGGCGGTCAGGCGGTCGCTGCCCCGCGGCTCGTCTTCGGCGCGCACCGGGAAGTAGCTCGCCAGGCCATCGGCATCCAGGTAGGTGCCGACCTGATCACCCAGCTCGGCCCACATCGCCTTGTCGCGCAGGCCGATGGCGCGTGCGCTGCGCTGCTCCAGGCAGCGGTAGGGGTACTGCTCGAACCAGCGGCGCAGGCCGGGCAGGTCGGCACCGAGCCGCGCCTGCAGGCCCACGCCCAGGCCACCCCGGTCGGGCAGGGCGCCGGCGGGTGGCGCGACCGGTACCGGCACGCCCGAAGCCAGCGCCACCAGCTGGCCTTGCCACGCCCGCACCGGCACCACCGGCTGCACCGCCTGCTGCAGCTTGACGGCGTCGCGGGCGGCGCCGCCTTGCTCTTGCACCGCAGCCGTCCATTCGATGCGCTCGGCCCCCATCGGTACCGTCACGCTCCAGCGCACTTCCTGCGCCGCACCGGGGGCCAGGGCCACGGTCTGCGGTTCAGGCCTGGGCATCGGCATGGCACCCACGCCACTGCGCGCGTCGCCGGCCAGCGTGGCCTGCACCGTCATCGCGCGGGCCGTGGTGTTGCGCAGCGTGAAGCCGGCATCGAAGCGGTCGCCCTCGCGTGCCAGCGGCGGCAGGCCGGGCAGCATCTGCAGGTCCTGCGACACGGTCACGCTGGCGCTGCCGGTGCCGAACCGGTCGCCACCGGCGTCGGCCACCGCGACCAGCCGGAAGCGCGTCAGCGAGTCGTTCAGCGGCACGTCGATGCGGGCCTCGCCGTTGGCGTCGAGCACCACGTGGGCCCGCCACAGCAGCCGGGTGTCGAACAGCTCGCGCGTGCCGCCGCGGCCACCGCCGCCGCCCGGTGGCAGCGCCTTGCGTCCGTAGTGCCGGCGGCCGATGACCTCGCCCAGCGCGGTGGCGGTCTCGATGCGCCAGGGCCGCTCGGGCAGCATCGCCTCGAGCAGGTCCCACGACCCGTTGGGCGCCAGGGCCAGCAGGCCATCGTCGATGGCGGCAAACGCCACCTCCGTGCCGGCCAGCGGCTTGCCGAGCGACGTGACCTTGACGGTGGTGCGCACCGTTTCGCGCACGCGGTACTGGCTGCGCTCGGGCGTCACCACCACGTCGAGCCGGTGCTCGGCGCGGCCGATCTTCAGCGCCACGGCACCGATCTTGTGGCTGGGCCGGGCGAGGTCGACGGTCGCCGTCGGGGCGCGCCAGTCCTGCCCCTCGTAGCGGAAGGCCCGCCACCACTCGCCGGGCTCGCGCCAGCCCCAGCGGAAGAAGCTCCACCACGGGGCCTCGCGCAGGCGGCCGCGCAGCACGAGCAGCGACACCACGACGTTGGGCGACCAGCCCGAGACCTGGTCGCCACGGGGTGCCGGGATCGGCACTTCGACGACCGGCTCGCGCCCGCGCAACACGACGACGCGACTGTCGATGACGCCTTCCCGTTCCACGGTCACGAGCGCCGTCGCCTCGCGGTAGGGCATGCGGACTTGCAACCGTGCGCTCTGGCCGGGTTCGAGCTCGCGCTTCTCGGGCAGCAGGTCGATGCGGTCGTCGTTGCCCTGGGCAAACCAGTCGCCATCACCGTCGCCCGCCACCCACAGCGTGCTCGCCGCCTCGGCGGCGCGACCCGCATCGTCCTGTGCACGGGCGACAAACTCCACCTCGCCGCTGGCGGCCTTGCCGTCCAGTGCCACGTCGCACGCGAGCAGCCCGCTCGCGTCGGTCTTGCCGCTGCACAGCGACCCCAGCGGCTTGCTCTCGCGGGTCTGGTCGTAGGCATAGAAGCCGCCGACGATGCGCTTGCGCGTGGCCAGCGTGCGGTGCTGAAGGCCGGTGACCTCGACCTTGCGGCCCGGCTGCGGCTTGCCCGCGGTGTCGAGCACCACGACCTGGAACTGCGCCCGCCCGCGCACCAGCGCCCAGCTTTGGGTGCGCAGGCCCAGCACCAGCGCCGCCGGCCACAGCGCGACGCGCTGCTGCACGGTCTGTGTCTCGCCGTTCGGGTCGGCAAAGCTCAGCTCGGCCAGCACCTCGTGCGGGCCGGGGCGCTGCGGCTTCAGGTCCTTGAGGACGAAGCGCGCCGCGCCCTGGGCATCGGTTCGGCCGGGCAGTGCCTGGGCGATCAGGCGTTCGCCGGGTGCGCTGCGCGGGCTGTCGTCAGCCATGTCGGGGTCGCCGCCGCCGGCCTCGGCACCACCGGGGGCATCGAACCGGAACTCTTCGTAACCTGCAAACTGAAGGGCTCGGGGTCGCAGCAGCGCCGAAAGGCTCAGCGCCTGCTGGGCCATCGGCCCGCCGGCCATCGCATTGACCTGCGCCGCCAGCGTCAGCTCGGTCGGCGCGAACTGCGGGCCTTGGGGGCCTGCCAGGCGGGCGTCGAGCAGCGGCACGCGGAAGGCCTCGACACGCAGGCTGCCGCTGGCCAGCGACCGCTGCGGGTTGCGCAGTTCCACGTCGTAGCGCCCCAGTGCGGCGGCGGGCGGCACGGTCCAGCTCGACTCGGTGCTGCGCGCGCCCCGCGGCCAGGCCAGCGGCAGCACCGTCTGCCGGCCGCTGCCGACATGGGTGATGACGACTTCGCTCGGCAGCTCCTCGCGCCCGGCCAGTGCCAGGCCCTTCGGCGTGGCGCGGCGCACGAAGTGCTTCATGCCGACGGTCTCACCCGTGCGCAGCAGGGTCCGGTCGAACACGGTGTGGGCGTTCAGCGTGTCCGTGCCGGCGTTGCCGTCGGGTCGCTCGTAGGGCAGGGCAAAGCGCCAGGGTTCGATGCCGGCGTTCCAGCGGCTGAACACCAGCGCGACGTCGCCGGCCAGGCGAGCCGAGACCATCAGGCCATGTTCGCTCAGGCACGACGCGTCCTGCTCGTCGGGCAGGCTGCGCTCGACGCGTGCCAGGCCGTTGGCGTCGCTGCTGCCGGTCCACAGCGGCTGGCCCTTGCAGTCGTTGACGGCGAGCTGCGCACCCGCCACCGGTCGGCCGCGGTCCAGCGTCGTCACCCAGACCAGGCTGTTGGTGGCACCGCGCTTGAAGTGCACCGCGAGGTTGGTCACCAGCACGCCGGCACGCACGAACATCGGCGCCCGGCTTTCCAGCAGCGCACTGCCGAGGATCTGCGAGCGCAGCTCGACGACGTGGTAGCCGCGCTCTGGCAGCGGGATGCCGATCACCTCGGTCGCCCGCGGAGCGCTGCCGACGATCTGCGGCAGCGCGCTCGTCCGGACACCGGCTTCGCCGGCCAGCAGCGACACCTCGCGCGTGGCCAGCCAGCGCTCGCGCTTGACCTGGCGTTTGCGTCCCTGGCCATCGGTCACGGTCTCGACGGTGGTCCACTGGTCCTGCGGCAGCCCCGCGTCGCGGGCGCGGACCTGGCGCTCGTGGTGGCGTTCGACCTTGGACAGCCACCGCAGCAGCTCGGCGTCGGTGGCGCTGGCATCGAGCCGCTTGATCGTGAGCTGGCCGCTGCTGCGTGCGTCCGGCAGTTCGGCCTGGACATGGCGCAGCGTCATCGGCAGCAGCGCCGGCTCGTCGGCACGCGACGAGGCCTCGACGATGCCAAAGGGTGCCGCGGCAAACTTGGCCAGGGGTGGCATGGCACCGGTGGCGACCTCGAGCGGGAAGCTCGCCGCGTTGGCCAGCGCGCGGCCCGAGGTGTCGCGCAGCGCGGGTGGCAGCGTCAGACGCAGCCGGGCGTTCTCGGGGTTCGGTGCGGCAAAGCGCAATTCGGTCGTGGTGTCCTGGCTGTCGTCGTCGGCCTTCGGGCTGAACGTTGCGCCGGGTGGGCCGGACGCAGCCACGGCGTCCAGCCGCTCCAGCCGGGCCTGCAAGGCCAGCGTCTTGGGCACCGGGGCCGAGAAGCGCAGCCGCAGCGGCGACAACGGCATGCAAGGCGCCTGCGCGCGCTCGCGCTCGCAGCTGAACTCGGCCTGGAAGCGGCTGCGCACCCGGAACTCGAAGCGTTGGGCGTCGCGCGACAGCACGGCGTCCTTGCCGCTGCGTCCGGCCGCCGCGATGCCAGCCCCCCAGACCAGGCGCACGCCGGCCTCTGCCGGCAAGGGTCGGGTGCAGGCCAGCAGCAGCCAGCGCTCGGGCTGGCGCACGATGCGCCGCTGGTTCAGCACCGCCTGTCGCTCGGCGCCATCGACCACGCGCACCGGCACCCGCTCGGCCAGGCCTTCGATCTCGCAGCTGGCATGGCGCTGCACGCTGGCGGCATCGGCAGCGCCGGTCAGGCGCAGCAGGAAGTGCTGGTCCTCCTCGATCTGCGCGCCCTCCCAGGGCTGGACCTGCACGACCGCGGGGCCGGCCACGGCAAAGCCGAATTCGGTGCTGCCTTCCAGCGGCCCGCCCAGCGGCTGGAAGCCCGGTTCGGCGACGAGGCTGCAGCGCTGGCCGGCGGCAATGGGCTCGCGCAGGTCGACGAGCCAGGTCCGCTCGTCGGACCAGCGGGCATCGCCGGCCTGCGCCTGGCCGCCGCAGCGCAGCGCAAACGGCGCCGGCCGCCGCGGGTCGCCCGCCGGCACCACGGCCCGGTCGAAGCGAACGACCACCTGGCGCACCAGCGGCACCTCGCCTTGTGGCGTGACGCTGGCGACGCGGGCAGCCTGCGCCGACGCGCTGGCCAACCCCAAGGCGCCTGCCAACACCCAGGCGTGGGCCAGTGCATGGCCCAAGGAACGAAATCGAGCCATTGCCTAGCCTTCCTCGGTTCTCGGTTCTCGGTCCATTCTGGCCGCATGTCTGCGCGGCCCCGTGACGGAATCAGACCGGACCCACCGAAGCGAAGTGCAGCACCCATTCCTTCGCCGGGTCGACACCGACCAGCGCCGCGGCCTCGTCGTCGTAGAACGCGCCGACGGCGCAGACGCCCAGGCCCAGCGTCGGGGCCGCGAGGTACAGGCGCTCGCCGACCCGACCGACCTCAAGAAAGGCGTGGCGGTAGCCGCGGGCCGGGCCGGCGGGGTCGGCGGCAAACGCAGCACGGTCGATGGCGAGCACGACCACCACGGCGGCGTCGCCGATCGTGTCCTGATCCAGCCCGGCGGCGCGCGAGCGGCGGCGCAGGGCCGGCACGTCGCGGTCGGCGATCGGCTCGCCGTGGGCGTGCAGCCGCTGGGTCGCTGACTCGTAGCGCCAGGCGCCTGCGGCCAGGCCGGTCACGGCATGCGCGACGAGGTGGATGCGCACCGCGCCCGACAGCACCGGCACCGGCGCCACCATCGCCGCCAGCAGAGCCGCGAGGGCCGGCAGTGACATCGCGTCGCGTCGGTAGCGGCGCTGGGAGCGTCGCGTGGCCAGCGTCGCCAGCACGTCGAAGGGCGCCATCGGAGCCTGCGGCAGCAACACCGAGTGGCGTGACGCCATCGGCGAGACCGCCGCGCTCACCGACGTGGGCTTGGATTGCGCGTCATCCGGCGCGCTGCGCAGCGACGTGGCGCGGTGCACGGCATCGGTGACGCCCAGCGGCGCCCCGTCCTGTGGCAGCGGCAGGGTCCACCGCGGATGGGCCTCGCGTGGTGCTTCGGTCAGGGCCGTTGCCTGGGCATCGCCCGGCAGCAACCAGGCCAGCATCAAGACCCCTTCTTCAGCGGCATCGAGCGCCAGCGCGTGGCTCCACGGGGCGTCGTCGAACGCGGCTTCGAAGCGGACCGCCAGGCCCAGCGCCTGTGCGACCACACGCAGGTTCTCCAGGGCATGGCCCAGGTCGGCGAGTACGTAGCGGTAGCTGCGGTCGCGGTACTTGTGGCCGCTGCGCCGGAAGACCGCCGTCGCGATGATCGCGGCCCGCGCACCCGGTGGCGGCGCGATCGTTTGCGTGATCGTTTGCGCGATCGTCGGCGCAGCGCCAGGCAGCGACTCCAGGCCGTGGCCGCGGGCGTCGTAGTGCCACAGCCCGGGGGCGATGCCGTCGAGCGACATCGCGTGCAGATAGAGCTCGGTGGAGAACAGCGCGCCGGACGACGGCGAGGTGCGGAACGCGATGGGTCCGCGCTGCTCGCTGACGCCGGCCACCATCCACAACAGCGTCGCCAGCGCCTGGCCGTCGGACGCGGTGGCATCGGCCTCGCGGCGCCAGGCCGCGGGCAAGGCGACGCGCGGTCGGCCGGGGTAGGTCTTGAACGGCGCCGGCGGGTCGCCCCAGTCGGTGCCGGGTGCGCGGCGGAACACGCCCAGCCGCGAGTGCGCCGAAAACTCGTGGAACTGCTCGATCAGCGCCAGCGCCGTGTCGTGTCTGCTGGCGCTTCCCGTGGCCGACCCGGCCTCGATGCGCAACTCGGTACGGCCGTGGCGCAGGCCGAGCCAGAACGCGCCGCCCAGCGCCGCCCCGGCACCGAGCAGGCCCAGTGCGCTGATCGCCGGCCGTCGACCGGGCAGAACTCCCGGCACCACGCCGGCCACAACGGCCCGCGGCACGCCGGGCTCGCGTCGCCGGCGCCTGAAGTGCTGCACGACGATGCGCAGGTTGAAGGCCAGGTGCACGCACAGCAGCAGCACCGTGGCGTAGCCGAACAGGTAGTGCCAGTCGAACACCGGCAGGTGCTGGTTGGCGACCCAGAAGATGCCCAGGCCCGCGGTGCCCAGCAGGTACAGCATCAACAGCAGGCTGAACCAGACGTTCAGCGTGTGCCGCGGGGGCAGGCGGCCACGCCAGGCCAGCACGGCCAGCACTCCGACCACGACCACCAGCGGCAGCAGCACCCAGGCGATCTTGTCCACGGCTCAGGCTCCGGCCCTGGCGGTGAAGCGATCCGCCGCTCACCAGCCGCCGAAACGTGCCCAGCGGGCCGTGACCCGGTCGCCGTCGACGATGCGGTAGCTGTCGTGCTGCGCCGCGGTGGCGCAGGCGTGGTTGGGCAGGATGCGCAGCAGGCTGCCCACCGGATAACGCATCATCAACGTGTCCGGATCGCAGGCGGCTTCGCCTTCGGCGTGCACGATGCCGTGTTCCTGGTTGGCGCCGCGCAGCACCAGGCCGGGCAGCGGCGTGCCGTCGGCGGCACAGACTGCGCCGTAGCCCCAGTCGACCGCCTGGGCCTGGGTGCCGCGGTCGCGGCTCATCGCCATCCAGCCGGCGTCGACCAGGATCCAGCCCTTGTCGGCCTGGTGGCCGATGACGCTGGTCAGCACCGACATCGCGATGTCGGCCAGGCCGCAGACGCCATGGCCACCGACACCCGTCATCACGAGGTCGAAAAACGCGTACACGCCGGCGCGCAGCTCGGTCACGCCGGCCAGGTGTCCGGCTGCCAGTGCGGTGGGTGTGGAGCCCACGCTCACCACCGGGCAGGGCAGGCCGGCCGCGCGCAGGCGCTCGGCGGCACGCACGGTGCGGGCCCGCTCCTGTTCGGCCATCGCCACCAGCGCCTGCGGGCTGGTGCAGTCGTAGCTGGACCCGGCGTGTGTCATCACGCCGCACAGGTCCATCCCGCCGTCGTGCAGGTGGTGACCGATGGCGATCAAGGCCTCGGACTCTGCGGCGACGCCGGCCCGGTGACCGTCGGAGTCGATCTCGATCATCACCGACAGCCGCTGCCGCGCCCCCCGTGCCAGCGCCACCAGCGCCTGCGCTGCCGCCAGAGAGTCGACGACCACGCGCAGCGCACAACCGGCACGGACCAGGGCCAGCGCGGCGTCGACCTTGTTCGGTGGCAGTGCGACGGCGTAGAGGATGTCGTCGAAGCCGGCAGCAAAAAACGCCTCGGCCTCCTTCAGAGTCGACACCGTGATGCCACGTGCGCCGGCGGCGCGCTGCAGCGTCGCGACCTCGACGCACTTGGCGGTCTTGACGTGCGGCCGCAATGCGACGCCGAGCGCGTCGGCGCGGCGCTGCATGCGCGCGATGTTGGCTTCGAGCCGCGCCCGGTCCAGCAGCGCGGCAGGGGTCGGCAGGTCGTTCAGGGAGTTCATGGCGCGGGCCCGGTCGGGATGCGAATCCCGACAGTGTGCCCGCGCCGCCGGCAGTCCGGGCCGCCCGGGCCGGCGTGGGGCGATCAGCCCCGGCGCCGGCGGGCGATGAAGCCGACCGCGAACAGACCGGCCAGCATCAGCGCGATGGCCTTGGGCTCGGGCACCGGCGCCGGCACCATGGCCAGGCGCAGCAGCAGCGGATCGTGGTCCGACACCTGGTCGATGAACTCGCTGTTGGCGTGGATCACGTCGAAGGCCCAGCCCGCCTTGTTCAGCAGGTTGGGGCTGACGAACATGTGGTCCAGCGCCTGGGCGTTGCCGTCGAAGTTGTAGGTGTAGCGCTCGCCGGCGGGCAGAAGGCTCATCAGGTTGGTCAGCCCGGCCGCCGTCAGCGGCGCCAGCGTGTCGGCGAACTGGAAGTCGTTCAGGTCGCCGGTCAACACGATGTTGGCGTTCGGGTTGATCGCCAGCACGCTGGCGACAAAGCTGCCCAGCGCATTGGCCTGAGCCAGGCGCTGCACTTCGCTCGGCCGGTCGGGCGGCTGGTCGGGCTGGTACAGCGGCTCGTCGCCGCCCTTGCTGTTGAAGTGGTTGGCGATCACGATCAGCTGCACGCCGTCGACCGTGAACTCGGTGACCAACGGCTTGCGGCTGTTGGTGAAGGCCGCGTTGCCCGGGTCGACTCGGCCGGCCCCAAGGTTGAACGCGACACCGCCACCCGGCGCCGCGATCGGGCTGATCGCGTCCATCGCACCACCGATCACGCCCGAGAAGCTGACCCGGTTGCTGTCGTACAGGAAGGCCTGGCGGATGTTGCCGCCGGGCTGGCCGCCATCGGCCAGGTTCTGCGGGTTGACGTTCAGCCAGGTGTAGTTGCGTCCCGGAGCCTGCGCATTGACGGCCGCAGCCAGGCGCGACAGCGTCACGTCGGCGGCAACGGTGCCGTCGTTGGTGGCGCCGTTGTTGTCCTGGATCTCCTGCAGGCTGACGATGTGCGGTGCGGCCATGTTGACCGCGATCTGCCCGGCCACCGCGTCGATGCGCGCCTGGGTCGCGTTGCCACCCAGGTTCTCGACGTTGTAGCTGCCGATGCCGAGCTGGCCCTGGACCAGTGGCGCCGCGACCTCCTTCTGCAGGTTGTTGGAGACCACGGTCGGCGCCTGCGTCACGTACAGCTTGGGGTTGCCGAAGCTGAAGTCCATCACGCCGACGACGTTGTCCAGGCGGGCGCCGCTGTTGACCACCGGAGTGGCCGCGATGCGGTCGTCGATGTACAGCTTCTGGCCGTTGAAGTGCACCCCGTTCAGCACTGCAGCGCCGCGTGGCGAATTGACGAAGCCCGGCGCGTTGAGCTGCGAGGTCGGCATCAGCGCGATCTCGCCGAAGCTGTTGCGTGCTGCCACCGAGGTCGCCTGCGGCACCGTCACGCGCATGCCTTCGAGGCTCTCGTAGAAGTCCATGCTGTACAGCGTCGGCTGCAGGCTGTAGCCGGCGGACTCGACGTTGCCGACATGGCCGGCGATCGCGCCCGGCGCAAACAGCCCGCCGGTGCCGAGGACCACCGCCGCTGGCAGCGCATTGCCGCCCGACGTGCGCGTCCAGCTGCCGCTGAAGCTGGCGGTGGCGTTGATCTGCGTCGTCGTCAGATTGGTCGCGGTGTTGCCGGGGCGGAACTCCTGCACCCGGCCGTTGACGCGGACCGCGTCGCCGACGGCGGGCTTGGTGCCGCTGCCGCCGCGGAAGACGTAGATGGCATCCGAGGTGACGGCATTGCCGTCGCCGCTGTCCTGGAACCAGAAGCCGTTGCCGTCGACCGCCGTGACGATGCCGGCGATGTTGGTGACGCTGACGTTGTTGAAGGTCGAGAGGTGGCGGGAGCCCTGGAGGTCGCCGATCAGCTGGGCCTGCGCGGCCGTGGCCGCCAGCAAGGCCAGCACGGCGGCGGCCGTGGGCTTGAAGAAGTGGGTTTTCATGGCGTGGAGTTCTGTCGGGTTGGGCGATCAGACGCGGCGGCGGCGGACGACAAAGCCGACGCCTGCCAGGCCGGCGAGCAGCAGCGCCACCGTGCCGGGTTCTGGAATCGCGGTCACGCTGACCTGGAAGTTGTCGATCGCCAGGCCGTGGTCGTTGCCGGTGTCGTTACGCTCGATCCAGCGCAGCCACAGCGTGTCGCCCGGGACCCAGGCCGTGGCCAGAGTGCCGCCGACACCGCTCACCAGGCCGGCCGTATTGCCCACCACAGCGGCCGCTGTGCTGCCGGTCACCGGCGAAGTCCAGTCGAAGCCGGTGGCTGTCCAGGTCGTGACGCCGGCAAAGCTTGCGCCGTAGCCGTACTCCATCACCATCGTCTGGGCGGTGGTGTTGCCGCCGTTGCGCCATTGCTCACCGTCGAAGCCCACGGTGACGCTGTCGAACGCGACATTGCTCGTGTTCTGCAGTGCGACGGCGATGTAGCCGGCCACCGTGTTCGACGCCGGGGAGCCGAAGTAGCTGCCACCGGAGCCCAGGGCGCCAAGTGCGCGCTCGCTGTCGCCGTTGGCGCCGTAGCTGGTGAACGAGCCCGAATTGCTGCCGCCGTTGCTGGCGATGATCGTCGCCGGGGCGGAACCGCCGAAAGTGAACAGCGACCAGCCGTTGAGCGTGCTGTCGTTGGCCCAGGGGTTGGTGCCGGAAGCCGCCAGCGAATCGAAACTCTGGCTGTAGGTGGCGGCGGGCGAGTTCAGCGCAATGGGCGCAGCCTGAGCGGCGGCAGCGAAGACCAGACTGGCAAGGCTGGCGATGGCGATTCGGGTCGAATGCATGGAGGGCTCCTGGGGTTTGGCGATGAGGGCTCGGCTGCGTCGGCAACCGTGACATCACTGTGACACGCGACTTGCCTTTGCCGGGCGGTCCGGCAGCGCCGCGACCCCTCTGTTCACGGGGTCGACAGGCGTGCCGGGTTGCGTCTGCGTCAGCCGCGGCGTCGTGCGACGAAGGCGACCGCGGCCAGACCGGCCAGCAGCATCGCGTAGGTGCCCGGCTCGGGGATCGGCGCTGCGCTGGCCACGACACCGTCGAAACGCCAGGTGCCGTTGCCGCCGTAGGTGCTGCCCGGGTTGGAGGGGTCGTAGGCCATCGTGCCAGGGCGGAAGGTCGAGACCACGCGCACGCCGAAGTTGGCGTTGTCGTCGGCGCCAGCAACTCCGGTCAGGTCGATGCTGCGCGAGTGCCAGGTGTCGCCGCCAATGGCCAGGAAAAGGCCGATCGGGGCGTCGGCCCAGGCGGCGCCGCCGTTGAGCGTGTACTGGACCTGGGCGTACTTCGACGACGTGTTGCTGTGGCGTTGCTCCCAATTGAACTGGACGTTCGTGAAGCCCGCGGTGCTGAAGAAGAAGGCCGCGCCTTCGGTCTTGTCGGCCGTGCCCTGGGCGGGATAGCCGGTGGTGTTCCAGCCCGAGTTGTCCACCGGGGTGTCGGTCGGGCTGCCGGTAGCGAAGCTCGCCGTCGTGCCCTGCAGCGCGGCGGTGCCGACACCGAAGCTCGGCGCCGTCGTGCCGGTGCTGGTGTTGCCGTCGGCGACGACCGAATTGAAGTTCCACTGCACCAGCACCACCGCATGGGCTGGCAGGGTGGCGGAGATCAGGGCCAGCGCGGCGCCGGCAAGCAGGTTCTGGATCACGGGATGTCCTTCGGGTCGGTGGGGATGAAAACCAACGGCCGATCATCGGCACCGGCCATGAACACGCCGTGACACCCGGTCGGTGCAAACGGCCCTGCCCCCGTGAATGAAGGGGTGCCGGCCCCTACACTGGCCGCATCGATGTTGCTTTTGCACCCGAATGACCATGCCCACGACGACCCTGTCTGCACTCCGCCGCGCTGCCGCCGCGGTCACCTTCGGCGCCTGGATGGCGACAGTCCCGGTCTTGGCGACGGCTCAGCCACAAGCGACTGCCGCTTTGCCCGCCGGCGTGACCGCCGGTGCGACCGTCGAAGGCATCTCCGAGTACCGGCTGGCCAACGGCCTGCGCGTGCTGCTGGTGCCCGACAGCTCCAAGCCGTCGACAACCGTGAACCTGACCGTGCACGTCGGCTCGCGGCACGAGAACTACGGCGAGACCGGCATGGCCCACCTGCTGGAGCACCTGATCTTCAAGGGCACGCCGACGCACAAGAACGTCTGGAGCGAGTTCACCAAGCGTGGCCTGCGCGCCAACGGCAGCACCTGGGTCGACCGGACCAACTACTTCGCCAGCTTCGCCGCCAACGACGACAACCTGCGCTGGTACCTCGGCTGGCTGGCCGACGCGATGGTCAACAGCTTCATCGCCCGAAGCGACCTCGACACCGAGATGACCGTCGTGCGCAACGAGATGGAGATGGGGGAGAACAACCCCGGCGGCATCCTGTTCCAGCGCCTGCTGGGCAGCATGTACGACTGGCACGCCTACGGACGCGACACCATCGGCGCACGCGCCGACGTCGAAAACGTCTCGATCGAGCGCCTGCAGGCGTTCTACCGCCTGCACTACCAGCCCGACAACGCCACGCTGATCGTCGCCGGGCGCTTCGAGCCTGCGGCGGTGTTGGCCACGGTGCAGGCGCAGTTCGGCGTCATTGCCAAGCCGACGCGCGTGCTGCCGCCGACCTACACGCTCGACCC